>JAUXWC010000077.1 GCA_030685025.1 Rhodoferax sp.
GTCAATACCCGGCGCGCCTTTGTTGGCCTTCACCCGCTTCCATGCTTGCGCCAGGTTGTCGCTGGCCAGCACTTCGGTAAGCAGTTCTGTTGTCACTTTCACTTCGTCTTGTTTCAAGGCTCGGTGCGTGTTGGCCGCCACGCAGCCAAAGGTCGCCGCTTCGCGGCGCGGGCTGCGCGCCGTACAGCGCCAACGTTAAATTTCACCTTGCGTCTCTGTATTTTGTAGATACAATTAAAAATGCTCACATGGGACGAATCAAAGCGCAAGCTGAACATCAAGAATCATGGGTTTGACTTCGTTGGATGCGATGCAATCTGGGACCACTTCACTGTGACCCGCGAAGACAAACGCCAAGACTATGGCGAGGAGCGCTTGGTTTGCTTCGGCCTTCTTGAGGCAGACGTGGTTGTGATGGTTTACACAGAGCGCCCGAAAGGGCCTCACGTGATCTCGCTGCGAAAGGCAGAAAAACATGAAACTCGCTATTACCGCCAAGTTGCCAAAGAATACCTCGGCTAAGGTTAACGATCCTGACAATCCAGCGTGGACTGAAGACATGCTTGGTGCGCCAGTTATCAAACGCGGACGCGGTCCGCAGGCCACTCCCACGAAGGTGCTCACATCTGTTCGTTTGGATGCGGACATCTTGGAATTTTTCAAGGCGCAAGGAGCTGGCTATCAGTCACGGATTAATGCAGCGCTTCGCATGGAAGTGGAGCGAAATTTAACTGGTCGTCCAAGAACGACAACGCGCTAGCGCGTCGCGGCTTGACTTCGACGTTAGGCTTCACAAATGCGCTCATCACACTCAGTCCTAATCTCTGCCATCGTCCTGCTGTTCGCAGGATGCGCGAATCCCTTGAACCAAGCGACCTCGGATCGATATGCAGCACAGTGCAGCGCCGCCGAGTCAACTGGAGACTTGGCATCTGCGGAAGAAGCATGCTATCGATCGGTCAAGAATGTAGACTGGGGAAATCTTGGCCCCGAGCTGAAGTCGCAGCGCCTTTACAACTTAGCGCGAATTAAGCGTCGGCTCGCCAAGTTCGCGGAAGCGGAAGAGGTTTTGAAGGAGTCTCTTGCCATCGAAGAGACATTGTCTGGACCGACCGGCGTAAAAATCGGGCGGCGCCTCGTCGAGCTCTCAGTGAATTTAGCAGGGCAAAACAAATGGAGTGAGGGCGAGATAGTGGTATCCCGTTTCATTCCCATCTCAACGGCTTTCGTCGGGCAAGAGCGAACTTACACAAAGGAAGTCCTACTCCGCTACGCCGCAACGATGGACAAATTGGGAAATGTGCAATCCGCCGAGAAGTTCAAAGCCGCGGCGGCCGCCCTGTGAAGCCTAACTGGGTCTCCGACACCAGGTAGGGCTCGGGGATTTTCAGAAATTCAAATACATAGGGCTCACGCAGCAGGTCGGCGGGCTGTTCGATGAGTTGGCCTTGGGCGGCAAGCTGCAATATGCCCGCCTTGTCTTTGCTGGCGGCCAGGCGCAGGAACAGTGCGCTTTCTTTCTGGCGCACCAACTCGCGTACTGACCAGCGTTCGCGCAAGGTTTGTTGCTCGTAGAAGCTGCGTTCCAGCGGGTCGTCGATCTTTAGCAACTCCACAATCACCGACCAGCCCAATTGGTGCGACAGCGTCGCACCAATTGGCCACGCCAGGTAAAACTGGCGGAATCGAGTCAAGTTGCTACGGCTAAACCCCTTGCCATGGCGCAGGCTAAGGTCGCTGGCCAGTTTGCTGATGAGCGCCTTGCCGTACTCTGCCCGGGCTTTGCCGCCTTGTTCAAACTCCACAATCTGCCGCCCCACCTGCCAATAGGTTTGCGTGATGTGGGTGTTGACCGCCTGCACCGCCTGCACGCGGCCCTGGGTGTAGGTGTCGGATATTTGCCTGAGCAGGTCAAGGTAGGCCGTCTCGGTGTCACCAAGGATTAGTTCCATGTCGCTCCCATGCGTTTAAGGTGTTCCTCCACCCGCGCGGCCAGCGTTGCCACCTCGTCGGTGAGCTGGGGCAGCGGTGTGGCGTAGCGTTCGGCCAGTTCGCGGATGCGGCCGGTGAGGGTTTGGGAGACACGGTCCAGCTCGCCTTGCACGCAAACGGCCAGGTGCGCCATCCATTTATCGTCCACCACCAGGGTCTTGATCTGCGTCTCGGTCAGCGTGGGGTATTTGGCGGCGATCTTTTTGTCCAGCGCGTCTTGCGCGGTTTTGCGCTGGGTTTTGGCATCAGCCTGCTGGTCCAGCACATCGGCGTAGGCGGCCAGTACCCGGCGTTCGTCGGCATAGTCCGGGTCTTTGCCGACGTCTTTCAGGCGCGCCTTCACGGCCTTGGCGCTGATCTTCTGCTTGTCGCCTTCGCCTTCAATCACCTCACTCAGCAGCCCGTCTTCGCCGTTGTGCTCCTCCAGCATGTCATCCAGTTGTTGCTCCAGTGCGGCCAGCAGGTTGTCCAGCGCGTCGATGGCGGCGCGCTCGGGTGCAAAGTATTTGGCTACCAGAATGCTGGCGGGCACAAGGTCAGACTTGAAGCGGCGTTTACCCAGCAGGTAGTCATGCAGCTCGGGCCAGACGAGTTTGCTGATCTTGTCCTTGACTTGCACGATCTCGCGCGGCTGCGCGCCCTGGACCCAGCCGTCAGCGGCAATCAGGTAGGCGTCGTCTTGCAGGGTGACTTCGGACGGGGTGTAGAACTGCCCCTTGCTCTTGCCGCTCTCGGAGGCAAAGTGCCGCATCAAGAATTCGTAGGCATCGCCCAGAATGTCGTCATGCTCGGCGCGGTTCTTGGAGAAATCGAGCACCGGATTTTGAAAGATGCCGATCAGCTTGGAGAGCTTCTCCACCATGTCCCGGCCTTCGCCGAGTTTGTTGGGGTCGTTGAAGTCGGGAAAGTCGCTGCGGGCCAGTTTTTCGTTGGCGGCGATCAGCGGCGCGATGATCTGGGTGTTGATTTTGTCGCCGATGTCCGCGCTGCCCTTGAGGGCAATCATGTCCTTGAAGCTGCCCCCTGCGCGAATGATGACCGGTGGTGCGAAGTCGTCGCTGTTGCCGTATTTGTCGCTGATGTACTTGATGAACAACAGAAACAGGACATAGTCTTTGTACTGGCTGGCGTCCATGCCACCGCGCAGCTCGTCGCAGGATGCCCAGAGGGAGGAATAGAGGTCGGATTTCTTGATGGCCATGGGTTTCGTGTTCGCGGCACGGTGCTTTGTAAGCTCAGGACGGGGAGCTTATCCCACTGGCGGAAAGAAAGAACGGCGGCGAATCCTTAAACCACGCCCGAACGCTCCAGCATCGCATGCAACAGCACATTGCACCCGGCCGTGATGTGTTCTGGCTTGGCGTCCTCGATCTCGTTGTGACTGATGCCATCCTTGCAGGGGATGAAGATCATGCCGCTGGGTGCCAAGCGCGCCATGTAGACGGCGTCGTGCCCGGCGCCTGAGACGGCTGGCATGTTGGAGTAGCCCAGCTTGGCAGCCGCGCGGGCCACGGCGCCCTTGCAGTCCTCGTGGAAGGCCTGCGCGGGGTAGCTCGATACCATCTCGATCTTCACGTCCAGCCCGCTGTCTTGTGCCACTGTCGCGGCAAAAGCTTTCACCTCGTCGGCCATCTGGTCCACCAGTGCGTCGGTGGCGTTGCGCAGGTCGATGCTGAATTTGACGCGGCCCGGAATCACGTTGCGGCTGTTGGGGTGCACGTGCACCATGCCCACGGTGCCACGCCCGTGGGGCTGGTGGCGCATGGCGGTGGCCACCACCTCCTGCATGATGCGGGTGGAGAACTGCATGGCGTCCCGGCGCAGCGCCATGGGGGTCGGGCCGGCGTGGGCTTCCATGCCCGTGACGGTGCAGTCAAACCAGCGGATGCCCAGTACGCCCTGGACCACGCCGATAGTGACGTCGGCATCCTCCAGCACCGGGCCTTGCTCGATGTGGGTTTCGAAGTAGCCGCCAATCGGGTGGTCACCCGGCTCTTGCTCGCCGATGTAACCAATACGCTTGAGCTCCTCGCCGACTGACTTGCCTTCGGTGTCCTTGGCTGCGTAGGCGTGCTCCAGCGTGAAGGCCTTGGCGAACACGCCCGAGCCCATCATCACCGGCACAAAACGCGAGCCTTCTTCGTTGGTCCAGAAGGCCACTTCAATCGGGGCCTCGGTCTGGATGCCCAGCTCATTGAGCGTGCGCACGACTTCCAGCCCGGCCAGCACGCCGTAGTTGCCGTCGAACTTGCCACCGGTGGGCTGGGTGTCGATGTGGCTGCCGGTCATGATGGGGGCCAGGCTGTTGTTGCGGCCCGCGCGGCGCATGAAGCCGTTGCCGATTTTGTCGATGGTGATGGTCATGCCCGCTTCACGCGCCCAGCGCAGCACCAGGTCGCGGCCCTGTTTGTCCAGGTCGGTGAGGGTCAATCTACAGACGCCGCCTTTGGGGGTTGCACCAATTTTGGCCAACTCCATCAGGGAGGCCCAGAGGCGCTCGCCGTTGATGCGGATGTCTTCAATGTTGATGGCGCTTGTTGTTTCTGTGGCGGTCGTCATGGTGAACTCCTGGTGTCGGGTTACGTTGGTGTTGCGGCCAGCAAGGGCAATGCCGAGGGCCTCATGGTGTCCTGCTGGCCACAAATCGGCCCTCAGCATTGCCCTTGCTGGCCGAGGAAGGATGTCTGGTACTCCATCGGTTGAACACAGTGGCTCCACTTCTCGCCATTGCGCCTTGGGCTGGGCGCCGATTTGTGGCCAGCAGGACACCATGAGGCGCCCGGCCCAAGGTGCAATGGCAGGCACGACGCCAAGGGCAATTGCAACACGTGGCACTGGATTGCCGCGCTTCGCTCGCAATGACGGCGCTGGCGGTTCTGCATCTTCACTCTTTCTAGCGCTTGACCGCAGTTGGAGCCAGCGTCTCCGCCCGCAATTTGTTCGCCGCGAAGTTGGACCCAAAGGCGGGCCGTTTGATGTAACGTCCCTTGCCCTGCACCGCGCGCAAATCGCCCTGCACAAACACCAGTTCGCCTTGGCTGATGGTATGGCTGGGGATGCCGCGCACGGTACGGCCTTCGAAGATGTTGTAGTCGCCTTTGCTGTGCTGCGTCTTGGCCGAGAGTGTTTTGGTGCCCGCCGGGTCCCACACCACCAGATCCGCGTCGGCACCGACCGACACACTGCCTTTTTGCGGATAGATGTTGAACAGCTTGGCCGTGTTGGCCGAGGTCAGCGCCACAAACTCCGAGGGTGTGAGCCGCCCGGTGTTGACGCCCGCGTCCCAGATCACAGCCAAACGCTCTTCCACGCCGCCGCAGCCGTTGGGGATCTTGGAAAAATCGTCCTTGCCGGCTGCCTTTTGCGCGGCGCAAAAGGTGCAGTGGTCGGTGGCCGTGGTGTGCAGATTGCCGCTTTGCAGGCCGCGCCACAAGAACTCCTGATTGCCCTTCGGCCGAAACGGCGGGCTCATCACGTGGGCTGCCGCGGTGGCAAAGTCCGGATGGCGGTAGACGCTGTCGTCCACCACCAAGTGGCCGGCCAACACCTCGCCATAAACCCGCTGACCACGCGCGCGGGCGCGGGCAATCGCCTCGGCCGCTTCGATGCAGCTCACATGCACCACGTAGATCGGCACATTGAGCACATCGGCAATCGCGATGGCGCGATTCGCGGCCTCGGCCTCCACCATTGGTGGGCGTGACAGCGGATGGCCCTCGGGGCCGGTGATGCCCATCTCGGCCACGGTTCTTTGCAGCAGGAACACCAGCTCGCCGTTCTCGGCGTGCACGGTGGGCATCGCGCCCAGTTCCAGACAGCGCTGGAAGCTGTTCACCAGGGTTTCGTCGTCGCACATGATGGCGTTCTTGTAGGCCATGAAATGCTTGAAGCTGTTGACGCCCTCCTGCCGCACCAGCGTGCCCATGTCGCGCTTGACCGACTCGTCCCACCAGGTGACGGCGACGTGGAAACCGTAGTCGCTGGCCGACTTCTCGGCCCAACCGCGCCAGGTCTGATAGGCGTCCATCAGCGGCTGTTGCGGGCTGGGGATGACGAAGTCGATGATGCTGGTGTTGCCACCGGCCAGCCCGGCCGCCGTGCCACTGAAGAAGTCATCCATCGTGACCGTGCCCATGAAGGGCAGTTGCATGTGGGTGTGCGGGTCGATGCCGCCGGGCATCACGTACTGACCGCCGGCATCCACCACCGTGGCGCCGGCCGGTGCCTGCAAGTTGTCGCCGACGGCGACTATTTTGCCGCCTTGGGTGATGACATCGGCCTTGAACGCACGGTCCGCATTGATCACGGTGCCGCCACGGATAAATAAAGTACTCATTTACTGCTCCTATAACAATAGCTGTTTGCACAATGGATACGAGGGATAAAGGCCAAAAAGTCAATTCATGAAACCGGTTTGGGCAGGCCTGCCTGGCAAGTGCAGTGTGCTGTTGGCTGCCGGTGACGCGGCAATCAATTTTCCACGCTTGAACACCTTGAGTCGCGTGGCGCGTAGACGAATGGCTTCCACCGGGTCGCGGGCTTGCAGTAGCACGAAGTCGGCACTGCAGCCTGCCTCAAGGCCATAGCCCGGCAGCCCCAGTATGCGCGCGGGGTTGCGGGTGACGGCGTCAAAGCACTGACGCATGGCAGCTTGGCTGGTCATTTGAGCCACGTGCAGGCCCATGTGGGCAACTTCCAGCATGTCGCCGCAACCCAGGCTGTACCACGGGTCCATGACGCAGTCATGGCCGAATGCCACATTGATGCCCGCGGCTAGCAGCTCCGGCACGCGTGTCATGCCGCGGCGCTTGGGATACGTGTCGTGGCGGCCCTGCAGGGTGATGTTTACTAGCGGGTTGGCCACTACATCCAACTGCGCTTCGGCCATCAACGCGACCAGTTTGCCGACATAGTAATTGTCCATGCTGTGCATGGAGGTGAGATGTGAACCGGTCACCCGGCCCTGCAGTCCAAGGCGCTGGGTTTCAAAGGCCAGGGTCTCCACATGGCGTGACAGCGGGTCGTCCGACTCATCGCAGTGCATGTCCACCATCAGGCCACGTTGCGCGGCCAGCTCGCAGAGCAGCTTTACGCTCAACGCGCCATCGGCCATGGTGCGTTCGAAGTGAGGAATGCCGCCCACCACATCCACGCCCTTGTCCAGTGCGCGTTTGACGCTGTCCAAATGCTGCTGTGCCCCCTGTGGCCCACGCAGAACACCATCTTGCGGAAAGGCGACCAACTGCATATCGAGATACGGCGCGACCCGTTTCTTGACTTCCAGCAGCGCCTCCACGGCCAGCAGGCGTGGGTCACACACGTCCACATGGGTCCGTATGGCCAGCAGGCCCTTGGCGACGGCCCAGTCGCAATAGGCCAAGGCGCGCTCCATCAGCGCTTCTTGCGTGAGCAGCGGCTTGAGCTCGCCCCATAACGCAATGCCTTCGAGCAGCGTGCCACTCTGGTTGACGCGCGGCAGGCCGTAGGACAGCGTTGCATCCATGTGGAAGTGCGCATCCACGAAAGGGCTCGAGAGCAGCATGCCACCGGCATCCAGCGTTTCACGGGCGGGGGCCCGCATGCCGGGTCTGACTTCCGTGATTTTGCCGTCTTGCACCGCCACGCACATGGCGCTGCGGCCATCTGGCAGGGTGGCGTTCTGGATCAACAGGTCGAGCATTCAACGTTCCCCTTTTCGGTAGGGCCTCATCAGCGCCTGCGGGTAGCTTGCCTTGCGCGCCACCAGTACCAGCGCCGCGATGGACAGCACATAAGGCAGCATCAGATACAACTGGTAGGGTAGCAGCGCATTGCCACTTTGTTGCAGACGCAATTGCAGCGCATCAAAAAAAGCAAACAACAGCGCACCCAGCAACGCCTTGCCCGGGCGCCAGGACGCAAAGACCACCAGGGCAACACAAATCCAGCCGCGACCATTGACCATGTTGAAGAAGAAGGCGTTGAATGCCGACAGGGTCAAAAAGCTCCCGGCTACGCCCATGAAGGCGGAGCCCACCACGATGGCACCGGTGCGCACGACCGCAATCGATATGCCCTGCCCTTCAGCGGCCTGCGGGCTCTCGCCCACCATGCGCACGGCCAGACCAAGCGGTGTGCGGTATAGCGTGTAGCCCACCAGCGGCACGGCTACCAATGCCAGCAGCGTGAGCGGTGTTTGCTGTGAAAGGACAGGCACCCCCAGCCAGCCCATCTCGGTGAAGGGTGTGATGGTGGGGGGCGTACTGACCTTGGGGAAACTCACCCGGTAGCCGTAATAACTCAAGGCGGTGGCCAGCAGCGTTAGCCCCAGTCCGGATACGTGTTGCGACAGCGCCATGCCCACGGTCAAGAAGGCATGCAGCAGGCCCAAGGTGGCGCCAGTGAGCGCGGCCACCAGCACGCCAGCCCACAGCGGCAATCCGGCATAGACAGCCAGCCAGCCGGTAAAGGCGCCTGCCACCATGATGCCTTCAATGCCCAGATGGAGTACCCCGGCCCGTTCACACAGCAGCACGCCCAGCGTGCCAAGAATCAGCGGCGTGGCAATGCGCAGCACCGCCACCCAGAACGCGGGGTTGCTCAGGATGTCGTAAAACTCCATCATGCGGCGGCGCTCACTTCCAGCGGATGCGGTACTGCGTCAGGCCCGATGCCACCAGCACCGAGATCAGTGAGGCGGCCACAATCACGTCGGCAATGTAGCTCGGTACGCTCAAAGCCCGGCTCATGCTGTCGGCGCCAACCAGTATGCCGGCCACAAATACGCTGGCCACCATGACGCCCAGTGGATGCAACGCTGCCAGCATGGCAATCACAATGCCGCTGTAGCCATAGCCCGGTGACATGTCCAACGTCAGGTAGCTGGTGCGACCAGCCACTTCAATCGCGCCAGCAAGGCCAGCAAGACCCCCGCTCAGCAGCGCCACCAGCACCAGGGTGCGTGTGATCGGCACGCCCGCAAACGCGGCCGCGCGCGCGTTGGCACCGACCGCGCGGATGTCAAAACCCAGCACGGTGTACTTGAGCACCACCCACAGGCACACCGCAAGGCTACAGGCCCACAGCAGGCCGCTGTGCACCCGGGTCTGGGGCACCAACTTGGAGAGTTCCAGATCGCCCAGCAACGCCACGCTTTGTGGCCAACCCATGGCCGTGGGGTCTTTCATGGGGCCGTCCAGCATCAGCGAAACCAGCAGCAACACAATGAAGTTCAGCAACAGCGTGGTCACCACTTCGTCCACGCCCAGGTGCAACTTCATGAGCGCCGGTCCCAACAACAGCAGTGCACCGGCCAGCGCGGCGGCCAGCATCATCAGCACAAACAGCAGCGCCGCTGGCGCATCAAAGCCGGCTCCACCATGCAGGCCGCCCACTGCCACGGCCGCCAAGGCGCCCACATACAACTGGCCTTCCGCACCAATGTTGAACAGCCGCGCCTTGAACGCTACCGTGGCCGCCAGCCCGGTCAGCATGAGCGGAATGGCGCGGGTAAAGGTCTCGCTCAACGCAAACACCGAGCCAAAGCCACCTTGCACCAAAAGCGCATAGGTTTGTCCCACCGGCGCCCCGGCCCACAGCACCAGCAACGAGCTCACCAGCAGCGTGAACAGCATGGCGCCGATTGGCGCCAGCACCATCGCGGCTGGTGAATGGTGCGAACGTCTTTCCAGCCTCACGCCCTGGCCTCGTGCTGGTGGGGGGCTGTCTGGTGGGCGCCGGCCATCGCCAGGCCGATGGATTCACGGCTCCAATCCTGCGCCGGCAGTGCCTTGCTGAGCCGGCCCCCATGCATCACGGCCACGCGGTCACCCAGCGTGAGCACTTCGTCCAGGTCGTCCGAGATAAGCAGGATTGCCGCACCGGCATCGCGTGCGGCGATCAGTTGATCCTGTACGTAGGCCACCGCACCAATGTCCAGTCCCCAGGTTGGCTGATGGGCAATCACGAGTTTGGGCGTGGTGGCGGCTTCTCCTGCGTGCGCCAGTGGATGCAGCAGCGCGCGGCCCAGGATGAGCTTTTGCATATTGCCGCCGGACAGCGCTCGTGCGCTGGAAAAGGCGCCACCGCCGCGCACATCAAAGCGCGCAATCACTCGCTGGGCATAGGCCTGCGCGCAGGCACGCCGCACCCACAGGAATCTGGAAAAGATCGGGCTGCGCAAGCGTTCGGACACCACGTTTTCCCACACCGGCAGATCGCCGACCACGCCCTCGGCATGGCGGTCCTCGGGAATGCGAGCGATGCCCAACGCCACCAGTTGCGCGGGCTGTGTAGGGTAGGGCTGTCCCAGCAACTGCACCTCTCCATGCGTGATGCGGCGGGTCGCGCACAGCACCTCGGCAAGCGCCGCCTGCCCATTGCCCGAGACACCGGCGATGGCAACGATCTCGCCACGCAGCAATGTTAGCGAGACCTGGTGCAAACGCTCGCGTGCGGGCCCGGTGCTGACGTCGCGCAGAGTGCAGATTGCAGAACCAGCGCGCTTGGCCGGCCTGCGTTGGGGTTCATTTATCGCGTGGCCCACCATCCATTGCGCCAGCAGGCTTTGCGTGGTATCGCGGGTCGCGGCCTGCGCCACCAGTTTGCCGCCACGCAGTACAGCGATGCGATGCGAAACGCGCAGCACCTCACCCAACTTGTGGCTAATGAAAATAATAGACAAGCCTTGCGCAACCATCTGCGACAGCACGGCAAACAGTGCCTCGCTCTCTTGCGGCGTGAGTACGGCAGTGGGCTCATCCAGAATCAGGATGCGCGCGCCGCGGTAAAGCGCCTTGAGGATCTCGACTCGCTGGCGTTCGCCTACCGACAGCCCACCCACTAACGCCTTGGGGTCCACTGCCAGGCCAAAGCGCCGTGCCATGGCCATCAGCTTTTCAGCGGCGGCAGCCTTGCATGTGAACGGCTGAAACAGCGGCTCAGAGCCCATCATCACGTTGTCCAACACACTCAAGTTGTCTGCCAGCGTGAAGTGCTGGTGCACCATGCCGATCCCGGCAGCCAGTGCTGCCTTGGGGTCACCCGGCGCCAGCAGTTGGCCAGACACCCGGATCTCGCCACGGTCCGCGGTGTAGTGGCCAAACAAAATGGAGACCAATGTCGACTTACCAGCACCGTTTTCACCTAACAGCGCCAGTACCTCGCCGGCTTTCAGGTCCAGCGAGATATCTTCATTGGCCACCAATTCACCGAAGCGCTTGGTGATGTGCGAGAGCTCAAGGACTGAGATGATGGGTCTCTACTTGGCGGTTGATTTGGGTTGGGTGTCATCCACCACCACGGTGAAGCTGCCAGTCACTATGGCCTTTTCCTTGGCCTTGACTTTGGCGAGCACATCGGCGGGGATTTTCTTCTCGAACGTGCCCATTGGCGCCAGTGACGAGCCCTTGTGCTTCATCATCGAGTAGATGCCATAGTCTTCGGCGGCGAACTTGCCTTCCTTGGCGAGTTTGATAGCGCGGTCGGCTGAGGGTTCGAAATGCCACAGCGCCGAGGCGATCACTGTTTCTGGGTACTGGCTCTGGGTATTGATGACGTTGCCGATGGCCAGTTTGCCCTTTTCCTTGGCGGCATCACTGACGCCAAAGCGCTCGGCATACATGACGTCCGCCCCCTTTTCGATCATGGCAAATGCCGCTTCCTTGGCCTTGGGAGGGTCAAACCAGCTATTGATAAAGCTGACGCTGAATTCCACTTTGGGGTTGGTTTCCTTGACGCCGGCCATGAATGCATTCATCAGGCGGTTGACTTCGGGAATCGGGAATCCGCCCACCAGACCAATCTTGTTGCTCTTGGTCATGACACCGGCGACCATGCCGCTGAGGTAGGCGGGTTCCTGAATGTAGTTGTCAAACACGCTGAAATTGGGTGCCTGCGGTTTGCCGGAGGAGCCCATCAGGAACGATGTCTTTGGGAAGTCCTTGGCTACTTTGCGCGCTGCCGCTTCCACGGCAAAAGCCTCGCCAACGATCAGTTGGCTGCCGCCCGTGGCGTACTCACGCATGACACGTTCGTAATCGGCGTTGGATACGTTTTCGCTGGCCTTGTATTCGATGTCCCCGCGAGCCTCCGCTGCTTTCAGTGCCGCGTGCAGGCGCCCAGCCCACTGTTGTTCAAAGGGCACGGTGTAAATACCCGCCACTTTGAGCTTGGCTTGCGCCAGACTCAATCCCGGTACGAGTGCGGCAAGTGCAGCGGCCATGACCACCGCGCGGCGGCGGGTTTGCATTGTTTTCAACATAGATGCTCCAGGTTAGTACACAAGAAAGAGTCTTTGGTGGGTCGTCGCAATGTGCCGACGATGTTTCCGTGACGGAAGTAAGCAGTTTGTGTGCCTGCCAGCCCCCTCATGGTCTGTAGCCGTTCGTTGTAGTCAAGAAGAGCAAAGTGTTCACTCGGTGCTTCCATTGAAATCGTTGCTGGTGCAATCAACACAACGATGTGTCAGGCTCGCATTGGGTTATTGGGGTGGGTGGTCCAGTCGGCGTGGGTGCCGCTCACCACCTTGCCGGTGCGCAGATCGGTTTCGCCGGGCGGGAGGTCGCGCAGCGTGATGCACTGCGGCACCGGGCAGACCACGACACACAGGTTGCAGCCCACGCACTCGTCCTCGCGCACCGAGAAGTGGCGCTTGCCATCCTTCATGGCGGTGATGGCTTGGTGCGAGGTGTCTTCGCAGGCAATGTGGCAGCGCCCGCACTGGATGCAGGTGCTTTGGTTGATGACGGCTTTGCTGATGTGGTTGAGGTTCAGGTACTGCCAGTTGGTCACGCTGGGCACCGCCTTGCCGACGATCTCGCTCACCCTGGTAAAGCCCATTTCATCCATGTAGTTGGACAGGCCGTCCGTCATCTCCTGCACGATCTTGAAGCCGTACACCATGGCGGCGGTACACACCTGTACCGTGCCCGATCCCAGTGCAATGAAGTCCAACGCGTCGCGCCAGTTGCCGATGCCACCAATGCCGCTGATGGGCAGGCCGGCGGTTTGCGGGTCGCGCGCGATCTCGGCCACCATGTTCAGCGCAATCGGCTTGACGGCCGGGCCGCAGTAGCCGCCGTGCGAGCCCTTGCCGCCGGTAGTGGGGCTCATGGTCAGCGTGTAGGGGTCGACGCCCATGATGGAGTTGATGGTGTTGATCAGCGATACCGCATCGGCCCCGCCGCGTTTGGCGGCGCGGGCCGGCAGGCGCACGTCGGTGATGTTGGGCGTGAGTTTGACGATAACGGGAAGCCGGCTGTAGTGCTTGCACCAAGCCGTCACCATCTCGATGTATTCAGGCACCTGGCCGACGGCGGCGCCCATGCCGCGTTCACTCATGCCGTGCGGGCAGCCAAAATTCAGTTCCACCGCATCGGCGCCGGTGTCGGCCACGCGCGCCAGGATGGCCTTCCATGCCTCCTCCTGACATGGCACCATCAGCGAGACCACCATGGCGCGGTCGGGCCAGTCGCGCTTGACTTGGGTGATTTCGGTGAGGTTGAGCTCCAGGTCTCGGTCGGTGATGAGTTCGATGTTGTTGAAGCCCAGCAGGCGCCGGTCGGGGCTCAGCAACGCGCCATAGCGCGGGCCGTTGACGTTGACCACCGGTGGCCCGGCCTCGCCCAATGTTTTCCAGACCACACCGCCCCAGCCCGCTTCAAACGCGCGGTTGACGTTGTAGGCCTTGTCGGTCGGTGGTGCGCTGGCCAGCCAGAACGGGTTGGGGCTTTGGATGCCGGCAAAGGTGGTGTGTAGATTGGCCATGGTGTTCTTCCGGATGTCGGGGGTTTGGACTGTCATTGCGGGCCGGACCCGCAATCCATGGATCCCGGATCAGGTCCGGGATGACAGCGGCTGCTTAGGTCATGGCGCGCCGCATGATGAGGGCATGGATGGCGTGGGCCGAGCCTTTGCCGTGCTCGACTGCTTCCACCGTCAGGTCCAGTCCGCCGGCGCGGCAATCGCCGCCGGCCCAAACGCCGGCGAGGCTGGTCTGGCCCACGTCGTCGGTGGCGATGCGCCCGCCCGCGAGGCTGACGCCAGCATCGGCCAGCACCGTGCTGAGCAGTTGTTGGCCGATGGCCTTGAACACCATATCGGCCTCAAACGTCAGCTCGCGCCCGCTGGCCTGCAACTGGCCGTTGACCAGCGCCTGCTCGGCAAAGCGCACCGCCGTGACGTGGCCATCGTGCCCCACAATCTCGACCGGTGCCAGCCAGTGGTGCAGCACCACGCCGTGGGTTTGCGCCCATTCCTGTTCGGCCTTGGAAGCGGACATGGCGTCGGGGCCACGGCGATACGCCATGTGGACCACGTGCGCACCCAGCAGCTTGGCCTGCACGGCGGCGTCCACCGCGGTCATGCCGCCACCGATGACGACCACGCGCCGGCCAATCGGCAGGGAAGACAGGTCAGCGGTCTGGCGCAGCGTGGCGATGAAGTCCACCGCGTCCTGCACGCCGTTCAAGTATTCACCTGGCACCCGGAGTTGCTGGGTGCCGGCCAGGCCCAGGCCCAGAAACACCGCGTCGTAGTGCTGGCGCAACTCGGCCAGTTGGGCGGCGCTCTCCAGTTTCCAGTTGTTGCGCACCTCGATGCCGCCAATCGACAGCAGCCAAGCCAGCTCGCGCTGGGCGAAACCCTCCGGCGTTTTGTAGGCGGCCAAGCCGTATTCGTTGAGGCCCCCGGCCTTGGGGCGCGCGTCGAACATCACCACCGAATGCCCCAGCCGCGCCAACGTGTGCGCGCAAGCCAGCCCGGCCGGACCCGCGCCGATCACCGCAACGCGCCGACCGGTGGGCGCGCCGCGCGTGAACACAGGCGCGGCCGTGCCGTCGAACATCACGGCATCGACCGCGTGACGCTGCAGCCGACCGATCTGCACCGGCTTGCCTTCCTGGGTGTTGCGCACGCAGACCTGCTCGCACAGCACCTCGGTCGGGCACACCCGCGCGCACATGCCGCCCAGCGGGTTGGCTTGCAGGATGGCGCGGGCCGAGCCGCGCAGGTTGCCGTCGGCAATGCGGCGGATGAAGGACGGCACGTCGATGTGCGTCGGGCAGGCGCTGGCGCAGGGCGCGTCGAAACAGTACAGGCAGCGTTCGGCCTCCAGCAGCGCCTGTGCGCCCGACAGTGGCGGGTTGGCGTCGGAGAAGCGCCGCGCGTATTCGTCGGGGCTCAGGCGGCCTGGACGTACATCGACGGTGCAAGAAGAGGTGAGGGCAGGGGACACGCTGGCAACTCCTGAGGTGGGGTTCGTTCCAAAAACTGACCATTTAGTCAGCTTTTGAGCGAATCATAGCCACGCAGACCGTGCAGGGTGAATAGGGTTTGCCCGAGGGTGGCCGGACGCTGGGCGACTACGGGCGCGGCAGGATCAGAATTCCGTCAAGGCCAAACCGATCGAAGTCCCGATCGAATGTCACCAAACGCAGGCCAGACGACTGTGCCAGGGCCGCCAGATAGGCGTCGGTCCACAGGCGGGCAGGCAGGGTTTGCTTGGCCAGCAGTGCGCCCAACTGGGTGTCGCAATCCAGTGGCTCGCTGGCCAGACCAATCTGGGGCAGGGACCGGTACTGCTGGTACAGCGCCCACGCTGCATCCAGTTGCAGCGCGCCTGCGCCGACCGCCTTGGGCTGGCACAGGAGACGAACCAGGCCCAGCATGGTGATTCGGCAAAACCAGAGGGTCGCAGCGCCAGGAGCGAGGCTCGGCTGGGCATGGGCATCATCCCAATAGCGCCGGGCGGCGGCGTGATGGGGATGCTCCTGCACGGCCAGGGCCAGCCAGACATTGATGTCCGGAAGGTCGCCGGTCGGCGCAATGGGCCGCAGCGGCCACAGCAGGCCAGGAGCCTCACGCGCCCGCACTGGGCGCACTGGAGCGGGGTCGGTATACGGGGCGCGCGCAGGCTTACTCATCGAGCAAAGCGCTGAGCGAGGCATTGCTCAGTGCATCGTCACGCAACGCCATCGGCGCGCCCAGGCGGACGCTGGGCAAATCGACCCTGGTCGTGGCTGGTACAGAGTCAACGGCCGCGTTCATGCCGCGCGCCACGAGCGACAGCATCAAGTCGCGCAGCGTGATGCCTTCCATCGCGGCACGGGTCTTGAGGTGCCGAAACAGCGGGTCGGGGATATCTAAACTGGTGCGCATATTTGCATTTTTATGCAAATGCGCCTAAGTTGCAAGCGCCACTACGCAATTGCGGCTCAACCCTGTGCCGCCTGCAGCAGCCAGGTCTTGAAGATGCCGACCGCCGGGCGTTCCTCGCGGCGCTCGGGTAACACCAGGCAGTAGGCGCGCTCGCCTTGCAGGGCGCGGTTGCAGGCCACGACCAGGGTGCCGCGGGTCAGTTCGTCTTCCACCAACAGGCGCGGTACCAGCGCCAAGCCCAAGCCGCAGCCGGCTGCGGTGGCAGTCATGGAGAACAGCTCGTAACGGGGGCCGGACAAGGCGTTGGGCGCAGGTACGCCCATGGCATCGAACCACTGGCGCCAGCCGTAGGGCCGGGTGCTTTGCTGCAGCAGCGGCAACGTGGCGATATCGATGGGCTCAAGATGAGCCCGGCCACCCAGAAGCGATGGGCTGCAGACCGGCAGCACGTCCTCACTCATCAGCTTGATGGCGCGCGTTCCCGCCCAGTTGGCGACTTGTTCAGAGGTGCCGGAATACAGCGCGGCGTCGAACTCACTGTCGGTGAACAGGAACGGGCGGGTTCGGGTTTCGATGTGGACCACGATCTCGGGGTGCCGAGCGGCGAAGTCGGACAGGCGCGGAATTAGCCAGCGCGTGGCGAAGGTCGGCACCGCCGCCAGATGCACCGCGCCGCCGCTGCCCTGGGCCGACATGGCGTCCAGCGTGTCCTGCTCCAGGGCTTGCAGGCGTGGCGCGATCTGGCGCGCGTAGTCGGCGCCGCGCGGGGTCAGCGCCATGCCATGGCGGGTGCGCTGAAACAGCGCCACCCCCAGAAATTCTTCCAGCGCCGCCACCTGGCGCGACACCGCGCTTTGAGTCAACGCCAGTTCTTGCCCGGCACGGGTGAAGCTCTCGTGGCGGGCGGCCGCTGCAAAGCAGGCCAGGGCTTGCAGGGAGGGGATTCTGGATCGCATGATGTGCCGACTGTACACAACTCGGCAAACTCAGGCAAGGCAGACTGCTATCAAAATAGTAGCTTCAACACCATATAAATAGTACTACAAATAGACTTTTGCACGGGCGTTCTGACCAATGCCGATTGACTATATATATGACAACCGCATATCTTGGTTCCAATTCTTCGCTTGGTCCCCAGGCCGTAGCGCGCTACCATCAGCCCCATTCAACCCAGGAGACTCCGCCATGGCGCACGCAAGCTTCAATTGGCAAGACCCGTTTTTGCTGGAGCAACAGCTCACCGACGACGAACGCATGATCCGCGACGCCAGTGCCGCGTATTGCCAGGGCAAGCTGCAGCCACGCGTGATCGAGGCCTTCCGAAACGAGCAGACCGACCCAGCGATCTTCCGCGAAATGGGTGCGCTGGGGCTATTGGGCCCGACCATTCCCGAGGCTTATGGCGGCCCCGGCCTGAATTACGTGGCTTATGGCCTGATCGCGCGCGAAGTGGAGCGGGTTGACTCCGGCTACCGCTCCATGATGAGCGTGCAGTCATCCTTGGTGATGCTGCCGATCTTTGAATTCGGCAACGAGGCGACGCGCCAGAAGTATTTGCCCAAACTCGCCACCGGTGAGTGGATCGGCTGCTTTGGCCTGACCGAGCCCGACCACGGCTCGGACCCGGCCTCGATGGCCAGTCGCGCCCACAAGGTCGCGGGTGGCTACAAGCTCACCGGCTCCAAGATGTGGATCTCCAACAGCCCAATTGCTGACGTGTTCGTGGTCTGGGCCAAGGAGGTGCTTGAGGGCGGACAGGTCGGTCCGATTCGCGGTTTTGTGCTGGACAAGGGCGCCAAGGGCCTGTCGGCGCCCGCCATTCACGGCAAGGTGGGCCTGCGCGCCTCCATCACCGGTGAGATCGTGATGGACGGTGTGTTCTGCCCCGAGGAAAACGCTTTCCCCGAAGTGCAGGGTTTGAAGGGCCCCTTCACCTGCCTGAACTCGGCGCGCTACGGCATCGCCTGGGGTGCCCTGGGCGCCGCCGAAGACTGTTGGCTGCGTGCCCGTCAATATGTGCTGGACCGCAAACAGTTCGGCCGCCCCTTGGCCGCCAACCAGTTGATCCAGAAGAAGTTGGCCGACATGCAGACCGAGATCGCACTGGGCCTACAGGGCTGTTTGCGTCTGGGCCGCATGAAGGACGAGGGCACCGCGTCGGTGGAGATCACCTCCATCCTCAAGCGCAATTCCTGCGGCAAGTCGCTCGACATTGCCCGCATGGCGCGCGACATGATGGGTGGCAATGGCATTTCCGACGAGTTCGGCGTGGCACGCCACCTGGTGAACCTGGAAGTGGTCAACACCTACGAAGGCACACACGACATTCACGCGCTGATTTTGGGGCGGGCACAGACCGGGATTGCCGCCTTCTCCAACTGATCTCGGTCCCCGTCATTGCTTACTTCCCGTCATTGCGAGCGAAGCGTGGCAATCCATGTCGGCGCTCCCTTGCTGTGGTGGGTGGCATCTCGTTGTTGTGGTGGGCGGCTGCATGGGGCTTGGGGCGGGGCCCTCATGGTGCCAAACGCGCACAAATCGGTCCCCACCCCAAGCCCCATTCCGCTGCGAGCGAGTGACGCGCGGTGGTGAGTAAGTCGAAGACATCTGGGTGGGTATTGTCAGTGGGTGTTTCTCGTGGCGTTGCAGGCACTCTAGAGCTCGCCATGAGCATCTGTCCGGGGGCCGATTTGTGCGCATTTGGCACCATGAGGACCCCGGACGGATACTCATGGCAGGCGACCACAGCACAGTAAAGCAGCCGCGAATCCTGTCTTTCATCGCGAGCCTAGACGCGAAGACAAAGAGCACTAAGGTCAAATCCATGCACAACCAGCCCTCAGCCCTCGCCCACCTCAAAGTCCTGGACCTGTCCAGGGTGCTCGCCGGCCCATGGTGTACCCAGATCCTGGCTGACCTGGGAGCCGACGTGATCAAGGTCGAACGTCCTGGCGTGGGCGACGACACGCGGCATTGGGGGCCGCCGTTCCTGAAGGACGCACAGGGCCATGACACCGACCAGGCCAGCTACTTCACCTGCACCAACCGCAACAAGCGCTCCGTCACGCTCGACCTGGCCCACCCCGACGGGCAGGCGTTGGTGCGGCAACTGGTGCTGCAAAGCGATGTGCTGGTGGAGAACTTCAAGGTCGGCGGGCTGCAGGCCTACGGGCTGGACTACGCGAGCCTGCACGCGCTCAACCCGAAGTTGATCTACTGCTCGATCACCGGCTTTGGGCAGGACGGCCCCTATGCGGAGCGCGCCGGCTACGACCTGATGATCCAGGCCATGAGCGGCATGATGAGCATCACCGGTCGTGGCGACGATGTTCCCGGCGGCGGCCCGCAGCGGGTCGGGGTGGCATTGACAGATTTGTTCACCGGCGTCTACGCCGCCACGGCGATTCTGGCCGCTATCGAGGCGCGCCACCGCACCGGCCTGGGCCAGCATATCGACATGGCCCTGCTCGATGTCGGCATGGCCACCTTGGCCAACCAGGCCAGCGGTTACCTCAACACCGGCAAGGTGCCACAGCGCCAGGGCAACAGCCACCCCAGTCTGGCGCCGTACCAGGACTTCCCGACACTCGATGGGCCGATGTTGCTGGCCATCGGCAACGACGGTCAGTTCGCGCGCTTCTGCGAGGCGGCCGGCCATCCCGAGTGGGCCGTCGATGAACGCTTTGCCAGCAATACCAGCCGCGTGCGCCATCGCGAAGCGCTGGTCGAGGCCATGAGCGGCGCCACCCGCACGCGCACCACGGCGCAATGGATCGCCCTGCTGCAAGACAAGGCGGTGCCCTGCGGGCCGATCAACGACCTGGCGCAAGCCTTTGACGACGAACAGGTCAAGGCGCGTGGCCTGGCCATCACGCAGCCACGGGCGGCGCAGCAGGTGGCGCAAGACGGCATTGCAGCCATAGCTGGCGTGGCCAGTCCGCTGCGGCTGGCCGACACCCCGCCAACATTGCGCCATGCGCCGCCCGCCCTGGGGCAGCATACGGACGAAGTGCTGGCGGAGTTGGGGCTCGATGCAGCGCACATCCTGGCGCTCAGACTAAGCGGCGTCGTGTAGGCCTTGGCAATGCGATGGCCGGTGCCCCTCGCGCAGGACGGCGCGGCGCGGGTTCGCTTGAGATGTTCTCTATGCTTGGCCAGGCCGCCCTGCTAGACTGAGCCGAATTCGTCGGCCGCCATGGACCCGCCAGACCATTCCAACCTGTTTTTCGAGCTGTTGCCCATCGGCGCCTACCGATCCAGCGAGGCGGGCCAACTCTTGCGCGCCAATGACGCCTTGGTGCGCATGCTGGGTTTCGAGAGCGAGGCCAGCATGATCGCCGCGATGACCAATTTGGCCACCGAGCTGTATGTGGAGCCGCAACGCCGCCAACAATTCAAGGAGCAGATGGCCCGCGAGGGCAAGGTGGTCAACTTCGTCTCCGAGCTGTATCGCCACCAGACCCGCGAGCGCATCTGGGTTCGTGACAACTCCCATGCCGTCCATGACGAGCATGGTGCGTTGCTGTACTTCGAGGGAACCATCGAAGATATTACCGCCAGCCGAGCCGCTGACAAGGCACTGCGGGACAGCGAAGCGCAGTTGCGCATGGTCACCGCCCAAGTGCCGGGCATGGTGTTCCTGATGCAGCTCAATCTGGATGGAACACGGCAATACACCTATGTCAGCGACGGCGTGCGTGCGCTGTTTGGGGTGACGCCCGCACAAGTCCTGGCCGACAGTGGCTTGCTGCGCAGCTTTCGCCACCCACAGGACAGCGCCTTGGTCGAAGAGCAGATGCGCGAGGCGCCCGCCCTGCCCGAATCGGTGGCCACCCAGTTCCGCATTGTGCTGCGTGACGGCACCGTCAAGTGGCTGGAAGTGACCGCCTCCACGGTGTCACATGACGCGCAGGGTTGTCTGCGCTGCGGCTTGATGATCGACATCACCGAACGCAAAAGGACCGAAGCGCTGGTGCGCGAAACCGAGGAGCGGTGGAAGCTGGCGCTGGAAGGCGCAGGCGATGGTGTCTGGGACTGGTATGTGCAGACCGGCGTCGAGTTCTTCTCCAAGCGCTGCAAGGAGATGTATGGCTATGCCGAAGACGACATGCCCGACCAAGCCGACGTATTCGACGCATTGACCCATCCTGACGATGCGCAGCAGATGGCGCGCGACCGCCAGGCCCACTTCGATGGCCTGACCCCGACCTACGTCAACGAACACCGCATCCGGTGCAAGGACGGCCATTGGAAGTGGGTGTTGACACGCGGCATGGTCGTGAGCCGCGATGCGCAGGGCCAGCCCTTGCGCATGATTGGCACCCACACCGACATCACCGAACGCAAGAAGTCCGAGGCGATGATCTGGCAGCAAGCCAATTTCGACACCCTCACCGGCTTGCCAAACCGACGTATGTTGCGCGAACGGTTGGAGCAGGAACTGCGTAAATGCAAACGCGAGGGCACGCAACTGGCGGTGCTGTTCGTGGATCTCGATCACTTCAAGGAAGTCAACGATTCACTTGGGCACGACAACGGTGACTTGCTGCTGATTGAGGCCGCGACGCGCATCCGGGGTTGCCTGCGCGAGTCGGACACCGTGGCGCGCATGGGGGGCGACGAGTTCACGGTGCTGCTGCCCGATCTCGCTGACAGCGCCGGTCTGGAGTACGTCGCCCAGAAACTCCTGACGACCTTGTCTGGCGCTTTCCAATTGGGTGATGAGCAGGTGTTTGTGTCGGCCAGCATTGGCATTTCACACTGCCCGCAGGATGGCACCCAGGTCGAGCAATTGTTCAAGAACGCCGATCAGGCCCTGTATGTGGCCAAGGGGGCGGGGCGCAATCGCTACAGCTATTTCAAACCCGCCATGCAAGAGGCGGCCCAAGTGCGCGCGCGCCTGGCGGCCGATCTGCGCCTGGGCCTGCAGGCTGGGCAGTTCGAAGTGCACTACCAGCCGATCGTGTCGTTGTGCACCGGTGCCGTGTACAAAGCCGAGGCGCTGTTGCGCTGGCGCCATCCGGCGCGCGGCATGGTGAGTCCGGCCGTCTTCATTCCGATCGCCGAGGGCAGTGGCTCGATACTGGAGATTGGCGAGTGGGTGTATCGACAGGCGGCTGCGCAGGTGCGGCGCTGGCGTGCCGAGCTGGCGCCGAACTTCCAGATCAGCGTGAACAAGTCACCGGTGCAGTTTCAGCAGCCGGCAAAGGTGCACACATCATGGATCGAGCATCTGTCTGATTTGGGCCTGCCGGGACAGAGCATCGTGATCGAGATCACCGAAGGCCTGTTGCTGGAGACCGACGAGCGCGTGACCAACCAGTTGCTTGATTTTCACGATGCCGGCATCCAGGTTGCCCTGGACGATTTTGGCACCGGCTATTCGTCCTTGTCCTATCTGCAGCGCTTCGATATCGATTTCCTGAAGATCGACCAGAGTTTTGTGCGCCACCTGATCCCGGACTCCACGGACTTGGCACTGTGCAAGGCCATCATCGTGATGGCGCACGAACTGGGCATGCAGGTGATCGCCGAAGGCGTCGAGACCGAAGTCCAGCGCGATTTGCTGACCGCGGCGGGCTGCGACTTTGGGCAGGGCTACCTGTTTGCACGGCCCATGCCAGCATCCGAACTGGAGGCCTGGGTGCGGGCCCGGCCGGCGCCTGCTAGTGGCGCGCTGCCTTGACCGGGCTGGCGGCAATCACCGCCAGGTGCCTGCGATAGACGCCCATCGCCCGCAGCAGGTTTCGCAGCAGCCAGGCATGGGCGGCGATCAGCGCCACGGCGGCGGGGTAGACCAGCCAGCTCGGCCAGATCACCGCCAGCAGCAGCATCAGCAATGCAAGCAAGTGCAGCCACAGTTGCTGGCGCATGTCGGACTCCGCCAACACCTGTTTCATGTTCGGGGCGCTGACCTTGCCGCGACCCAGGTTGCGCAGATGCAGCCAGACCAGAAACGGCACGATCTTGTAAAGCATGCCCACCATCACCGAGACGAAGCCGCCAAACAGCACCAGCACGCCCCACAGCAGCGGCCAAGCCGGCCATTGCTCCAGCGGCGTGATCGACCAAGCCGCCAACCACAGCGCGCTGGCCAGCAGGGCGCACAGCGTGGCCAGTCGCCAGCACAGTTGCGTCGGGTCGAGCCGGGCGCGTTTGCTGCGCCGGGCCACGGCCAGCGTGATCCCTGCCAGACTGGCACCGGCCACGGTGGCGACAGCGGCCAGTAGGCTGGAGGCGGGGCTCCATTCAGCCAGTTCGGCGCCGGTCCACAGCGCCATGATGCCGATGGCGAGCGGCGCAAAGTGGCGCATGAACCAGTGCGGGTAGGGGGGCGTGAGCTGGAACATTGGCACCACCACATAAGCCACCGCGGCGACCAGCACGCCGCCCCAGCCGAGCAGCCCCCAGCCGAGGTGAATCGCGGTCAGCGACAGCAGGGGCAGGTTGAGCGACCCGGCCAGTGCAACCGCCATTACCAGGCCCAGCGCCAGGGTGGCGCCCAGGCCCAGCAGTGCCAGTTTCAGCCCAGCCACGGTGGCGTGCTCGGACGCGACACCGATCAGCGCGCGCCCAGCGCTGGCAATGAAGACCAGCGTACCGGTGCCCAGCAGCAGCGCGGCGGCCCCGAACAACCAGGGCCGGTAGCTTAGAAACGCCGCCGCCAGCGCCAGCGTACCCAGCGCCAGGGTGGCGTGCACCACGGCGGCGACCCGCAGCGGTTGCGCCATATTGGCGCCGGCCACCACGGGCAACAGTTGCTGCATGGCTCCCAGCATCACCTGCAGCATGAAGCCCACCGTGATCAGGTGCGTCAGCGCCAGCGCGCCAGGGGTCCAGCGCGAGGCCAGCAGCTCGGGCCCGCTCCAGAGCATCAGCGCGCCGGCCAGGATGCCAAACAAAGGCGCGGTCAGGAAGAAGCGCAAAGGCGCGCTGATCGGTGGCGACTGTTCGAAGGAGAGGAGCGCCTGCATCAGCCGCCCGGGAGCCAGATCAGCACTTCATACGCGCCGTCCGCGCCACGCCTGGTCTGCCAGGTGTGCCCACTGGATTGCAGCGCCTGGTACAGCGGCAGCGGCTCGCGGTCCAGCCGCAGCAGCAGCGTGTCGTGGGCACCCAGGCTGTCGAGAGCGTCCAGCGCCAGCACCAAGGGCTCGGGCGGCTCCAAGCCGCGGGCATCAATGACCTGGCTGGCAGGAGGCTGGGCCATGCTGGTTACCGGTCTAGGCGCCGATCTTGTCCTGCATGCGCGCCATCAGGGCGTGGGCCTGGCCGACCAGGTGCTGGTCGCACATCGGATAGAGCATGTTCTCTTCCTTCATGTTGTGCTGCTGCATCATGATCAGCAGTGTTTCGGCTTCGCCCGAATAAGCGTCGGCGTCCCGGGCGGCCAGCGCGTCGCCGGCGGCAACCAGCAGTTCGCGCATCTGTTCGTGTTCGCCGCGCATCACTGCCGTCGGCCCCTGGGTCATACCGGTCTGCTCTTCAAACGCCGGGAACAGCAGTGTCTCCTCGGCCTCGAAGTGCTGCAGCATGGCGTGCTGGAAACTCGCCAGCGCGGCGCCAGCACGCTCCCACGCCTTGGCGTGGATGGCCTGTTCGACCGCAACAAAGATGTCGTCGCAGCGGCGGTGGTCGCCGGCCATGAATTGTTGGATGGTGTGCATGGAGTGAAGCTCGGAAAAAGGGTGGTGCGCCCGTGGCGGCTTGGCCAGGCGCTGACTGAGCGCAATTATTGTCCAAGGGGGAGGTCCGAAACCTTGATCCGGCGCAAGACTGCTGTTGCTCGCCAGTAACGCGGTGGGCTCGCGTAAGCCCAATTAGCTGCTATGGTTCTGCCTGTTCAGAACCAACCAGTCCTTGCGCAAGTGACTTTTCGTCCGTTATGAAAACCCCGGCAATTGATGCCCTGACCCGCCGCCTGGCCAGCCAGGTCGTGTACCAGATATTCCCCGAACGCTTCGCCATTGGCGGGGGCCTGAGCAGCGCCGCTAAGCTGGCCGACCCGGCCTACGATCTGCCGGGGGCGGTCAAGCGGGACTGGGACGACACCACGCTCAACCAGTCATGGGGGCAGCAGTTCTTCGGCGGTGACCTCGATGGCATCACCTCCAAGCTCGACTACCTGGGTGATCTGGGTGTTACCGGCGTGTACCTGACCCCGATTTTTCCGGCACCCAGCAACCACAAGTACGACGCCACCGACTTCTTCAGTGTCGACGCCATGTTTGGCGGCGAGGCGGCCCTGCAACGCCTGATCCATGCGCTGCATGCGCGCGGCATGAGCCTGACGCTGGACGCGGTGCTCAATCACGTGTCGGACCAGCACCCCTGGTTCCTGGCGGCCAAGGCGGGTGACCCCGCCAAACGCGACTGGTTCACCTTCCGCGACGATGGCAGTTATTTGTGCTGGCAGGACTTTGGCCTGATGCCGGAGTTGAATCTGTCCAATCCGGCGGTGCGCGATGTGCTGTACCGCCAACCCGCCAGCCTGGTGCAGCACTGGCTGGCGCGCGGCGTGGACAACTGGCGCTTCGATGTGGCGCAAGATGTCGGCATTGCGGTCGCGCAGGAACTGAGTTCGATCGTCGGCGCACGTTTCCCGCAGGCGGGCCTGCTGGGAGAACTCAATGGTTTCTCGGGCAGTTGGTTCGAAGCCGGAGGCGGCTTCCAGGGCATGATGAACTACTGGTACCGCACTGCCACGCTGGCCTGGCTGACGGGTGAGATTAATGCCGTGCAAATGAACCACGCGATCAAAGACGCCCGCATGGGTTATGGTCTCAAGGGCCTGCTGTGCTCGTGGAACATGCTGTCGAGCCATGACACCCCGCGTTTGATCAGCAGCCTGGGGGACGCCGAGAAGGCACGCCTGGCCCTGTTGATGCAGTTCACCTTGCCGGGCGTGCCGCTGATCTATTACGGCGAGGAGATCGGCATGGAAGGCGGTGCCGACCCGGATTGCCGGCGCACCATGCGTTGGGACCCGGCGCAATGGAACCACGCCCAGTGCGATTGGGTCAAGCGCCTGATCAGCATCCGCCAGACCAACCCGGCTCTGCAATACGGCGAAGTCACCGTGCTGGGCGACCGCCTGGACGGCAATGCCCTGGTGTTTCTACGCCATACCGACGTGCCGGGCGAGGAGGCGCTGGTGATCGTGAACAACGCCGACCAGCCGCTACAAGTGCGCCTGATGCTGCCCTACTCGCACTGGTACGACGGTGTGCCGCTACGTGACGCCTTGGGCGCCGCGCCCGACACCAAGGTGCAGGCCGCCAGCGTCAAGCTCGGCGTCGCGCCGCGCAGCGGTGCCATCTACCAGGCGGCCGATCCGCATACTCACTACACCTATTTCAAGCCGCGCAACCGGGGTTGAGCGGGGCGCGCGGTCGGTCGCGCCACGCGTGTATCGAGCGTCAGCTTGGCGTCCAGAGTTTGGGCAATCCGGGCAGCGTGCGAAAGATGCTTGAGAGCGCGCCGCTGGTGACCAGGGTGGTGGCGTGCGCCATGTCGGGCGCCAGGTAGCGATCCTGCGCCATCGCGCTGATGTCCTGGCGCAACAGGGCATGCACCTGCTCCAGCGCGGTCGAACTCCTGAGCGGTCGCAGAAACTCGATACCCTGTGCCGCCGCCAGCAGTTCGATGCCCAGGATGTGCGCCGTGTTGCGGATCATGGCTTGCAGGCGGCGCGCGGCAAAGGTGGCCATGGAGACATGGTCTTCCTGGTTGGCGCTGGTGGGCAGGCTGTCGACGCTGGCGGGGTGCGCCAATGACTTGTTCTCGGAGGCCAGCGAGGCGGCGGTCACGTGGGCGATCATGAAGCCGCTGTTCAGGCCCGCGTCTGCCGTCAGGAACGGCGGCAGGCGCGACACATTGCTGTCGATCAGCATCGCAATGCGCCGCTCGGCAATCGCACCGACCTCGGCAATCGCCAGCGCACAGGCGTCGGCCGCCAAGGCCACCGGTTCGGCGTGGAAGTTTCCACCCGATAACATGATGCCCCCACGCTCCCCTTGGTCGCTGCCCGACGCCCAGTCAATGGCGCCGCCTTGCGGCAGCACCAGCGGGTTGTCGGTCACGGCATTGGCTTCGCGTACCAGCACCAGCGCGGCGTGGCGCAGCGAGTCCAGGCAGGCGCCTACGACCTGGGGCTGGCAACGCAGGCAGTAGGGGTCTTGCACCCGGTCATCACCCTCTTGATGTGATTGGCGGATCTCACTCCCGGCCAACAAGGCGCGGTAGTACTTGGCCACGTCAATCTGCCCGGGCTGGCCGCGCAGCGCGTGGATGCGCGGGTCGAACGGGCCATCGCTGCCGCGCGCCGCATCCACTGTCAGGGCGCCGATCACCAGCGCCGCTTCCAGCACCGGCTCGAAGGTGAGCAGCGCGTGCAAGGCCAAGGCGGTGGAGGTCTGGGTGCCGTTGATCAACGCCAGGCCTTCCTTGGCGGCCAGCTTCAAGGGCGCAATGCCAGCGGCCTGCAGCAGGGGCAGGGCGGGCGTTCTCTGCCCGTCAACCAGCATCTCGCCCTCGCCCAGCAGCGCCAGCGTCATGTGGGCCAGTGGCGCCAAGTCGCCCGAGGCGCCGACCGAACCCTGCGAGGGTACATAGGGCACCAGGCCCGCGTTGTGCACCGCCAGCAGGGTGTCGATCACGGTCTGGCGCACACCCGAATAGCCGCGCGCCAAGCTGGCCGCCTTGAGCGCGAGCATCAGCCGGATGACGGCCGGATCGAGCGGCTCGCCCACCCCCACGCTGTGCGAGCGGATCAGGTTGAGCTGCAGGGTGTCGAGCTGCGACTGGCTGATGCGCTGGTTGGCCAGCTTGCCAAAGCCGGTGTTGACGCCATAGACCGGCGCGTCACCGGCAGCGGCGGCCTGCACCACGGCAGCGCTGGCGGCCACCGGTGCCAGGCAGGAGTCGGCCAGTTGCAGGCTGACAGCCCCGGCGTGAAGGGTCTGGATCTGTTCGAGGGTCAGGCTTCCGGGCTCAATCAGCATCTCAGGCTCCAGCAATCATGGGCAGGTTCAGGCCTTGCTCTTTGGCACAGGCAATTGCGTCCGCGTAGCCGGCATCGGCGTGGCGCATCACGCCGGTGGCGGGGTCGTTCCACAGCACCCGCTCGATCCGTTTGGCCGCGGCATCGGTGCCGTCACACACGATTACCACACCGGCATGCTGCGAGTAGCCCATGCCGACACCGCCGCCGTGGTGCAGCGAGACCCAGGTGGCGCCGCTGGCCGTGTTGAGCAGGGCGTTGAGCAGCGGCCAGTCGGACACCGCGTCGGAGCCATCGCGCATGGACTCGGTTTCGCGGTTGGGAGAGGCCACCGAGCCGCTGTCGAGGTGGTCGCGCCCGATCACGATCGGCGCCTTGAGTTCGCCACTCCTGACCATCTCGTTAAAGGCCAGACCGGCGCGATGGCGCTCGCCCAGGCCAATCCAGCAAATGCGCGCCGGCAGGCCCTGAAAGGCGATGCGCTCACTGGCCATGTTCAGCCAGCGGTGCAGGTGCGCGTCGGCCGGGAACAACTCTTTCATCTTGGCGTCGGTCTTGGCGATGTCTTGCGGTTCGCCACTGAGCGCGACCCAGCGAAACGGCCCCTTGCCGCGGCAGAACAAGGGCCGCACATAGGCCGGCACGAAGCCCGGGAAATCGAAGGCGTTCTTGACGCCCTCGTCGAGCGCCACCTGACGGATGTTGTTGCCATAGTCCACCGTGGGCACACCCATGGCCTGAAAGTCCAGCATCGCTCGCACGTGCACGGCGCAACTGCGCGCGGCCTCGCCGCGCAAGTCGGCGTGCTCGGCCGGGTCGGCCTGCGCGATGCGCCAGCGTTCCAGCGACCAGCCTGCAGGCAGGTAGCCGTGAATCAAGTCGTGCGCCGAGGTCTGGTCGGTCACCAGGTCCGGTCGCAGGCCGCCGGCCTTGCAGCGACGCGCCAACTCCGGCAGGATCTCGGCCGCATTGCCCAACAAGCCGACCGATACCGCCTTCTTCTCGGCGCTGTAGCGCGCCATGCGCTCCAAGGCGTCGTCCAGATCGCGCGCTTGCTCATCGAGGTAGCGGGTCTTGAGCCGAAACTCGATGCGCGACGGTTGGCATTCGATCATCAGCGAAGAGGCGCCCGCAAAACTGGCCGCCAGTGGTTGCGCGCCGCCCATGCCACCCAGGCCGGCTGACAGAATCCAGCGCCCGGCCAAGCTCCCGCCGTAGTGCTGGCGCCCGGCTTCCACAAAGGTCTCGAAGGTGCCCTGCACGATGCCTTGGCTACCGATGTAGATCCACGAGCCGGCCGTCATCTGGCCGTACATCATCAGGCCTTTGCGGTCGAGCTCATGAAAGTGTTCCCAGGTCGCCCACTTGGGCACCAAGTTGGAGTTGGCAAGCAGCACCCGCGGCGCGTCTGCGTGGGTGCGAAACACCCCCACCGGTTTGCCGCTCTGGATCAACAGGGTTTCTTCCTCGCCGAGCGCGCGCAAGGCTTTGTCGATCGCCTCGAAACAATCCCAGTTGCGCGCCGCCTTGCCGATGCCGCCGTACACCACCAGGGCGTCGGGGTTCTCGGCCACCTCGGGGTCGAGGTTGTTTTGCAGCATGCGCCAGGCGGCCTCGATCAGCCAGTTCTTGCAGGTCAGTTGCGTGCCGCGGGGGGCGCGCACCGGCCGCGGCTGGGCGTGGGTGAGAACGGTGGGCTGTTGGGGCACGGCAATCTCCTATGGAATCGTTCGGAATACGTGAGGGCGCGTCGTCATTGCGAGCGTAGCGCGGCAATCGTGCGCCCGAGCTATGCCACGGTGGATTGCCGCGCTACGCTCGCAATGACGGGTTCTGATGTCATGCAATGGGGAAAGGTCAATGTTCGGTTGGGCACAAGGCTTCAAGATTTGAACTGTACTTGACTAGACAAGTCTATGCAACTAAAATTTACCAATGGTCAAGAACAAACCCGATGCGTCCACGTCACGAGCTGGGGCAAGAGGCGCGGCTGCGCCCTATGCCCTTGTGAAACAGTTCCTGAAGGATGGCCTGCAGCAAGGCGTCTGGCCGCCCGGCACGCTGATGCCGTCCGAGGCCGCACTGGTGGAGCAGTTCGGCGTCAGCCGCATGACCATCACGCGCGCCTTGGGTGAGTTGCGCAGCGAAGGCTTGGTCGAGCGTGTTCAGGGCGTGGGCACCTTCGCCGCGCACCTGGGGCCAGTTTCCAGCTCCTTGACCTTGCGCGACCTGCACGAGGAGATCACCGAGCGCGGCCACCGCCATCACGCACGGGTGCATCTCGCGCAGGCCGAACCAGCCAGCCAGGCGCTGGCGCAGCGCCTCGGCCTGGCTGCTGGAGCGCCGGTGTTTCACACCCTGATCGTGCATTTCGAGAACGGGGTGGCACTGCAGTGCGAGGACCGCTACGTCAACCCGGCCTGCGCGCCCGACTATCTGCGGCAAGACTTCACGCAGGTCACGCCCACGCATTACCTGCTGCAGGTGGCGCCCTTGTGGGAGGCGCAATACGCCATCGAGGCGGATCGCCCGACCGCGCAGGAGGCCAAGTTGCTGGGCATTTCGCCCGGCGAGCCCTGTCTGATCATCGTGCGCCGCACCGTCAACCGGGATACGCCGATCACGCTGGCGCGGCTGGTGCACCCCGGTGCGCGTTACCAGATTCACGGGCAGTTCAAGCCATGAGTTTTGAGTGCATTGATGCTGCGGCTGTTGCACCACAGGCATGGCGCAATGGCGGGGGGCAGACGCGTGAGCTGCTGGCCTGGCCCAGTGCCGAGGCGTGGACGCTGCGCATCAGCCTGGCCGACATTCGCGCTGATGGGCCGTTCTCCAGCTTTGCCGGTGTGCAGCGCTGGTTCGCCGTGGTGCAAGGGGCGGGCGTGCAACTGAAGTTTACCGATGCCACGTACCGGATCGGCCTGGCCGACGAGCCACTTTGCTTTGACGGCGTCCTGACGCCGGGCTGCGCCTTGCTGGGCGGAGCCACCCGTGACTTGAACCTGATGCTGCGCGGTGCGCCAGGGCACATGCGGCGCCTGCATGGCGCCTTGGGTTGCGAGCTGGATGCTCCTGTTTTGATAGCTATTTACGCAGTGTCGATGCCTGCCGCGGTTCAATTTGGTGACGAGGTCGAGCGGGTGGTAGCGCCTGGCACCCTGGTCTGGCGACTGCTCGATGCGCCAGGGCGGGTGCGTGCCCAGGGTGATGACGCACTGTGGCTGGAGGCCAAGGTATGAGTTTGTCCCTGTGGCAAAACTGCCGCCTGGCGACCCTGCAGAGCAGTCTGCACCAGCCTTATGGACTGATTGATGATGCGGCCATGGTGGTCGATGGCCCTGGGCTGATCTGGGTGGGTGCACGCCGCGACCTGCCAGCGGCGCTGGCGCCCAGCCACGCGCCTCGGCATGATCTGCAAGGCGCCTTGGTCACCCCAGGTCTGATCGACTGCCACACGCATCTGGTCTACGGCGGCACACGCGCCAACGAATTCGAGCAGCGCTTGCAGGGCGTCAGTTACGAAGCCATCGCCAAAGCGGGCGGTGGCATCCGCTCCACGGTTGCGGCCACCCGCGCCGCCAGCAGCGACACCTTGTTGCACAGGGCCAGCGCGCGGGCGCGGTGCCTGATGCGCGAGGGCGTCACCACGTTGGAGATCAAGTCTGGTTATGGACTCAGTCTGGAGCACGAGCGTCGTTGCCTGCAAGTGGCCCGTTCGCTGGGGCAGCAACTGCCGCTTGGCGTGCGCACGACGTTTCTGGGCGCCCACGCCTTGCCGAGCGAGTTTGAAGGCCGCGCCGACGACTACATCGATGCCGTGTGCGCCTGGCTTGCCACGCTTGCCGGCGAAGGTCTGGTGGATGCGGTGGACGTCTTCTGCGAGCGCATTGCCTTCAGCCTGGCGCAAACGCGGCGCGTGTTCGAAGCCGCCCGCGCCCTGGGGCTGCCGGTCAAGCTACATGCCGAGCAACTGAGCGACCAGGGCGGCGCGGCGCTGGCGGCGCAGTTTGGCGCCCTGTCCTGCGATCACCTGGAGTACCTGAGCGACGACGGCGTGCGCGCCATGGCGCGCTCTGGCAGCGTGGCGGTGTTGCTGCCCGGTGCCTTCTATTTCCTGCGCGAAACCAGATTACCGCCCATCGACGCCCTGCGCCAGCACGGTGTGCCGATGGCCTTGGCGAGCGACCACAACCCGGGCAGCTCGCCGGTCTTGTCGCTGCTGCTGATGCTCAACATGGCGTGCACGCTGTTTCGTTTCACGCCCGAAGAAGCGCTGCGCGCCGTCACGGTCAACGGCGCGCGCGCACTGGGCCTGACCGACCGCGGCACCCTGGCCGCCGGGCAGCGCGCTGACTTCGTGGTCTGGGCGCTGGATCATCCCAACGAGTTGTCCTACTGGATCGGCCGCAACCCATGCCAAACTGTGGTGGTGGCGGGTCAGGCGGTGCCGCCCGGACCCATCACCGACTGAACAGCCAACATCCGACAATCAGTTGAGGACAGAGCTAAAGGTCTGTCCCGCAAAGTGAACAGCCAACATCCGACAATCAGTTGAGGACAGAGCTAAAGGTCTGTCCCGCAAAGTGAACAGCCAACATCCGACAATCAGTTGAGGACAGAGCTAAAGGTCTGTCCCGCAAAGTATCAGGATTACCATGGGCCACAACACTTACTCCCTGTACCGCGGCAACACGCCGCTGTTGATCAGCCTGCCGCATGTCGGAACCGTCATTCCCGATGCGCTGCGAGCGGACATGGTCGAGCGCGCGGGGCAGGTCGAAGACACCGACTGGCACCTGGAGTCGCTCTACGCCTTTGCCCGTACCATGGGCGCGAGCATGTTGGTACCGCTTCATTCGCGCTACGTGATCGACCTCAACCGCCCGCCCGAGAACACGCCGATGTACGCCGGAGTCAACAACACCGAGTTGTGCCCGACCCGCTTCTTCACAGGCGAAGCGCTGTACCGCAGCGGCCGCGAGCCCACGCCTGAACAGATTGCCCAGCGCCGCGAGGCTTATTGGCGACCGTACCACGCGGCGCTGGCTGCGGAGTTGGCGCGCCTGAAGACCCTGCACGGGCACGCGGTGCTGTTTGACGGCCACAGCATCAAGTCCGAACTGCCCTGGTTGTTCGAAGGCCACTTGCCCGACCTCAACCTGGGCACCATGGCGGGCGCCAGTTGCGCCGACAGCCTGCGCCTGGCCCTGATGGGGGTGCTGAGCGTGCAGCGGCGGTTCAGCCACGTGGTGGATGCACGCTTCAAGGGGGGCTACATCACGCGCCATTACGGACGACCGTCCGGGCACCTCCACGCGGTGCAACTGGAGATGTGCTGGCGCTGCTACATGGAGGAGACGCCGCCCTTCACGCTCGACGCGGCGCGGCTGGCGCCGCTGCATGCGGTGTTGCGCGGCCTGGTTCGAACCCTCATCAGTTGGAAACCGCATGACTGAGCGCAGCCTGTGGGCGCCGCGCGCCTGGATCGATGGCCGCTGGCGCACCGCCGTGCTGCTGCAAGTCGATGCCCGTGGCCATTGGGCGGCCATCACCCCTGACGTGGACCCGCCGGGTTCCGCGGTAACCGTGCTGGCCGGGCCGGTCTTGCCGGGGCTGGTCAACGCCCACAGCCATGCGTTCCAACGCGCCTTCGCGGGAATGGCCGAGCGGCGCGATACCGATGCGGACGATTTCTGGTCCTGGCGCGAGCGCATGTACGGGGTGGCGCTGGCGCTAACGCCGGCCCAGTTGCAGGCGGTGGCCGCGCAGCTTTACCTTGAGCTGCTGTGTGGTGGCTACACCCACACTTGCGAGTTTCACTACCTGCAGCACCGGGAAGGCGGTCAACCCTACGACGATCCCGCCACCCTGAGCTGGGCCCTGGCCGACGCCGCGCAACAAGCCGGCATGGGCTTGACCGTGCTACCGGTACTGTATGAGCGGGCCGGTTTCAGCCAGGCCACATTGCGTGACGACCAGCGCCGTTTTGCCACCTCGCCGGCCAGCGTCCATGCGCTCTGTCAGGTGATCAACGCTTCGCGCCGACCGCTGCTGGGTGCGGGGGTGGCGATTCATTCCCTGCGCGCCGCCGCCAGCGGCAGCATCGTCGACCTGTTACGCCACGTGCAAGGCCAGGACCTGCCGATCCACATTCACGTGGCCGAGCAGACCCAGGAAGTAGATGACTGCTTGCAGGCCACTGGCGAGCGTCCGATCGCGTGGCTGGCCCGCGAGCGACTACTCGATGCCCGCTGGCAACTGGTGCACGCCACCCACGCCACGCCGGGCGAGATCGAGGCGGTCGCGCGCAGCGGCGCTGGCGTGGTGCTGTGCCCCGCCACCGAGGCCAATCTGGGTGACGGTTTGAGTGACTTGCCGCTCTGGCTGGGCTCCAAGGTGCCCCTGACGCTTGGCTCCGACAGCCAGGTGTCGCGCTGCTGGGCGCAGGAGCTGCGCTGGCTGGAATATGGGCAACGACTGGGCTTGCGCCAGCGCAACGTCGCGGCCGCTCCCGCTCTGGGCCAAAGCGCCAGCGCCGCGCGCCTGTTCGACGCCGTGCTGGCCGGTTGCGGCCGCGCCGCCGGGCTGCCACGGTGGGGCTTGGTGCCTGGCGCCCGAGCCGACTGGCTGGTGCTCGACGCAAAGGCTCCGGGGCTGCTGGGCCTGCCCGCTTCGCACTTGCTGGACGGGCTGATCTTCGCCACCGACGCACCCGCTCTGCGTGAGGTCTATGTGGCCGGCCAACGCGTGGTAGCCAATGGCCAGCATGTGGACGTGGCCGCCATTTCACAGCGCTTTGACCAGGCCATGGACGAGTTGTGGGGTCGGTAGGTCCGCCGCCGGGCGCGGCTGTGATCAGGGCGTGGTGGCGCGAACGTAGTCGTTGACGAGTTTGTTGATCGTGCCGGAGCGCTTGATCTCCAGCAGCGCCGCGTCCATCTGCTTGATGAAATCGGTCTTGTAGCCGAGTGTGCTGGCCGCGCTGTAGCCAATGAACGCCTCTTCGCTGGACAGCTCGGCGGCCTCGATTAGCCGGTAACCCCTGAACTGCTTGAACTTGGGCTTGTCCTGCAGTTTTCCAAAAGAGTACTGGACGGCCAGGCGATCATTGGCATAGCAGTCGATCAGGCCCGCCTGCAGCTTCCAGAGGTTGTCCTCGTTGCCTTTGGACTCGGCCACCGTGAAGGTCCTGCCCTTGACGGCGTCGGTCATCTTGTCACCCAGCGCAAAACCCAGGTTGATGCCAATGTTGAGTCCCGAAAAATCATCGGGAAACCGGCGCGGCAAGCGGTTCGAATCAGACGGGTTGCAGAACAGGGCCACCGTCTCGCGGTACAGCGCCACGGAATAGTGGTCGATGTACGGCCGTTCCTTGCTGCGGTAAGGCGGCAGCAAAGCCAACGAGCGCCCGGTTTCAAGGTTCTTCAGGCCGCGCTTCCAGGGAATGGCCTGCAGCTCGATTTCGTAGTTTGGTGCGAGTTTCTTGCTGGCGATCCTGAGCACATCGACGTAGATGCCCTTGAGTTCACCCTCTTCGACATAGGAGTAGGGCGCGTAATCGTCGTCGGCTTCGATCACCACCTTCTGGGTGGCCATTGCGCCACTCAGGACACTCGCGTTCACAAGAAAGAACAAGAGGCTCTTCATCGCACCTTCCGATTAAGGGTTGTTTGACGACGGTCGCTCGGGGTGGCGCGTCAAGGCTCCAGAATAGGGGCCGAGCTCTGCCGCTTTCACCATTGTCCATGATAGGTGAGTTGCTTGACTGGTCTGTGTCGCCGACCACAGCCCTTCAACGGTTGACCAGCACGATCCCGGCGGCGACCAAGGCGAGCGCGGCGATCAGTTGCAGCGACACACCTTCATCCAGCCATAGCGCACCAAACAGCAAGGCAAACACCGGCGTCAGGAACACGAACACCGACAGGCGGTTGGTCGGGTAGCGGCCCAGCATCCACATCCAGGCCAGGTAGCTGGCAAAGGCGCCGATCACCGTCTGCAACAGCAAGGACATACTGACAAAGAAGCCGAACTGCCAGACCCAGGGTTCGCCCAGCGCCAGCGACAGCCAGGGCAGGGCGAAGGCGCTGACCCCCACCTGGTAGAACAGCAGCTTTTCCGGCGCCACCCGGGTCAGGTTGGAGCCGCGAATCGCCACCGTGGTCAGACCCCAGAACAGGCCACCGAGCAAACCCAACAGATCGCCCGCCCAGTGCGTGCCGGCGGCGCTGCCGGTGAGCCGGTCACTCATGGCAAACACCACGGCGCCAAAGGCCAGCGCCAGGCCCAGCCACTGCATGGCGCGCAGCCGCTCGTGGCTGACGAACAGCGGCAACAAGACGGCCACCCAGAATGGCGAGGTGTACAGCAGGATGGTCAGGCGCGAGGCGCTGGTGAACTGCAGGCCGATGTAGATGCAGGCGAATTCGGCCGCAAACAGCGCGCCCACCAGCAAACCGGCCTTGAGCGAGCCGTCGCGCGCAAACAGCGCCACGCCGCGCCATTGGCACCACAACCACAGCAAGGCCGTGGCGCCGACAAAGCGCAACGCCGCCTGAAACACCGCCGGCATCAGCGGCAGGGTCGCCTTGACCAGCACTTGCTGGAAACCCCAGAACAGGCAGCAGGCCAGCAGCAGGCTGACTGCCAGGCCGTCGAGGTGGGTCTTGCGGGTGCTCACCGGTGATGACGCGGTTTACAGCGGGTGTTCCGCGTAGAACTTGCCACCGTGGTACAGCAGCGGTGACTCGCCATGGGCGTGGTTGCAGCGCTCCACTTCGCCTACAAAGATGACGTGATCGCCCTCTTCGTAGCGGCTTCGGTTGAAGCACTCGAAGGTGGCCACCGCACCGCTCAGCAAGGGCGCGCCACTGGCGGAGGCCACGTAGTCAACCTGGTCAAAGCGGTCGCCGCTGCGCGCGGCAAAACGCTTGGCCAGTTCCTGCTGACCGGCCCCCAGAATGTTGACTGCGTAGTGCGACACGCTGCGAAACGTGGCCATGGAGCGGGCGCTGTGGGACAGGCTCCACAACACCAGGGGCGGCGCCAGCGAGACCGAGTTGAACGAGTTGGCGGTCAGACCCACCAGCTTGCCATCGTGGGTGCGCGCCGTGACGATGGTCACGCCGGTGGCGAACATGCCCAGCGCGGCGCGAAATTCGGATTGAGAAAACGTGGGCGCTAGAGCGGCGCGGCCGGGGGCATTTGCAGGCATGGCTGCAATTTACCCCAGTTTGTCGCGCCGATCTGAAGCGCGTGTGACAACCCTCGCGTCGGCGGGGCGTACCAATGCAATGGACCGCCTGGCGGCAACGACCCTTCAAGCCGCCATAAAACCCATATCGCTGGGATAGTCCGGTCGACCGGCGGCCACACCGAAATGCTTGAGGTTGGGCAGGATGCCGGCCAGCTCGCTGTCGGCCACGCCAAACCACCGGGCCAGCGTGGCCGCGTACTGGTCTACCGACGTGCTGGGCAACAAGCGTCCTTGCCCCACATGCCACTGGTCGTCGGGGGCACTGGTGCTGGTGACGCTGACTGGTGGCGCGTTGCCATAGAAGGCCTTGCCCTTGACCGCGCCCCCAACCACGATGTGGTGGCCACCCCAGCCGTGGTCGGAGCCGTCGCCATTGGACGCCAGCGTGCGCCCAAAGTCGGATGCGGTGAAGGCGGTGACTTTGTTGGCCACGCCAAGGCTCACGGTCGCGTCATGGAAAGCCGCCATGGCTTCGCTGACCCGGTCCATCAGAATGGGTTGCTGCGAGATCAGGTTGTCGTGCAGGTCAAAGCCGCCCAGCGACACCAGGAACACTTGGCGCTTGTTGCCCAGCGCGGCGCGACCTGCAATCAGGCGCGCCACCATCTTGAGCTGCGAGGCCAGCGAGTTGCCGCTGAAGGTGGCGGGCATGGGCTCCAGGAACGGCGCCACGCCGGCGCTGGCGGTGGCACTCAGGGCAGAGGTAACCTGGGTTTCGGAGTTGACGGCCCGTGTGACCACCTTGTTGTACTCGTTCTCCAGGGTGTGGGCACGAGGCTGCTGGATCAGACTGGTCAGCGCGGTCTTGACCGCTGAGGAGCCATAAACGTTGCTCTTGACGCCATTGATGGCCACCGCCCCGCTGGTGCTGACCTGGTAGGACAAGGCGCTGTCGCCGGATAGGAAAACGGCATTGCCGGTCACCGATATGCAGGTGAACAGGCTATTGGTGTTGCTGGCCAGCGCCAGGTCGCCCAGGTTGCCGCCCCAGCCGATGGTCGAGCCCTCGGGCGAGGAAGACTGCCAGATGGACTGCTGGTCATTGTGCGAGAACAGCTTGGGCGGCAGCGGGTAGGCGACGCGGTTGCTGTTGTTGTACTCGGCGCGGGTCAGCGGCACCACCAGGGGGCCGACATTGAGCTGCACCGCCGCCTGGCCGCTGTTGAACAACGCCGCCAGGCCGGTCATGGCCGGATGCAGCGCGTACTGGCGGGCGTTGGGCAGGGGCACCGTCGGGCTGAGCAGCGTGGCGGCCAGCTCGGACTTGGCCAGCGCAATGCCACCCGCGGACTGGCCGGCACCGCCACCGCGCACGGCGCTGTACAGGTTGTAGCTCGGGTCGTCATAGGTGACCACGGTGTTGGCGTAGTCGTTGCCGCCATACAGGAACACGCACACCAGCGCCTTGTAGTCGTTGGGGTCGCTCGGGTTGACGTTGAACGCGGCGGCTTCACCCAGCGCGGCCAGGTTGAGTGCCATTGGCAGGGCCGTGCCGGTCATGGCCAGTTGACCGGCGCGGCGCAGGAAGGCGCGCCGGGTGTGAAGGTGGGGTTGCAGCAGATACATGGTGTTCCTTCACTTCTGGGCGAGGTACTCGGCGCTGGCCATTACCAGCAAGACGGCGGCGGCCACCTGGTTGAGCTTGACCGACGCGGAGCTGGTTGCGCTCACGGCGGTGGCGTTGAGCGCATTGACGATCAAGGTCAAGGTGGCGCTGGATAACTGCCCGGCGCACAACAGCAGGTTGAGCCGGTTCACCAGCGCGGTGGCGTTGGTGACCAGCGCCAGCTCATTGGTGTAGGCGGGCTTGAGGTCCGAATTGATGCCGTTCTGGATGACGTTCTGCATGTAATTGAGGTAGCCGCCCACGCTGCTTTCGCTGACGAGCTGGAACTCGGGCGCCACCGACTGCCCGCTTGCCAGCGCCGACGAGGGCGGCACGTAGCCGGGCCGAAAGAAATTGAACACCGAGGGTGATCGCAGTGGACTCTGGCCGAGTTGCGTGGCCGGGTTGCTCAGGTCGCCAATCCTCCAGGTGCCAGCGGTCGAGGTGAGACCAAAGGTGCGGCCCCACTGCACCAGGCGCAGCATGGGTTCGCGCAGCTTGCCAAACAGCGCTTGCGACAGGCCGCTGGCATTGCGCGCCTCGTCGTCGAGGAAGATCGCGCGGAACATGGCTTTCAAGTCGCCCCGCACGCCGGCGCCATTGTTGTTGAAGGCTGCCGCGACCCGCGCCACATAGGCCGGGCTGGGATTGCTGGTGATCAGCCGCTGGATCATCTGCCTGCCCAGGAACGGCCCCACATTGGGATGGTTGAACAAGGTGTCCAGTGCCGTCCTCAGCGCTGGCGCGCCGGGCGTGCCCGCGGGAATGGTGGTGCCCAGGAAGCTTGCTGCCAGGGTCGAATGGTCGCTCTCCTTGAGCGACATTGGCAAGCGCGTGAACGCCGTGCTGGGGATCCTGCGCGAGCCGTCCACGATGGTGTCGACGTTCTGGCTCTGGTCAAAGTCGTAGCCGGTGAACACGCGCGCCAGGTTGGACACATCGCTGGCGGTGTAGCTCTCGCGCTTGTTGCCCTGGGCGTCACGCTTCTCGGTGCCATCGAGATTGAGTTCGTTCAGGCCAATCGAGAACAACTGCATCACCTCGCGGGCGTAGTTCTCGTCCGGTTGACGGCCCGATGAGTTCTCCTTTTTGTTGCCCCTGGTGTTGAGGAAGTTGCCCATGGCCGCGTTGAGCGTCACATCTTCCAGCAGCTTGCGGTAGTTGCCGAAAGCGTTGCTGGCCAGGATGTCCCAGTACTGTGCCATGCCGTGTCCGCGCCAGGTGAAGTTGATTCCCGTAAGCGACACCACGAAGAACTCCGACAAGGCCAGGGCCGCCCGTTTGCGCACCGCGTCCGGCGCGCTCATGAGCTGCTGCCAGATCATGTAGTCGCCCGGTGCGCTGCTGTCGTAGTACTTGTTGGCGTCCACCGTGCCATAGCCGTTGGTGGTCAGCCAGTCCCAGCCGGAAGTGCCCATGGGGGCGTTGAACTGCTGCTCCAGCCACGCGCTGTAGCCTTGGGCTCGCACGGCCGCGATGTCCGCGTCCGTGGCCGAGAACTGCGCATGCAGCAGGAAGCGCGCTGCCTGGGCGTCCGATACCGGTTCGGCCGGAATAGGCGTGGGCGTGGGCGCGGGGCTGGCGTCGGAGCCACCGCCGCCGCAGGCTGTCAAGGCGCCAGTGGCCAGCGTGGTTGCCGCAAGCACGCGCGCCGGCAACGCTGGCGTGGCAGTCTCCTGGGGTGGGATCGCGGTCACAAGGTCCGCATCGTCGTCTTCCAATTCGCCGGGATTTGCCATGGTCGTTCCTCTTGGGCAGTACGGCCCAGCGGCCGCATCCGGCGATGGTAGAGGAGCGATCCTGAATTACCTACGCACTTTGCAAAGCGTTACGCAAAGTGGTTGGCGCTTGACAGCCAATATCCGACGATCGGTTGAGGACAGAGCGTCGCTTCGCTGCGGTCTGTCCCGCAAGAACACCTCTGATCAGTTGGGGACAGAGCAAAGTTCGCTGCTCTGCGGTCTGTCCCGCAAGAACACCCCTGATCAGTTGGGGACAGAGCAAAGTTCGCTGCGCGTAACTTTGGTCTGTCCCGCAAGGTTTCAGGAATGCCTGGCCTGGCGCAGCAGGTCGCGGGTTTTGATGGCTTCAAGGCGGGCTTGCGCCGCGAAGTCCTCGCCCGACGAGGCATACAGAATGGCGCGCGAGGAGTTAACGATGATCGGTGAGACGGTCTGCCCGTTGAAGGCGCGCCAGCCGGCCTTGACCGTGGCCATGGCGTCACCGCCTTGCGCGCCGACGCCGGGCACCAGCAGCGGCAGCGTGGGCGCGATGGCGCGCACCGTGGCCAGTTCCGACGGGTAGGTGGCGCCGACCACCAGGCCGAGTTGGCCATTGAGGTTCCACGGTCCTTGCGCCAGTCGCGCAATGTGTTCGTACAACAGCGGCTCGCCGGTGACGCTGGCCAGCCGCTGGGACTGCAGGTCGTCGCCGCCGGGATTGGAAGTGCGGCACAGCAGGAAGGCGCCCTTGCCTTCGTACTTGAGGTAGGGCAGCACCGAGTCAAAGCCCATGAAGGGCGACAGCGTGACGGCGTCGGCGCCGTAACGCTCGAAGGCCTCGATGGCGTACTGCTCGGCCGTGCTGCCGATGTCACCGCGCTTGGCATCCAGGATCACCGGCACGTGGGGCGCTGTGCGCCGGATGTGGGCGATCAGCCGCTCAAGCTGGTGCTCCGCGCGGTGGGCGGCGAAGTAGGCGATTTGGGGCTTGAATGCGATCACCAAGTCGGCTGTGGCGTCCACGATGGCACAACAAAAGTCGCCCATCTTGCTGGCGTCGCCACGGTAGGGGGTAGGGAATTTGGCGGGGTCAGGGTCCAGGCCCACACACAGCATCGAGTCATGTTGGCGCTCGGCGCCGCGCAGCATCTCAGTAAAGGTCATGACCGTCATTCTAGGAGTTGTGGGTGGCCGGCGCGTCCAGCGTCGCCATCGCCAGGCACAGGTCGGCCCAGGCCTTGGCCTTGTCGGCCTGGTTGCGCAGCAGGTAGGTCGGGTGGTAGCTCACAATGACCGGGATGCCCTGGAAGTGATGGACCTGAGCGCGCAGCTTGCCCAGGGGCACCCTGGCGATGTGGGGCACGCTGTGATGCAGCAGGGACTGGGCGGCAAAACGCCCCGTGGCCAGGATCAGCTTGGGCTTGACCAGCGCGATCTCTTGCCGCAGAAACGCCTGGCAGGTCGCCAGCTCATCGGACTCGGGATTGCGCGGTATGGCGGGCCGGCACTTGACGATGTTGGTGGCATAAGCGCCCATTCGGCCGGTGCCGCCTCGGTTCGCGCCCACCGCCTTGAGCATGTTGTCCAGCAGTTGCCCGGCGGCGCCGACAAACGCCCGGCCCTCGCGCTCTTCAAGTTCGTCCGGCGGTTCGCCCACCACCAGCCAATCGGCTTGGGGTTGATCCGGCGCCGCACGCAGTACTGCTGCCTTGCGGCCGGCGCACAGCCCACAGGCCTGACACTCAAGAACAGCTTGCGACAGGGCGTCCCAACCCATTGGCAAATCGTCCGTGGCCTCCAACCGGGGCTGGAGGGCGGGCGGTGCCGGGATGCGAGTCGGACTGGGTGGCCGGGCACCGGCGGTAACGGGTGTCGCCTGGCTCAGGGCGGGTGGCTTGGTCGCGAGGCGTGGCGTGGCGGCGGCGCTGCCCGCCCCTGGCGGCTCGCCCACCGCCGGGTGCTGCCAGATGCGAATGTCCATCTCCAGCAACATGGCGCGCTGGCGCGCATCGAGATCGAGACTCATGGCGGCATGCTCACAGAGGCAGATTCATCACAATCGCGTCTTCGCGGCGGTTGTGGGCGCTGGGGTAGTAGGCCCGGCGCTCACCGACGCGGCGAAAACCGTGGCTTTCATAGACTTGTATCGCGCGCGTATTGCTCACGCGCACTTCCAACCACAGCCATTGCGCGCCTTGTCCTCGTGACCAGATCCGCAGGGCATCGAGCATGACGTGCGCCCAGCCCTGGCGCTGGTGGGTGGGGGCCACCGTGATGTTGAGCAAATGCACTTCATCGACCCCCTTCATGGCCACAAAATAACCCAGCAGGGTGTCATCGGCCAGCAGCAACTGGGCTTGATGACCTGACTTCAGTGCGTCGTCAAAATTGGTTTTGGACCACGGGTGCGCATAGGCCCGCAGCTCAACGTCCAGGACGATGTCCAGCCAGCGCGGCAAGAGCGGCTCGAACCGGGCCTCGACCGGTTTCAGAATCGCATTCATGGCGGCGGCGCCTCTTGTGTAGCGCGTTCCCGTTCGACGGCGCGCTCATGGCTGGTCTTGGCTACCTTGTCGCGGATGTAGCGCGGCAGCGCCAGGGCCGGGTCGATGGCCGCGCCCAGCGCCAGCAGTTGGGGCGCCAGTCGCAACATGGCGCTGGCGCTGGGCAGCGTCTTGAAGCCAGTGCTGGCACCAGCGGGCAGCCGTTGCGCGTAGGCATCCCAGACGTTGCCAGCCAGCAGCCAGCCCGGCTCCAACGCCAGGTGCTCGGGCCGAATCAGGCTGAAGTCCCGCAACTGGGTCCAGTGACCGTCCGCATAGCGGTAGTGGCCGGCGTACAGCTCGTCCATGCGCGCGTCTAGCAGGCTGAGTACGTGCAATTGTTGGGCTTCGCGGGCATGCTCAAAGCGTGCTTGCTCGGCCACCGCCAACAGGGTGTCCACTGGCAAAACCTGGATTCCCGCGCCAAACGCCAGCCCTTGCGCGACCGAACAGGCGGTGCGCAAGCCGGTGAAGGAGCCCGGTCCGCAGCCAAAGGCAATCGCCTCAAGCTGGCCGATCAGCAGCCCGGCTTGCGCCAGCAGGTGCTGGATCGCCGGGATCAACTGCGAGGAAGTCTGGGCGCCGCCCGGCGCGCTGTGCTGCCAGACTCGGACCTGCCCGTCGAGCGTGCGTTGAACCGCGATCGACATGGTCTCGGTGCTGGTGTCCAGGGCTAACAATTGCATGGCTCGCATTGTAGGGGGTGGGGTGCGCCGGGTGTCCTTTCCCGATCTGTCTGATGCGCTATGTTTGTGATAGCAGCCGAGTGACAACAGCTAACATGTCAGGGCGTATTGACGCGCGAGTTCGGGGCAAGGGCGGGGGCGCCGGGAATGCCACCGCTATCACCCCAGGGCAACTCAGTTTGAGTCGCCCCCGTTTGCTGGTCTTGTGGTGAGCCCGTCCCCGGGCGCGACCGACGCGGCGCTAGGTCCAGGGCCGATCGGACGCAGCAACCTTGGTCAGCGGCAACAGCCGATCCAGGTTGATCTGTACCTTGACTTCGCGGTGCGGCACGCTGGCGACAATCTTGTACTCTCGTTGGCTGGTGTCGCGCACGATCAGTTCACCCGTCGGCATGCCATTGCGATTGATCAGAACCGCCACTTTGGGTGTGGTGGTGTTGGCGCCGCGCTGGGTCACGACGGCGATTTCATTGGTCGTCAGTCTGACCAGCGAGCCCGGCGAGTAGATGCCGACCGTCTTGATCAGGGCCGCACCCGCCGCGTCAATCTGGTGGTTCTCGTCGAAATAGCAGGCCTGCATGGCCGCCGCGGGTGGTTCAGGGACCCGCGAAGCACGCGGCGCCAGGCGTGCGGCAAACATGTCGGCGCGCTGGATCAAACGGGCCATGCGAAGGCCCTCGGGCCGCGAGTCCAGCGCTCCGGGCGTCTTGTCATGATGGTGGGCCACCGCTTCTAGCCAGTTGATCTGTGCAATGCCGCGTTTTTGCAGTGCACTGACCGATGCCGCCGCATGTTGTTCAATCTGGCGTCGTTGCGTGGGGCTGGGCGCCTCTTTCTGCATGGCCAGGCGGTCTTGCAATTCCGTCATGCCAATGTTCATGGTCAAGGCGGCACTACCGACCGTCGCTTCGAGTTCGGTTGGCCATTTGAGTACTTCGCGCGCCGCCAGGCTGCACATCACACTCACCAGCATGGCATGCGTGGCGCTATAAAGCCGCACTTCGCTTGCGGAGAGGTGGATCAAGGCAAACAGCGTGCCATCCGGGTTGCCCTGGAGATGCCGGGTCAATTGGCGCTGGAGCTTGGCCAGTTTTGCCTGAAAGCTCTCGGCATTGATGTCGCGCAACATGGTGTTGGCCTGCACCTGCAGGCCAAGCCAGTCGGCAATGTCCTCGTCCCCCTCGGTGCGGTTGGCGTCGAGATCTTTGGAGGAGATTTGCGCGTCAGCGATCATTCCCAAAGCGCGGTCCTCACGCACCAGGTCGTACAACTTGCCGACGTAGGCGCGACGGAAACCTTCCGACTCGTCAACATCGATGTACAACTGATTCCGCCCGCCGCTGGCGACTTTCAGCGACTCCCTGGTAGCCACCACGAAGCCCTTGTGGGCCAGCAATGTGCCGTCCTCTCCCCGCAGGGTAAACGGAAGCGGCTGACCAATCCGGATCGAGTCGATGTTGATCGTGACGAGGTTCATGGGTTTTGGGATTATGCCCATAGTGATCGACAGGCTGGGCGTCATCTTGAGCGCGGCGCCTGCTAGCATTCAGTCCATGACCCATTTGGCGCCGCTCCCGTCCTTTCTTGGAAAGATACAGTCGCGTCAAACGCTGGCCGAGCGGATCGAGCGCCTGCCGCGACCGCTGGTGTTCACCAACGGTGTTTTTGATGTGCTGCATCGCGGACACGTGATGTACCTGGCCCAGGCGCGGGAACTGGGTGCCAGTCTGCTGGTGGCCCTCAACACCGATGCCTCGGCGCGGCGCCTGGGCAAAGGCCCGGACCGGCCCCTGAACCGGGAAGAAGACCGAGCCATCGTTATGGCGGCGTTGCAGTCGGTTGACTTGGTGACCTGGTTTGATGAGGACACCCCGACTGAGTTGATCGGCGCCGTCCGGCCGGACATACTGGTCAAGGGCGGCGACTACGACATGCAAAGCCTGCCCGAAACCCGGGTCGTGCAAGCTTATGGCGGTCAAGCGTTGGCGTTGCCCTTTGTGGACGGCTACTCCACTACCCGCCTGGTGTCTCGTATCCGCGCGGGGGCACCCGCCGACGACGCGGCTTGAACCCTGTCCAGGCGGCGACCCTGGACGGCGTCACGCCGCGGGAGTCCCAAACACGGCCTGCCACAGCGCCAGCACGGCCGAGCGTTCAGTCGGTAATTCGTCGGGTTTGACCCGCCCTGACTCTTCGTTGAGCCGGGCGTGATGTTGCAAGCGTCGCAATTGCCGGTAGGCGCCCGCGGCGCCGTGACCGACGCCGGGTGGCAGCAGTGCGGCGGCTTCGGCGCGTTCGAGCAAGGCAATATTGCCGACGTTGCCGACCAACTCGGGGTGGCTGCCGGATTGCGATAGCACCAGGTACTGCGCCGCAAACTCCGCGTCGATCATGCCGCCCGGACTGTGTTTGAGGTCAAAACTGGCGTCGCGCACGGGGTGCGCCAGTCGCACCTTGTCGCGCATCGCCATGATTTCGTCGCGTAGGCCAACCGGGTCGCGTGCGGCCGTGATCACCGCTTTGCGGATGTCATCAAAGCGTTGGCGCAGGGCGTCGTGCCCCAGCACGCAGCGCGCGCGGGTCATGGCCTGGTGCTCCCAAGTCCAGGCGGTGTTGCTGCCGCGCTGGGTCTGGTAGTTGGCGTAAGCATCAAAGCTGGTGATCAACAGGCCGGAATTGCCATTCGGGCGCAGCGCGGTGTCGATCTCGTACAGGTCGCCTTCGCCAGTCTTGATGGTCAGCCAATTGATTAGTTTGCGCACCAGGCTGGCGTAGACCTCGCCGGCGAGGTCGTCTGCATCTTCATAAACAAACACAATGTCCAAGTCGCTGCCGTAACCGAGCTCCTTGCCGCCCAATTTGCCATAGGCGATGATGGCAAACTGGTGGTCGTCACGGTGTCGGTTGCGCAGGCGTTCCCAGCACCATTGGGTGGTGGTGCGCAACACCGACTCGGCCAGCGCACTCAAGTCATCGGCCACCTGCTCCACCGTCAGGGCGCCCTCGATGTCGCGCGCCAGGGTTCGGAAGACCTCCGCATGGTGAGCCCGGCGCAACAGGTTCAGCAGGGCTTCGTCATCGTCTTCTCCGGTCGAGCGCAATGCGCTACGACGTTGCTCCAGATCATGCTCGAATTCGGCGCCGTCAAAGCGTTCTTTCAACATGTCCGGGTTGGCCAGTTCATCGATCACGCCGGGGTGCAGCATCAGGTAGCGCGCTGGCCAGCGTGCTGCGCCCAACAGCCGCAGTAGCCGCGCGTGCACATTGGGGCGCTCCAGCAGCAGGGCCAGGTAGCTCTCGCGTCGCAGCAGGGGCTCGATCCAATCGGTCAGCCGAACCGCGGCTTCCTCGGTGGCTTGGTCCTCGCGTAGCCACTGCGCGGTGCGGGCGATCAGTTTGGTCAGACGGGCGCGCGACTCGTCGCGCAAGGCCAGCACCCGGGGGTGCGTGCGCCAGGCGATGATGCGCTGGGCAAACGCGGCCGGCAATTGCGCCGCCAGATCGTCCAGGTCAGCCGTTGCGGACGCGCCGTTTCCCCCGGCATTGCCGCAGGCGGTGCATTCCCGTTCGGACGGGCCGCCCAGCAGGCGGTCAAATTCCTGTGCCACAAGCTCGCGGTGCTCGTCAAGCCGGCTAAGGAAGGGGCAGGAATTGGCGTAACCCATGGTACGGGCAATCCAGCCCAGGTCATCATCGCTGGTGGGCAGCACATGGGTCTGCTGGTCATCGAGGTACTGGATACGGTGCTCCACCCGTCGCAAAAAAACATAGGCTTGTGCCAGGGCGTCCGCGCTGGCTTGGGGCATCAGCCCCGCCCTGGCCAGCCTAGGCAGGGCGCTCAGGGTCGGTCGGGTGCGCAGCTCCGGGAACTGGCCGCCGCGCACCACCTGCAACAGTTGCACGATGAACTCGATCTCGCGGATGCCGCCGCGCGACAGTTTCACGTCGTTGGCGCGCTCAGGGCGGCCCGCGCTGCGGCGCGCCGCATGCTCGCGCACACGGCTGTGCAGCACCCGCAGCGCGTCGAACACGCTGTAGTCGAGGTAACGCCGAAACACAAACGGCAGCACCACCGCGCGCAGCGCCTGGGCCGAGCCGGATTCGACGGCGGCGGCCGGTGCCACGATGCGGCTCTTGAGCCAGGCGAAACGCTCCCATTCACGCCCCTGCACGTGTAGGTATTCCTCCAGCGCGTCGAGCGACACGGCGGGTGGCCCCGAATTGCCGTTGGGACGCAGTGCCAGATCCACCCGGAACACAAAGCCGTGCTCGGTGGTATCGCCAATCAGGACGTAAATTGCCCGCACCGCCTTGGCAAAATATTCCTGGTTCGAAATGCGCCCGCGTCCCTCGGCGCTGCCGGCGGTCTCGCCATCCTCGTCATACACGTAGATCAGGTCGATGTCGCTGGACACGTTGAGTTCGCGCGCGCCCAGTTTGCCCATCCCGATCACCCATAGTTGCGCGCGCGCCCCGTTGGAGGCGATCGGCGCGCCGTGGACCTCGTCCAGGGCGCGCTCGACGTGGCCGCAGGCCAGGTTCAGCGAGAACTCGGCCAGGTCCGTCATCGCCTGGGCGATGCGGTCCCACGGCACCCCCTCGTCGCAATCCAACTGCAGCAAACGCTCCAGTACCAACTGACGGGTGATACGTAGCGCGGCGCCGATGTCGGCGCCCTCGCCGAGCAGCGTCGCATAGGCCGCCGTGATCGAGTCGCGATTCGGCATGCCGCCCTGCAGCGCCAACAACTGGCCTTCATAGCGGCGGCGAATGCGCTGTCCGAATCGCGAGTGCGCTGACAATGGGTTGCGGGTCATAATTCCTGACAAATTCACTCGTTCACAATGCACCAGTTGTCGCCTCCCGTGTCGTCAAGACCCCGCGCACTTGCCCGCTTCGCTCAGGGCGCTCTGTGGATCATGATTGCCGTGTGGGCGGTCTTCTGGCTCGCTTGGGGGGCGTTGCACTGGTTCATTGTGCCGCGAATCAGCGAGTTTCGCCCGCAGCTCGAAGCACGGGCCTCCGCCATACTGGGCGTGCAAGTGCGCATTGATGCCATAGCGGCCCAGTCCAACGGCATGATTCCATCGTTCGAACTCGCGGGGGTGAGATTGTTTGACGCGCAGGGACGCGAGTCGTTGCACCTGCCCCGGGTGCTGGCCGCCTTGTCGCCGCGCTCGCTGTGGAACCTGGGCTTCGAGCAACTCTACATTGATCGACCCGAACTTAACATTCGCCGTGCCGTCGATGGCAGGATCTACGTTGCCGGCCTTGACTTTTCGGCCGGCCAAGGCACTGATGGCGGCGCGGCGGATTGGTTGTTTTCGCAAGCCGAGTTCGTGATCCACGAGGGCACGGTCCAGTGGAACGATGAAAAGCGCGCGCTGCCCACGCTGGCCTTGCAGCAGGTCAATCTGGTGCTGCGTAACGGCTTGCGCCAGCACAGTGCCCGACTCGATGCCACGCCGCCGCCGCAGTGGGGCGAGCGCTTCAGCCTGCGCGCCTTGCTGCGTCAGCCCTTGCTGTCCACTCACAGCGGCCAATGGCGGCATTGGGATGGCCAGTTGTATGCGATGTTTGAGCACGTTGACCTGTCCGAGTTGCGCCGATACGCCGATCTTGGCGTGGGCTTGGCGCAAGGGCGCGGCGCGGTGCGCGCCTGGGTCGATGTGCAGCGCGGGCAGGTTCTGGGCGCCACCGCCGATGTGGCCCTTGAATCGGTGGACGTCACCCTTGGCGCGGACCTGCAGCCGATGGCGCTGCAATCGGTTTCCGGGCGCTTGGGGGGGCGCCTTTTGGCGCACGGGTTCGAGTTTTCCACCGAGGCGCTGCAGTTCCAGACTGGCGAGGGCCTGCGTTGGCCCGGTGGCAATGTGCGCGTGCAGCACCAAAGTGCGCAAGGACGCACCGCTGCGAAGGGCGAACTCAGCGCCGACCGGCTTGACCTGGCCGCTTTGTCCCAAATCGCCAATCGGCTGCCATTCGAATCCGAGTTTCGCAGGCAGTTGCAGACCCTGGTACCCAAGGGCATGGTGGAGCGCCTGCGGGTGAGCTGGCAAGGTACCGCGCAAGCGATCACCAAGTACGAGGCCAAGGGGCGCGTGGTGCAGTTCGAGCTGGCGTCTAGGCCGGCCCCACCCGTCCCGTCAAAAGCGGCAGCCAGCGCGGCGGCGGCTGCGCCGGTCGGAATCCCCGGCATTTCGGGCCTCAGCGCGGATTTCGACTTCAACCAGGCGGGCGGTCGGGCCAGCGTGGTGGTACAGGACGGGGCGATTGATTTGCCAGGCGTCTTCGAGGACCCGGTGGTGCGCGTGGCGCAACTCGCCAGCGACGTGACCTGGCAAGTGACGGACGAGCGCATCGCGGTGCAAGCCCCTAACCTGAAGTTCAGAAATTCGGACGCCCAGGGCGAGGCCCAGATCAAGTGGGAGACGGCTGACCCGCGGCGTTCCGGCGCGCGCTCGCGCTGGCCCGGCGTGCTCGATTTGCAGGCCAGCCTGAGCCGCGCCGATGGCAGCAAGGTGCACCGCTACCTGCCCTTGGTGATTCCTGCCTCGGCGCGCCACTATGTGCGCGACGCGATCGTCTCCGCGGCGGCGACTGGAGTGCGGTTCAAGGTCAAGGGCGACCTCCACGACATGCCATTCAAGGACCCCAGGCAGGGCGAGTTCAGGATCTCGGCCAACATTCAGAACGCCACTTTTGCCTACCTTCCCAGCAGTCTGCAAGCGCCCGACAGTTTGCCCTGGCCGGCACTGACGAACATGAGTGGCGAGCTGGTGGTCGAGCGCGCGCGGCTGCAGATCAACCAGGCGCGCGCGCAACTGGGTGGCCGCGCGGCGCTGCAGGTCACCAAGGCGCAGGGCTTGATTGCCGCGTTGGACCACGATAACCCCAGGGTGGTGGTCGAAGTCGACGCGCAAGGCCCGCTGGGCGACATGCTGGGTTTTGTCAATGAGTCCCCGGTGGCGTCGATGATCGGGCAGGCGCTGGATCAGGCGGTTGGCAGCGGCAGGGCCGACCTGCGTTTGAAGTTGAATTTGCCGTTGGCGGCGATAGAGGAGTCCACGGTTCAGGGCAGTGTCACCCTGCACGACAACGACTTGCAGTTTTCCCCGGATTCGCCACGCCTGAGCAAAGCCCGTGGGGTGGTCAGTTTCTCTGAGTCCGGTTTCAATCTGAACACCGCGCAGGCGCGCATGCTGGGCGGCGAGATGCGGCTCGAAGGGGGCACGGTGTCGCAAGGTGGCGGCAACGCCGTCGGTGGCGCCACGTCGGCGCCGCTGGTTGTGCTGCGAGCCCAGGGTGGTGTCACGGCGGAGGGCCTGCGCCAGGCGAAGGAATTGGGCTTTGTGTCGCGCCTGGCCCAGCATGCCAGCGGCAGCAGCACCTACTCAGCCACCTTGACCTTTCGTCGCGGTTTGCCAGAGCTCAAGGTCTTGACCAATCTGCAGGGGATGGCCTGGAGCCTGCCGGCGCCGATGTCCAAGACGGCGCAGGCCGTGTTGCCGATCAAGTTTGAGAACGCCCTGCTGCGCGAGTCCTTGCAGTTCGGCCCCGGCGACCCGCCGCCGCTGCGCGACCAGATGTCTCTCGAAGTCGGGCGTATCGGTTCAGTGGTCTATGTGCGTGAGCACGCGCTTGCGCAGTCTCGGGTGTTGCGCGGTGCCATTGGCGTGGGCCTGTCGCCCGATGAGTCGGTGAGTTTGCCCGATGAGGGGGTGGTGGCCAACGTGAACCTCAGCGGCGTGGATCTCGACGCCTGGATGGGCGTCCTGTCGCAAGCTGCGGGAATCGATCTGACGCCCGTCGCCGCGCCCGGCGCGCCGGGCGCGCGCGCCGGGGTCGCTGCGCCAGCCCCCCATGGCGGCAGCGAGGCCTTGGGCTATTTGCCAACGACGATGGCGATCCGTGCCAACGAGTTGACGCTGGGCGAGAGAAAGTTGCACAACGTGGTGGTGGGCGGCTCGCGCGAGGGTTTGTTGTGGCGGGCCAATCTGGACGCCGTGGAGCTCAATGGGTATGTCGAATACCGCCAATCCTCGGACGCCGGAGCGGGCCGACTCTTTGCCCGCCTGGCCAGGTTGAAGATCGCACCGAGCACTGCGCTGGAGGTAGAGACACTGCTCGATGAGCAACCCGCCACCATTCCCGCGCTGGACATCGTGGTGGACGATTTTGAGTTGCGCGGCAAGCGGCTTGGGCGGGTGGAGATCGACGCAGTCAATCGCGGTGCCGTGCTGGCGACGCGCGATGCGGGCGCTCGTGAATGGCGGCTCAACAAGTTCAATGTCGTGACACCGGAAGCCAGTCTGTCCGCCACCGGCAACTGGACCAGTATCAATGCCCAGACTGCCGCTGCAGCCGGGGCCCCCTTGCCGCGCAGCCACGGCGAGCGCCGGCGCACGGTGCTGAACTTCAAACTTGACATTGCCGATAGCGGCGAGTTGCTGACACGGTTGGGTATGAAGGACGCCATTCGCCGAGGCAAGGGCAAGATGGAGGGCCAGGTGGCGTGGATCGGTTCGCCGATCACGGTTGACTACGCCTCGATGAGTGGCGCCTTTGCTGTCAACGTCGAGAACGGTCAGTTCCTCAAGCAGGACCCAGGCCTGGCCAAGTTGCTGGGGGTCTTGAGTCTGCAGTCATTGCCCCGGCGCCTGGTGCTGGATTTTCGGGACGTTTTCAGTGAAGGATTTGCGTTCGACTTCTTCCGCGGCGACGTGGTGATCGAGCAGGGCATCGCCAAGACCAACAACCTGCAGATGAAGGGCGTCAACGCGGCGGTGTTGATGGATGGCCGCGCCGACATCGCCAAGGAAACGCAGGACATCCGGGTCGTGGTGGTGCCCGAGGTCAATGCGGGCACCGCCTCGCTGATCGCCACTGCGATCAACCCGGCGATTGGACTGGGGACCTTCCTGGCGCAGATGTTCCTGCGCAAACCGCTGATCGAGGCGGCCACGCAGGAGTTTCATGTGGATGGAAGCTGGGCCGACCCCAGGATCACCAAGGTCAATCGTCGCGCTGGGGCCGGCAACCCTCAGCCCGGACCGATCGAATCGAAGTCGAGCGAGGCCGGCAAATGAAGGTCGCGGTGGTGCAGATGGTCTCGGGCATTGACCTGGACGCCAACCTGGAGGCCGCCCATGGGCTGTTGGGCCAGGCGGCGCGGCAGGGCGCCGAGTTGGTGGTGCTGCCTGAGTACTTCTGCCTCATGGGCCAGCGCGATACCGACAAGCTTGCCATCGGCGAGGAGTTTGGCACGGGTCCGGTGCAGCGGTTCCTGGCTGACACGGCGCGTGAGCTGGGTCTGTGGTTGGTTGGGGGAACCTTGCCCTTGGCGGTGCCGCCGGCTACCGTGATGGACATACCGGACCAGCCGCTGCGGGTTTACAACAGTTCTTTGGTCTACTCCAGCACCGGCCAGTGTGTTGCGCGCTACGACAAGATTCATCTGTTTCGCTTTCAGCATGGCGCCGAAAGCTACGACGAGTCGCGCGTGTTGTGTGCCGGCCAGCAACCGGCCTTGTTTGAGCTGCCCTCCCGGGATGGCCACGTGTGGCGCATCGGCCTGAGTATTTGCTACGACCTGCGTTTTGCGGAGTTGTACCGGACCTACGCGGGCGCTGGCGCGGATTTGTTGCTGGTGCCCAGTGCCTTCACCTTCACCACAGGCGAGTGCCACTGGGAAGTGCTGCTGCGGGCGCGGGCGATCGAGAACCTCGCTTTTGTGGCGGCTGCGGCGCAGGCAGGCCTGCATGCCAATGGCCGGCGCACCTGGGGACACTCGATGCTGGTCGATCCCTGGGGGGCGGTGCAGGCCGAGCTGGCGCAAGGCGCCGGCGTGGTGCTGGCTGATCTCAGCATCGAGCGCCTCAAGCTGCTGCGGGGCCAATTGCCGGCGCTGTCCCACCGCGTGTTGTGAAGGGTGCCCAACGTGCAGGGTGATCGCTCCAGCGCAACCCAACGCCGACCCCTGCTGTGGATGGCCCTGGTGCTGCTGGTCGTGGTCTTGCTGGCGATGTTGATTTGGCTAGCCGGTCGCTACGAGGTCAGCCAGATCCAGAATCGGCTAGAGCGCGATGCCGCCGATGTGGCTGCGGATGTGCGGGCCGTCTTCATGCGCAACAGCCAGAGCCTGCAGGCCCTGCCGGACGGCCAAGCCAATGCGGCCGCATGGAGCGCCGAGGCGGCGGCGATGTTGCGCCAGCGCCGCGAGCTGGTGCGGATCGAACGACGCGACCCCGCCTTGCGGCTGCTGGCCCAGGTTGATACGCCGTTTCGCGCGCCGGTCTTTGACCGCCTGGGTCGGGACGTGGCGCAAGCCGAGTTTGCCCAGGCCTGCACGACGGCACGCCGCCACAACGGGGCGGCCTACGCGAGCAGCTATTTCGCGCCCTCCATGGATGGGTTGGGGGTCGAAGTCATGGATCTTTGCATTCCCCTGGAAACCGGTGGCCGGCTCGGTGCTTACCTGGTGGCCACCTACTCGCTGCACGAGGTGCTGGGCAACCTGGCGACCGGGCCGCATACCCGCGGCTATGAAATGGCGTTCACTGAGGGCGATGGCACGCGCCTGGCCATGCGCGTCCTGCCGCGTCGCGGCAACCGGGTCTTCACTGCGCAGCATTTGCTGGACTTGCCGGGTACCAATCTGGTGCTGCGTCTGGACAGTTGGCGTGGCACGCCCGATCTGTTCCCTAACGTCCTGACGGCCCTGGTGGCGGCCATGTCACTGGCCCTATTGTCGGTGATGGCCTTGCTGGGCAAGGACGCGCGCCGACGCCTGAAGGCAGAGCGGGACTTGGCCGATGCCTTGGCGTTTCGCAAGGCCATGGAAGATTCGCTCGTGACGGGCCTGCGGGCTCGTGACCTACAGGGGCGTATCACCTACGTCAATCCGGCGTTCTGCCTGATGGTTGGTTTTCGTTTCGAGGAACTGTTGGGTCACGGTATTCCGGCACCCTATTGGCCACCCGAGTTTGTCGGGGAGTACCAGCAGCGCCAGGCAATTCGCATGGCGGGCAACCTGCCACCGCGCGAGGGTTATGAGTCGGTTTTCATGCGCAAGGACGGCACCCGCTTTCCGGTGCTCATCATTGAGGCGCCATTGATCAATGCCCAGGGACAACAAGCCGGCTGGATGAGCGCCTTTCTCGACATCAGCGAACAGCGTCGGATCGAAGAGCTGTCGCGTACCAGTCAGGACCGTTTGCAGGCCACCGCCCGGCTGGCCACCGTCGGCGAGATGGCGTCCTTGCTGAGCCACGAATTGAACCAGCCACTGGCCGCGATTTCGAGCTACGCCACTGGCTCGCTCAATCTGCTGCAGCAGGACGGCGATGTCGGGCCGGGTTTGCGAGCCGACATGGCGCTGGCGATGCAGCGCATCGCGCAGCAGGCCGAACGAGCCGGCAAGGTGATCAAGAGCGTGCACGACTTCGTGCGCCGGCGCGACCAGGCGCGCGCGCCGATTGCGCCCCAGGCGCTGCTCGACGATATCTTTCCCCTGATCAATCTGCAGGCTCGCAAGCTGTCGGTGCGGGTGCAGATCGAGTTGGAGCCGGATTTGCCGCCGGTGATCTGTGACGGCACCATGGTCGAGCAGGTGCTGCTCAACCTGGCCCGCAACGCCATGCAGGCAATGGATCATGGCGCCGTCGTCGACCGACTGCTGCGCATCCAGGTCGGCCGCGTGCGCGGCGCGGGGGCCGAGCGATGGATTGAGTTTCGGGTGAGCGACCTGGGGGTCGGCATCGCGCCGGAGGTTCAGCAGCAGTTGTTCACCCCCTTTTTCACGACCAAGGACGAGGGCATGGGCCTGGGCCTGAGCCTGTGCCGCACGGTCGTCGAGCAGCACGGCGGTGCGATGGTTTTCGAGCCCAACCAGCCTCAGGGCACGCTGTTCAGGTTCACCCTGCCCGTTGCCCCAGCGCAGCACCAGCCGGACTTGTCCGATTGACGCTCGTGGCGGTTGACGACAGAGCTGGCCCGCTTCGCGCCTGCGGTCTGTCCCGCAAGGTGAACTCCCGACATCCGACGAAGTGTTGAGGACAGAGCTGGTTCACTGCGTGTAACTGCGGTCTGTCCCGCAAGGTCTTAAGATGGCGCCATGCAACCAGTCAAAGACGCAGTGGTTTATGTGGTGGACGACGACGTCGGCGTGCGCGACGCGTTGGCCTGGCTGCTGCGTTCGCGGCACCTGACCAGCGAGGTGTTCGACAGCGCGCCAGCCGTGCAGCAAGCGCTGCTGCAGTCGCCACCGAGCCAGCCTTGTTGCCTGTTGCTGGATGTTCGCATGCCCGACATGAGCGGCCTGGCCCTGTTTGACTGGCTGGTGCAGCGTCAGTTGCACCAGGCCATGCCGGTGATTTTCCTGACCGGCCATGCTGATGTGCCCACCGCGGTCGACGCGGTCAAGCGCGGGGCTTTTGATTTTTGCGAGAAACCGTTCTCCGACAACGCCCTGGTCGACCGTATCGAGCAGGCCTTGGCGCAGTCGGAGATCCTTGTCAAGGCGCGACGTGAGCAGGTGCAGTTGCGCCAACGTCTGGCGGACCTGACCGAGCGCGAGCGCGATGTGATGCGTTGGGTGGTGGAAGGTCTGCCCAACAAGCTGATCGCTGATCGGCTTGACATCAGCGTTCGCACGGTGGAGGTGCATCGTGCCCGGGTTTTTGAGAAAATGGCCGCCAAATCCGCGGTGGAACTGGCCAACATGCTACGAAATCAATAGTTTTTTGGGTTTCCGGTAAAACCCATTGGTGCACTTCGTGTGGACCGCTTGGCGGTGTGCGGCGCGATCATGTCAGTTCGACGGCGCCGATGGCTTGTCCGCAGCTGCCTCAGTCGGTTCGGCCGGTGCCCGGTTCGGCGGCTCGCCGTTCTTGCGTCCGGAGAACATGGTCCACCAGACGATCCCCAACAGCAAGACCAGGGCGCCCAAGGCTTCAAGCAAAATCAGCACCATGAAACGACTCCTGTGCAAAGTGGTGAGTGGCGCGATTGTAGGAACTCTGCTTGGCTGTGCCAGCGCGCCCACCCCAATCCCCGCCGAGCGTGCGCCGACGCCGCCGTCTAGCGCCGCCGGGTCCGCCAGTTCAGCGGGCCTTGCCGAATCGGGCCTGCCCGTCCTGGTGCAGGCCAAGAGCCGCTGGATCGCGGTGCCGTGGACCCAACTGCCTGGCTTCGGGCAGGATGCCTTGCACGAGGCCTGGAACGCCTGGTTGAGAAGTTGCGAGCGACCTGCGACGGCCTTCGTGGCGCTGTGTCCCGAGGTGCGCCGCCTGAGCATTGGCAGCGCCGATGAGCAGTTGAGCTGGATAACCTCGCGCTTGCAGCCCTACCGGGTGGAGGCCTTGGTCGACGAGGGTCCCGGCCTGTTGACCGGATACTTCGAGCCGATGTTTGAGGCGTCACGCCTGCCCGGGCCGGGGTTTTCCGTTCCGCTGTACCAAGCGCCGGTTGGTCTGGCGCAGCGCAAACCCTGGTACTCCCGGCAAGAGATCGACACCCTGCCCGCCGCCCAGGCCGCGCTCAAGGGACGCGAGATTGCCTACCTTGCCGACCCGGTGGATGCGCTGATCCTGCAGATTCAGGGGTCGGGGCGTTTGCGCGTCACTGAGCCAGACGGACAACAGCGCTTGCTGCGGGTCGCCTACGCCGCCACCAATGAGCAACCGTACCGCAGCGTGGGCCGCTGGCTGCTGGAGCAGGGCGCCGTGCGCGATGCCTCCTGGCCGGGCATTCGGGCCTGGATTGCCCAGAACCCGCAGCGCGTGCAGGAGATGTTGTGGAGCAATCCGCGCATGGTGTTCTTTCGTGAAGAGCCCTTGTCCGAACTGGATGCGGGTTTCGGCCCGCGCGGGGCGCAGGGGGTGGCCTTGACGCCGGGGCGCTCGATCGCGGTGGACCCGACCAGCATTCCCTATGGCACGCCGGTCTGGCTGGCTTCCAGCGGACCGGTTGCCAATCTGGAGAAGCTGGTGCTGGCCCAGGACACCGGCAGCGCCATCGTCGGCGCCGTGCGGGCTGACTACTTTGCCGGCTGGGGCGCGCAGGCTGGCGAGCTGGCCGGGCGGCTCAAACAGCCCTTGCGGATGTGGGTGCTGTGGCCGCGCTCGCCTTGAATTGACGCCGCGTCGATCAAGGACTCCCGGGCCGCGGCAGTGCGCTGCTGGCCTTGACCTCCTCCAACTCGCGCAGGCGGCGCCAGCAGGGCGCGGCACTCATGCCTATGCGGCCAACAACGCATACACCTCTCTGACCAGTGGGCATACACTTTCCCGTCAAAATGTCCAGGCCGCCCAACGGCTTGAGCCGATTCATCGTTGCCACCAAGGCGACCCCTGCCGTTTCCCTGGAGATAAGCCACCATGAACGCACCGCTGCCCGAGCACATTCGCAAAGCCTTGGAGACCGTCACGCTGGATGACAAGTACGCCCTGGACCAGGGGCACGCCTTCATGAGCGGCGTGCATGCCTTGGTCAAGCTGCCGATGCTGCAGCAGTTGCGCGATCAGCGCCTTGGCAAGAACACCGGTGGTTTTATCAGCGGCTACCGCGGTTCACCCCTGGGCGGCTACGACCAGGCGCTGGTCAAGGCGAAGAAGTACTTGCAGGCACGCAACATCGTGTTTCAGCCAGGCGTCAACGAAGAACTGGCGGCCACCGCCCTGTGGGGTACCCAGCAAATGGGCTTCGCACCGCCTGGCAGCAACAAGTTCGATGGCGTGTTCGGTATTTGGTACGGCAAGGGGCCTGGCGTGGACCGGTGCTCGGATGTCTTCAAACACGCCAACATGGCCGGCACCACGCCCTGGGGCGGCGTGATCGCGGTGGCGGGCGACGACCATGTGGCCAAGAGTTCCACGGCGGTGCACCAGAGCGACCACATCTTCAAGGCCTGCGGCTCGCCGGTGTTCTTTCCCTCCACCGTGCAGGAGATTCTGGACCTGGGCGTGCACGCCTTTGCCATGAGCCGCTTCTCGGGCGTCTGGGCCGGCATGAAGACGATTCAGGAAATCGTCGAGTCCAGCGCGACGGTGGAGATCGATCCTGATCGGGTGCAGATCAAGATACCCACCGATTTCAAGATGCCGCCTGGCGGCCTGCACATCCGCTGGCCCGACCACGCGTTGGACCAGGAGGCGCGGCTGTTCGATTTCAAGTGGTATGCGGCGCTGGCCTACATCCGTGCCAACCGGCTCAACTACAACGTGATTCAAGGTCCGCATGACCGACTGGGCCTGATCGCCAGTGGCAAGGCCTATAACGACACCCGTCAGGCCCTGATCGACCTGGGGCTGGACGACGCCACCTGCCAACGGCTGGGCATTCGTGTGCACAAGGTCGGCGTGGTGTGGCCGCTGGAAGCACAATCCACGCGGGATTTCGCGGCCGGGTTGGAGGAAATTCTGGTGATCGAGGAAAAGCGCCAGGTCATTGAGTACCAGGTCAAGGAGCAGTTGTACAACTGGCGCAGCGACGTGCGCCCGCTGGTGCTGGGCAAGTTCGACGAGATCGAAGGCGACTTCAGCGGTGGTGAATGGTCGGTGCCCAACCCGGCGGCGCACAGCCTGCTGCGCGCCAATGCCGACCTGTCGCCGGCATTGATCGCACGCGCGCTGGCGCAGCGCATCAGGCGCCTGGGACTGGATGCCGACACCACGGCGTGTATCGAGGCGCGCTTGGCTTTGCTGCAGGCCAAAGAGCGCGCCATGCAGGTGCTGGAGGTCAAGGCGGATCGCCAGCCGTGGTTTTGCTCCGGCTGCCCGCACAACACCTCGACCAAGGTGCCCGAGGGCTCGCGTGCCATGGCCGGCATCGGCTGCCACTTCATGTCGATCTGGATGGACCGCGCCACGGTGGGTTTCACCCAGATGGGCGGCGAGGGGGTGCCCTGGGTCGGACAGCAGCCGTTCTCGAACGAACAGCATGTGTTCGCCAATCTGGGTGATGGCACGTACTTTCACAGCGGCTCGCTGGCGGTGCGCCAAAGCATTGCCGCCGGGGTGAACATTACCTACAAGATCCTCTACAACGACGCGGTGGCCATGACCGGTGGGCAGCAGGTGGGCGAGCGGCCCGAAGGACACTCGGTGGTGCAGATTGCCCAGTCCATGCGCGCCGAAGGTGTGGTCAAGTGTGTGGTGGTGACCGACGAGCCCAAGAAGTACGCCGGGCTGACGCTGGCGCAGGGTGTAACGGTGCACCACCGTGACGAACTCGATCACATCCAACGTGAATTCAGAGAAATCAAAGGCGCCACCGTCATCATCTACGACCAGACTTGTGCCACTGAAAAACGGCGTCGGCGCAAGCGTGGCAGCTTGGTGGACCCTGCCGTGCGCGTGGTCATCAACGAGCTGGTGTGCGAAGGTTGCGGCGACTGCAGCGTGCAGTCCAATTGCCTGTCGGTGGAACCGCTGGAAACCGATTTTGGCCGCAAGCGGCAGATTAACCAGTCCACCTGTAACAAGGACTATTCTTGCGTCAAGGGCTTTTGCCCGAGCTTCGTCACGGTCGAAGGTGGGCAGTTGAAGAAGAAGTCCAAGGCCGCCAAGGGCGCGGTCACCCCGGCAAGCCTTGGCGTGTTGCCGGAGCCGGTCGTGCCGCTGCTCGGTGGCGCGCAACAAGACGTGTGGGGCATCGTCGTGGCGGGGGTCGGTGGCACCGGCGTCATCACCATCGGGCAGCTACTCGGCGTGGCCGCGCACCTGGATGGCAAGGGCATCGTCACGCAGGATGCGGGCGGTCTGGCGCAAAAAGGCGGTGCCACCTGGAGCCATGTGCTGATTGGCGCGACGCAGGAGGCGATTCGCACCACCCGGGTTGGCATGGCCGCAGCCGACCTGATCATGGGCTGCGACCCGATCGTGACGGCTGGCAAGGAGACCGTGCTGCGCATGGCCAGTGGCCGCACGCGCGTGGCCCTGAACGTGCACAGCACGCCCACTGCGGCTTTCGTCAAAGACGGCAACTGGCAGAACCCGGCGCAGGCGTGTTCGCAGGAGATTGTCAAGGCGGTCGGTGCGGATGCGGTGGGGGCTTTCGATGCCGACGCGGCCGCGGTCAAGTTGATGGGGGATAGTCTGTACACCAACCCCATGATGCTGGGTTATGCCTGGCAGAACGGCTGGGTGCCGCTGTCCGGCGCATCGCTGCTGCGCGCCATGGAGCTCAACGCGGTGGCGGTGGAGCAGAACAAAACCGCCTTCGAGTGGGGTCGTCATGCGGCGCACAACTGGAATGCTGTTCAGCGTCTGCTCGACCCGGGTCAGGTGATCGAGTTCAAGAAAAAGCCCACCGTCGATGACATCGTCGCCAAGCGTGTGGAATTCCTAACGGCCTACCAGAACGCCGCCTACGCGCAGGACTACCAGGCCTTGGTGGCCAAGGTGCGACAGGCCGAAGCGGCGTTTGGCGCCACCTCGGCCTTGAGTGAGGCGGTGGCCAGAAACCTGTTCAAGCTGATGGCCTACAAGGACGAGTACGAAGTGGCCCGGTTGCATGTTGATGCGGCGTTTCACCAGCGCATTGGCGACCTGTTCGAGGGCGACTACACGCTGCACTACCACCTGGCGCCGCCGCTGCTGGCCAGGAAGAATGACCAGGGTGAACTGCAGAAGCAAAAATTCGGCCCGACGACCTTGACGCTGTTCAGGTTGCTGGCGCCCCTGAAGGTGCTGCGCGGCAGCGCCTTCGATGTCTTCGGTCGCACCGAGGAACGGCGCCAGGAGCGGGCACTGATTGCTGAGTACAAGGCTTGTGTCCAGGAGCTGCTGCAAAGCCTGGGCAATTTCTCGGACAGCGGTCAACTGAAACTTGCTGTGGAAATCGCGCGTATTCCGGAGCAGATCAAGGGCTTTGGCCACGTCAAGGCGCGTAACCTGGCGGGGGCAAGACAAACCTGGCGGGCCTTGCTGGTGCAGTTTCGCAGTTGCGCGCCAGCGCGATTGACTGCCTGAGTGGGTCGCTTGCTGGGTCAATCACGACTGGCCTCGCCGGGCATCCGCCTGCACGGTTGGAAGTACACGGGCACCCCGCATACAATGAAAGGTTGACTGCCCCGATTTCACGGTATCCGTGAGCGGGGGCTCAGTGTTCTTGTTTCTTCCCTTTCATTGTGGAGTTGTCCGTGTTTATTTCTTCTGCTTTCGCCCAAACTGCTCCGGCCGCCACTGGTGGCGATACATCATCGACGCTGATGAGCATCTTGCCGCTGGTCTTGATGTTTGTGGTGCTTTACTTTGTGATGATCCGTCCCCAGATGAAGAAGCAAAAGGACCATCGCTCGATGGTCGATGCGCTGGCCAAGGGTGACGAAGTGGTCACCGCCGGTGGCCTGCTCGGCAAGATCAGCAAGCTCGGCGAAAGCAACCTCGGCGTGGAGATTGCCAACGGCGTTGAAGTTCAGGTGCAGCGCAGTGCCGTGGTGCAGGTGTTGCCCAAGGGCAGCATCAAGTAAGCAACGCCGAGGGCGTCCTGGTTTCCTGTTTTTTTGAGTAGGGCGGTATGAATCGTTACCCGATGTGGAAGTACGCGATCATCTTGGTCGCACTGGTGGTAGGGGCGCTGTTTACCCTGCCGAATTTCTTTGGTGAGGCGCCGGCGGTGCAGGTATCTGCCGCCAAGGCGTCGGTCAAGGTCGACAGCACGACCCAGGTCCGTGTCGGAGAGGCCTTGAAGGCCGCTGGCATCACGGCCGATCTGGTCACCATTGATGGCACCTCGCTCAAGGTCAGAGTGGATGGCGCCGACACTCAGATCAAGGCCAAGGACGTGATTCAGAAGGCGCTGAACCCCGACTCGGGCAACCCAGGCTACGTGGTGGCGCTGAACCTGCTGTCGCGCAGTCCGGTGTGGCTGCGCTCGCTCGGAGCGGTGCCCATGTACCTGGGGCTTGACTTGCGCGGCGGTGTGCACTTCATGCTGCAAGTCGATATGCAAGCCGCGCTGACCAAGAAGGCCGAGGCCCTGGCCGGCGACATTCGCACCGGCTTGCGAGAGAAGAACGTTCGCCATAGCGGTATCTCGCGCAATGCCCAACTGATCGAGATCCAGTTTCGGGACACCCAGGCGCTGGATGCGGCCAAAGCCTTGATTCAAGAGCAATTTGTCGACTTGCAGGTCAGCTCGGCACCCGATGGCGCGCAGTACAAGCTGACCGCGTCGATCAAGCCCGAAGCGGCCAGGCGCGTGCAGGACCAGGCGCTCAAGCAGAACATCACTACCTTGCACAATCGGATCAACGAACTGGGTGTGTCGGAACCCGTGATTCAACAGCAGGGGCTCGATCGCATCGTGGTGCAGTTGCCAGGCGTACAGGACACCGCCAAGGCCAAGGACATTCTGGGTCGCACCGCGACGCTGGAGTTGCGCTTGGTTGACGACAGCGCCGAAGCGCAGGCAGCGGTGTCAGGCGGCGGTGTCGTGCCGTTTGGCACCGAGCGCTTTCTGGAGCGCGACGGCCGTGCCGTGATCGTCAAGAAGCAGGTCATTCTCACTGGTGACAGTCTCACGGATGCGCAGCCCGGCCTGGACTCACAAACCCAGCAGCCCAAGGTGGACCTGACGGTTGACGCCAAGGGCGGGCGCACCATGCGTGATGTCAGCCGCGAGAACCTCAAGAAGCGCATGGCCATTGTGCTGTTCGAAAAGGGCAAGGGCGAGGTGTTGACGGCGCCGGTCATTCAGGGCGAGTTGGGTAACCGTTTTCAGATTTCCGGTTCGATGAGCATCAGCGAAGCCAATGACCTGGCCTTGTTGCTGCGCGCCGGATCCCTGGCGGCGCCGATGGAGATCATTGAAGAGCGCACCATCGGCCCCAGCCTGGGGGCCGAAAACATCGCCAAGGGTTTCGACAGCGTGACCTGGGGCTTTGTGGCGGTGACGGTGTTCATGTGCGCCTATTACATGTTGTTTGGCGTGATTTCCAGCGTCTCGCTGGCGGTCAACCTGCTGCTGCTGGTGGCGGTGTTATCGATGCTGCAGGCCACGCTCACGCTGCCGGGCATGGCGGCCATGGCGCTGGTGCTGGGCATGGCGATTGATGCCAACGTGCTGATCAACGAACGGGTGCGCGAGGAGTTGCGCAATGGCGCCTCGCCGCAGGCGGCGATCCAAGCCGGTTACGACCGCGCCTGGGCCACCATTCTGGACTCCAACGTCACCACGCTGATTGCGGGCACGGCATTGCTGGCTTTTGGTTCCGGACCGGTGCGCGGGTTTGCGGTAGTGCATTGCCTGGGTATCTTGACCAGTATGTTCTCTGGCGTGTTCTTCTCGCGCGGCCTGGTCAATTTGTGGTACGGTAGGCAAAACAAGCTGAAAAACGTGTCAATTGGTACGGTTTGGCGACCTGAGCCGCAAGCGCAAGTCTCGTCAAACTGAGGGTAGGACAGCATGGAATTCTTCAAAATCCGACGCGACATTCCGTTCATGCGGCATGCGCTGATCTTCAATCTGGTCTCGCTGGCCACCTTTCTGGCGGCCGTGTTTTTTCTGTTTTCGCGGGGCCTGCATTTGTCGGTGGAGTTCACCGGCGGCACCTTGATGGAGGTGAGCTACTCGCAGCCCGCCGATCTGGCCACGGTTCGCAAGACGGTGGACGGGCTTGGCTTCAAAGACGTGCAGGTGCAGAATTTTGGCTCCTCGCGCGACGTGCTGATTCGTCTGCCGGTGCAAAAGGGGGTGACCACTGCCACTCAGAGTGATCGAGTGATGGCGGCGCTCAAGACCGCCGACGCTTCGGCCAACTTGCGGCGCAATGAGTTTGTTGGCCCGCAAGTTGGCGACGAACTGGCGGTCGACGGGCTCAAGGCACTGGCCTTCGTGGTGGTCGGCATCATGATCTACTTGGCAATCCGCTTTGAATGGAAGTTCGCCGTGGCGGCCATCATCGCCAACCTGCACGACGTGGTCATCATTCTGGGATTTTTCGCGTTCTTCCAGTGGGAGTTCTCGTTGCCGGTCTTGGCGGCGGTGCTCGCGGTGCTGGGCTATTCGGTGAACGAGTCGGTGGTGATCTTTGACCGGATCCGGGAGAATTTCCGGCGTTATCGCAAGATGACGCCGACCGAGATCATCGACAACGCGATCACCTCCACCATCAGCCGCACCATCATCACCCATGGCAGCACGCAGTTGATGGTCCTGTCGATGCTGCTGTTTGGCGGCGCCACCCTGCATTATTTTGCGCTGGCCCTCACAATTGGCATCTTGTTTGGCATTTATTCGTCGGTGTTCGTGGCGGCGGCCATTGTCATGTGGCTGGGCATCGACCGCGAGGACCTGATTAAAGGCGGCGTCAAGAAGGATGAAGATCCCAATGACCCTAACGCGGGCGCAACGGTCTAGCATCTGATTACTGAGCAATGGCGTTCAATCCCTCCTTCACCCAACGAGCGCAATTGGCGCTGGAGACGCGTAAGCGTTTCGTGGCCGAGGCGACGCGTGCCATGGTGGAGTTGGGTACGCTGGTGCAGGAACGGCTGATGGCGCTGATGAACGAGGCAGGCTCGTCGCGCGAGATGCAGACCCGTCGTGACGCCTGGACTTTCTTTCAGAAGGCGCGTCCAGCTTGGCTGGACGGCACCTTGAAGGTCTGGCAGGCGGCCCTGCAACCGGTCAAGGGCAAGCCGAAGAATGCCTTGGAAGCTGATCTGGACGGGGCCTTCGAGTTGGTCGGAACCGAAGTTGTCGAAAACCGGATTCTGGCCTCGCGTCTGGTGCTCGCCGTGATGGAGAAGGTCGGCGCGCAGCTCAACGACCTGCGCGTGCGGATGCGGATTCTGGATGGCCTGGATGATTTCGAGAGCCACGACATACTGCGCCCGGAAGTGTTGGTCTTGCTGATGGTGGAGCAGTGGGGTTCGAGCAGCATGCCGCGTGATTCCTGGCCTTTGGTCAATGATGTGGTGCAGCGGCATCTGTCGGAGCGGCTCAAGGTGGCCTACACCAACTGCAATGAGTTCCTTATCAAGCAAGGGGTGTTGCCGACGATCGACCTGAAGGATCGCGTCAAACGTGGCGCTTCGATCGCTCCGGGTCGCGGCGGCGGTCCCGCCGCCGCACGACCATCGGTCGGGGCGGATGGCCAGGCCCCTCCAGATTCGTCCCGTGGTGGGTACTACCGAGACACCGGCGGCCAAGGCGGCTACGGCGATCAGGCGGCCCAAGGCGCCGGGCCGGGCCGTCACACGGGGAACCCTGTGGGACGTGCCCCGGCTGGCGCGCCCCAACAAGGTCCGATGCCGTCCGGCACCAGTCGGGCTGGCCGCGCGTTTGGAGGTCGGTTGGGGTGGGGAGACAACTCGGGGGGTGGCAGTGGCGCCAGTGATGCGGGGCAGATGCCCTCTGCTGGCGGGGCACCGCAAGGCGCTTCGGGCAGACCGCCCGGCCCGGCGGATCAGCCGCACTGGGCGACCTCCGACGAGACGCGTCTGATGACCGCCACGACGCCACTGGCCCGTGCGAAGATGCGCGCGCAGGGTGTGATGGGTCAGCTCAAACGCCTGTTGGTGGGCCGCGGTGGTGCGGATTTCGAGGCCACCTCGTTCTTGCCGCCTTCACCGGCCCTGGCAGCGGCGATAGCGGCGCGCCCGCCGCGTGAGTCAGGCACTTATGTGGCCGGTGGCACCATGGTGGAAGACTACAGTCCCGCCGGGGTACAGCGGATCGCGGTCAAGTTGCGCGACCAGACCACTGAACTGAAGAAGAAGGCCGAGACCAAGACCGAAAAGGCAACGATCGAGATTGTCGCCCTGATGTTTCAAGCGATCCTTCAGGAGGAGCGCATCCCGCCAGGCATCCGGGTCTGGTTTGCGCGGCTGCAAATGCCGGTGCTGCGGGTGGCGCTGGAAGAACCGGACTTCTTTGGCACCCTCAACCACCCGGCCCGTCAATTGATTGACCGCATGGGCTCCTGCGTGATGGGATTTGACGCCAGCGGCATCCAGGGCGGTGCCCTGGAGACCGAAATCAAGCGGGTGGTGCAAGTCATCGAGCAGTACCCGGAAACCGGCAAACGGGTTTACCAACTGGTCTACGAGGAGTTCCAGAAGTTCCTGGCCAAGTTCCTGACCGAGCGCGGCGCGACGCAAAAGGTGGTCAGCGTGGCGCAGCAAGTCGAGCAGAAAGAGACTCTGACGATCCAGTACACGATCGAGATGCGCAACCTGCTCAAGGACATGCCGGTGCGCGACGAAATCCGCGAATTCCTGTTCAAGGTCTGGGCGGAGGTGCTGGCCGTCGCGGCTGTTCGCAAAGGGCCGCAGCATGCCGAGACGCTGGCGCTCAAGAAGTCGGCCACGGATCTGCTGTGGGCCGCCAGCGCCAAACCGAATCGCAGCGACCGCGCGCGTGTGATCCAGGATTTGCCGCAATTGCTGCAGCGTTTGCGTTCGGGCATGACGATGCTGGGGGTCTCACCGTCCGATCAGGAAGCGCATATCAAGACGGTGAGTGACACGCTGGCCGACGCCTTCCTGTCCAAGACCCAGGCGGTACCACAGGCCCAGATCGAGGCCATGGCGCAGCGGCTGGCCAATCTGGAGGACTTCGTGTCTGAAGATGGCATGGGCGATCTGCCGCTGGACTCCGAGAGCATCGAGATGATGCTGGGCATCGACGCCGCGTCCATCGATGTGGTGGCGGACGGCGGCTCCAAGCCCACTGCAGCCATGCTGGCGTGGGCGCAGGAGCTGCAGTTAGGTGCATGGTTCACGCTGGACCACAATAACCACGTCAAACAGGTCCAGTTTGCCTGGCGCAGCGAACGCAAGCATTTGAACCTGTTTGCGTCGATCGATGGGCACAGCTACCTTATTCAGGCCGGTCGTCTGGCGGCCTATTTGCAGGCTGGATTGCTGTTGCCGCAGGAAGAAGAAACCTTGACCGTGCGCGCCACACGCGACGCCTTGGCCAAGCTGGAAGCCAATCCGGAGCGCTTGCTGGATTAAGGGACAGACCGGAGCGCAGCGACGCTCTGTCCTCAACTGGCTAATGGCCCACCCGTGCGGCAGTGTTGTCACACAATTCATCCAGCAGCAGCGCATCGGGCTCTTCGCCAAAGCTCCAGTACACCATCAACACGATGATCTTCAGGTCATCGAGGGATAGCGGGGTGCATGGCGTGGCAAGCGCCCGGTCCAGCACGATCTCACGCATGGGGATCGGCAAGACGCCGATTTGCTCCAGAAAACTGATGTAACCGAGGCACTCGGAACCGAGATGGGACTGTTCCTTGACCGAGTAGACCCGCATGCTCAACGGGGACGGCTGACGCAGAGTTGGGTCGGGCAGCAGCGTTGCACCCCGTTGTGAAGCGGGGCGCTGCGACCATTCGGCGCCCAAGGTGGCTGTTTTCAGCTCAGCCAGCCAGGACAGTGCTTCCTGGATTTCGTCCTCGTCGAAGCCAACTGTGCTGAGCTTTCGCTCCAGCGAATCCCACTCCGGACAGGCATCGCCACGCCAATAGTTTTCGTAAACAAAGACCAGCACTTCAAACATGGCCCCAATATAGCCCAGAAAATTGGGGCCCTCGCCAGGTCAACGCATTGGTGCCGCTTTTCTTGCTCTTGAGACCTTGCGGGACAGACCGCAGCGTTGCGCCGCTCTGTCCTCACCCGGCCAATTCACATGATGCGTTGAAACAGGCCGCCGGGCAGGCGTGCGACATGGCCATCGAGTTCCAGCGTCATGAGTTGGGCCTGAATGGCCGCTGTTCCGAGGCCGCAACGTGCTTGCAGTGCGTCCAGGCCGACCGGGTCAAACCCCAGTGCCTCCAGGAGCGCTCGATCAGCTTCAATAATCGTGGCAGGCTGATCCCCACTGGCGCTGTCAACCTGTGGCTGGCCGAAGTCAAGCCGGAGTTCTTCCAGCACGTCTTGGGCCGATTCCACCAGTTTCGCGCCCTGCTTGATAAGGGCGTGGCAGCCGCGAGATTGGGTGGCGTGGATCGATCCAGGAATGGCAAAGACCTCTTTGCCTTGGTCGGCAGCGAGCCGCGCCGTGATCAAAGAGCCCGATTTCAAGGCGGCCTCAACCACCAGTGTGCCCTGGGCGAGACCTGCAATGATTCGATTGCGCCTTGGGAAGTTTGCTGCCAGTGGCGGCGTCCCAAGGGGGTACTCGCTCATGAGTAACCCGTTGGACGCGATGCGATGCGCCAATTCACGGTGTTCTTTGGGGTACACACGGTCCAGGCCAGTGCCAACCACGGCGATGGTGGCCATCCGCGGTGACGCACCAAGCAGACTGGCCAATGCGCCTTCATGGGCGGCGCCGTCGACCCCATGCGCCAGCCCGGAGACGATGGTCAGACCAGCGCCAGCCAAGGCCTGCCCAAAATTGCGCGCATTGGCGGCGCCCTGCGGTGTGGGGTTGCGGCTGCCCACGATGGCGATGCAGTCGCGCAGACCGCTCGCCTGCCAATCAGTCACCGCGCACGACACTTCGTCCGATTCTGAGGTTGATGCCGAATGCGGCTGGGGACCGCCCATCAAGTAGAGCATCAGGGGCGGGTCTTCCATCGTCAGCAGGGACGCCGGGTAGTTGGCTGCCCCAAGCACGGCGACCTGGTGACGCGTTGCGTTGGTGTTGCGCAGCCATTCCCACGTGATTTCCAGCAGCGCGCGCAAGGCTGCGGGCGTCTGGTTGATCGCCATAGCCTGCGCCGGGCTGACCACTTGGCCCAGCGCCGCCTCAGTCTGGCCAAACACAGCCTCCGGCGCGCCAAATGCCGCCAGCAACTTGCGCGCGGCGCCGTTGCCGACACCGTCAGTCAAGCTCAGGCGTAACCACGCTTCGAGTTCGGATCGTTCCATGTCTAGGTTTGACAGGCACAGCCGCCAGCCGGGGCGTCAGGAAAGGTCGTCATCTCGGTCCTGTGCATGCACGACCGGTTGCGCAGCGACCGGGCTGACCGTTTAACGTGGCGATACCAGGCGATCGCCAATTCGCACGCCGTCCCGGATGTCCAGAATCAGGGCGTAGGAGACTTTCTCGAAGGTGCGAAACACCATCAACAAGCCGTTTCGCTCGTCGGGCAGCTTGATATTGGGCCAAGCCGGATCGGTTTTGTCGACCATGCGCGCGCCGGCCTTGAGGATGGCCAGCACGTGGCCGCTTTCGATGCCGTGCTTGCTGCCCAAGTTGATGGCGACCACCTGATTCTGCCCGGCATTGATCACCGCGTTTCCGTAGACCGAGACGATCCGCCCGTCGACTTTGCCGGAAGGGGCTCTGGGAACATAGCTCAGCAGTTGGCGCTCGGGCTCGGGCACCAGTCGGTCGCCAACCTGCATTTCTTCCTTGGCTGAAATGATGTCAATGGTTGCGGGAACGATCTCCGCGCTCGTTTTGCCGTCCTTATCGGTGGTGCTCAGTGTGGCTTCGCTCTGCGCCAGCAAGGCCCTGCCGGCGTACTCCGCCTCGTAGCCAAGAATCTCGCCGCTGACGGGGTCTTTCAGGGCGGTGGCGTTGTGAAACACGCGAAATACCTGCTGCTTGCCGCCTGTATCGATCAGTGGTTTGCCGCCCTGTCCGCGTGCATAGGCGCGGTCGCCGCGCGTCAGCAAGACGCGGCCTTCCTGCGTGGCCACGATGCGCGGAGCGGTGCTCAACTCGTCCTTGTCGACCACCATCGGCTCGGAAAGGAAAGGCTCAATGAGGTTGGACTTGAGGGTTGGTACGGCGCTGTCGGCCAGACTCTCAAATCGAGTGCGCGGCGAGACCCGCACGGTGTCGGGCGCAGCGTCGCTAGCCGATGGCGGGCTGGTGCGAAGCGTTGCTCGCCCATCTTTCTTTTCGAGGTAGAGCTTCTGCCCAGGGTAGATACGGTGTGGATTCTTGATGTCCTGGAGGTTCATGCCCCACAGCTCTGGCCAGCGCCAGGGGCTTTTCAGAAACAGCCCGGAGATGGCCCAAAGCGTGTCGCCGCGCTTGACGGTGTATTCGTCGGGGGCATCGGCGGCAAGCTCGCTCAGCGGCACGCCCGATTGCGCGACCTGCTCGGCGGTGGCTTTCTGACCCGGTGTGACCGTCAGATCGAGCGCGTACGCGGTGGATGTCACCATCGCGCAAGCCATCGCGATTGCGGTGATCAGGGCGGTCAGCGCCAGTTTCGGTGTCACCATCATGTGTTGAGTCATGTCTTGCTGCATTATGGAGGCCTCACGGCAGTTCGAGATTGCTGGGTTGGGTGCAGCGTTCCCGTGAAAAATCTTGACAATTCACGCGCGATTTTGCTCCCAAGCCATTGATTCGGCAACGTTTTCTAGACCGAGCGGCACACGCAACCGCGAAAAGTAGGGAAAATAACGACATCTCCAAGACTTGGGCCTTGATTGACGACGGCAGCCCTGCCGCGGCGTCAGGCCCGCATTGACCATTCCTATCCCATGGCGCTACTACCCATTCTCTGTTTTCCCGACCCGCGGTTGCACACCGTGGCCACGCCGGTGGCGGTCGTCGACGTCCGTATCAAGACCCTGATTGCGGACCTGCTGCAAACCATGTACGACGCCAAGGGCATTGGTCTGGCCGCAACGCAGGTCGATGTGCACGAACGCCTGATCGTTATTGATGTCTCCGAGGAGCGCGACCAGCCGCTGGTGTTGATCAATCCCCAGTTGGTCTGGGCCAGCCCTGAAAGACACCTCAATGAAGAGGGGTGCCTGTCGGTGCCCGGCATCTACGATGGGGTGGAGCGCTTCGACGAAGTCAAGGTCAGCGCCCTGGACGCTGACGGTGTCAGTCGAATCATCGAGGCCGACGGTTTGCTGGCGGTGTGCGTGCAGCACGAGATGGACCACCTGATGGGCAAGGTGTTTGTCGAATATCTGTCGCCTCTCAAGCGCAACCGGATCAAGAAGAAGATGCTTAAAGCCCTGCGCGAGGAGCAGCGTTGAGGCTGATCTTTGCGGGAACGCCCGAGTTCGCACGGGTCGCCTTGACGAGGCTGGTGGATGCCGGCCACGAGATCGTCCTGGTCCTGACACAGCCGGACCGACCCGCTGGGCGTGGCATGAAACTGCAAGCCTCGGCCGTCAAGCAGGCGTCCATGGCGCTGCATTTGCCGGTCCTGCAAGCGCGCAGCCTGCGACTGGACGGAAAATTTCCCGACGATGCGGTGCAAGCGCGCCTGGCCATTGAGCAGGCCCGGGCGCAGGCCATGGTGGTTGCCGCCTACGGCCTGATCCTGCCGCAATGGGTGCTCGATGAGATGGGTTCCACGGGCAGGCTTGGTTGCCTCAATATTCACGCGTCGCTGTTGCCACGCTGGCGCGGCGCGGCGCCAATTCACCGCGCGATCGAGGCCGGCGACGCGCAAACCGGTGTGACCATCATGCAGATGGATGCTGGCCTGGACACCGGCGACATGCTGTTGTGGCAGAGCACGCCGATTGCGCCGACCGACACCACCGCGCTGCTGCATGACCGCCTGGCCGGTTTGGGCGGCGCGCTGATCGTCCAGGCGCTGGATCTGGCAGCGCGCGGCGAGCTCAAGCAGACCGCGCAGCCACGGCAGGGCGTGACCTATGCGGCCAAACTGGACAAGGACGAGGCCTGGATTGACTGGACCCAAGCGGCCGACTTGATCGTGCGGCGCGTGCATGCTTTCAACCCGTTTCCGGTTGCAGTAACCCGCTTTCAGGGCGCCAGTCTCAAAGTGTGGGACGCACGGGTGGCGCAAGGGGTGGTCGCCGCCAATGCGCCGCCCGGCAGCATCCTGGCTGTCAATGGCGAGGGGGTCGCCGTGGCCGCATCGAATTCGGTGGTCCTATTGACCGAGCTGCAGCGCTCGGGCGCCAGGCGCTTGCCAGTGGCCGAGTGTCTGCGCGGGATGGACATCCAGCCCGGCATGCAACTGGGTGGGGCGGACCATCCAGACCAGCCCGCGCTGTCATGAGTCAGGGCCAGCATTCAAACACCCAGCATGTTCTTCCTTCCTGAAAACTATCGCCATCCCGAGTTTCGGCAGGGCTTGCGGGATCAATTTGCCGTCGCGCCGGGGATTGCTGCCTGGGGCTTGATGACCGGTGTCGCCATGGTCAAGTCGGGCTTGAGCACGGTGGAGGCCTTGTTGATGAGCGTGCTCGTATTTGCCGGCAGCGCCCAGTTGGCGGCAGTGCCCTTGATCAGCTCGGGCGCGCCGATGTGGGTGATCCTGGCTACCGCCTTCTGCGTCAACTTGCGCTTTGTTGTGTTCAGCGCCCATATGCGGCCCTATGTGATGCACTTGCCCTTGTCGCAGCGACTGGTTTGTGGCTATCTGACCGGCGACTTGAGTTATGTCCTGTTTGTCAAGCGCTTCCCCAAGCATGGCGGCAGCGCTGCCCAGGTGCGCGCGCAACAGGCCTACCTTGCGGGCAATTGCGGGCTGAACTGGTTTGCCTGGGTTGGCGCCAGTGTTCTGGGCGTGTTGCTTTCGAGTCTGGTCCCCACCGCTTGGGGTTTGGGGTTCGCCGGCATTCTGGCCCTGATCGGGATCACCTGCTCGCTGGCGTCCAGTCGCTTGCGCGTGGTGGCTGCGGGCGTGGCCGCCACCGCCGCCGTGGCCGCCTTTGCGTTGCCTCTGAAACTCAACATCCTGGTCGCGATTGCCGCGGCGGTGGCGATGTGTCTGATGCTGGAGAAGACGCCGCTGGCCTACCGGAGTCGATCATGAGCGAGACAGACTTGTGGACCCTGGCGACGATCGCTGGCCTGACCGTGGTTACAGTGCTGGCGCGCTCGTTTTTCTTTATTTCCAGCCGGGACTGGGCCCTGCCACACTGGGCGCAGCGCGGCCTTCAGTACGCACCCATCGCCGCCCTGGCAGCCGTGATCGTGCCGGAAGTCGTGATGGCACAGGGCAGTCTGATCGAAACCTGGCGTGACGCGCGGCTGTTTGCGGCGGCGGCAGGTGCGGGGTATTTCTTCTGGTGCCGGGGCGCGGGTCAGGCCGTGCTGGGCACGATTGTGGCCGGCATGGTGGTCTACCTTCCCCTTCACCTAGGGCTTGGCTGGTAGGCATCAGCGGGTCGGGCCATGGGCACGACGCAGAGGCGCTTCTACAATTCAGGCTTGCAGCTTTTCTCTCAGGAGTCTCATGAACGTCATTCGCTTTTCGGACCTGTGCAGTCAGGGTCAAGTCAAGGGTAAGCGCGTCTTTATCCGCGCCGATCTCAACGTGCCGCAGGACGATGCCGGCCAAATCACCGAGGACACCCGCGTTCGCGCCTCCATTCCCTGCATCCAGATGGCACTGGACGCCGGCGCGGCGGTGATGGTTACCTCGCATCTGGGTCGCCCAACCGAAGGGCAGTTCAAGCTTGCGGATTCCCTCGCCCCGGTGGCGCGGCGGTTGGCCGAATTGATGGGGCGCGAGGTGCCGCTGCTGGCTGATTGGGTGGATGGCGTGGTCGTGCAGCCGGGTCAACTGGTGTTGCTGGAAAACTGCCGCGTCAATCCGGGCGAGAAGAAGAACAGTGAGGAGTTGGCCAGAAGGATGGCCGCGCTGTGTGACATCTTTGTTCACGACGCTTTTGGCACGGCGCACCGCGCGGAGGCTTCCACCTACGGCATCGCGCAGTTTGCCAAGGTTGCCTGTGCCGGGCCTTTGCTGGCGGCGGAAATGGATGCCATCACCTTGGCGCTGGCCCAGCCCAGGCGGCCCTTGGTGGCTATCGTGGCGGGCTCCAAGGTCTCGACCAAATTGACCATTCTCAAAAGCCTGGCGGGCAAGGTCGATCAACTGATCGTTGGTGGTGGCATTGCCAACACCTTCATGCTGGCCGCGGGCCTGAACATTGGCAAGAGCCTGGCCGAGCCCGACTTGCTGGCTGAAGCAGTGGCCGTGATCGAGGCGATGAAGGCACGCGGCGCGGCGGTGCCAATCCCGGTGGACGTGGTGACGGCCAAGACCTTTGCGCCTGACGCCGTGGCCACGGTCAAGGCGGCCCAGGACGTGGCGGACGATGACCTGATCCTCGACATTGGCCCGCAGACGGCTGCGGCCTTGGCCACGCAACTCAAGGCGGCCGGCACCATCGTGTGGAACGGCCCGGTGGGGGTGTTCGAGTTCGCGGCCTTCGAGAACGGCACCCGGGTGATCGCCCATGCCATCGCCGAGTCCAGTGCATTCTCCATTGCTGGCGGTGGCGACACCTTGGCCGCGATTGCGAAGTATGGGATCGAGGGTCAGATAGGCTACATCTCCACCGGTGGCGGTGCATTCCTCGAAGTCCTGGAAGGCAAGACCTTGCCAGCCTTCGAGATACTGACAAAACGGGGCCCGAATCCGGCAGAGCCCTGATGCAGGCGTGAGCGCCGCGCCGAGCCGCCTCAGGCAAGCTCTACCGCGGTGCGCAGCACGAAGGTACGCCAGCGAGACGTGGCGCCGGACCAACTGGACCGGGGCGCCCCGGAAACCGCAAGTTCCTGGGCTTCCCGGTCGGCAAAGCGCGTGCAAGGATTGGGGTGGTCAAGGCCATTGAAAAACTGAAAACCGCCGCCCGAGAGCTCAGAAAACGCGGGGTCACGGAGCGCGAGGCTTGGAACACAAGCAAGCGTGCCCGCGGGCCATGGTGCCCGAGCAGAACTTCAATGCAGTCCATGAAAGGATTTGCATCATTGCCATCCTCACTTGTTCGGCAAGCGATCTTGTGATCGTCCGGGAGGTGACACATAGCCTACGCGACCGGGCCGAAGACCACTGCGCACCGACAAGCGGGCAACTGTGACTGACCGGTGGCACGCGATTCGCCGCTCGGTGGGAAGACAATGCAGCTATGAAATCACTGACTACGCCGCATGCGTTGCGACTCGCTCCGAGGCCCAATGGGTTCACCTTGATCGAGCTGTTGGTCGTCGTGGCCATTGTGGGAATACTGGCGGCGGTGGCTTACCCTAGTTACATGAGTGAGGTTCGCAAGTCGAGGCGATCAGATGCTGTCGCCGCACTGGTTGGAGTTCAGCAGGCCCAAGAGCGTTGGCGTGCCAACAACACAACTTACGCGAGCAATACTCAGTTGACCGCGCTCACCACCGCCACGCCACCAGGCCTTGGCCTCTCCGCCGTCACTTCGGGCGGCTATTACGACTGGGCCGTTTCCAGCAACACGGGAAGCGGCTACACGCTGACGGCAACAGCCGTCAGCACCAAGAGCCAGAACGGTGACACTGGCTGCACAGCGCTGGTGATGACCGTCACCAACGGTAATGCCACAAGAACCCCTCACGCCTGTTGGAGCAAGTGATGCGCGCAAATAGGGGCTTCACCATGGTCGAGTTGATGGTCATCATCGCCATCGTCGGCATCTTGGTCGCCATTGCGGTGCCATCTTTTACTGAGTCAATGGCTAGAAGGAGTCTGGAAGGCGTCGCCAACGAGTTGAGTGCCGACTTGCATTACGCCAAATCACAAGCAGTCAGCGTGAACGCCGCCGTCTCCATGGCTACGTTAGCGCATGGATATACCCTAAGCAGTGCGTCGACCACCTTCAAAACCATCGCGTTAGATTCAAAAATCACGCTGACAGCACCGCTCACGGTCACCTTTGACCCCTATCGCCACTCCGCAGGCGTCGCGACCGACATAACGCTGGCGCACACTCAAACCTCTGCGCAACTACAAGTCAAGGTTGATGTGACGGGGCGCATTCGGATGTGCTCGCCTAGCGGAAGTTTAGGAGGATATCCAGCATGTTCATAACTTCCATTCACGTTAGAGCCGGTCGCAACACCCTGTCGGGGTCCAGGCGCTTATCGCGTGGCATGTCAATGGTTGAATTGCTGGTGGGCGTTGCCATAGGGCTATTCATATTGGCGGGTGCAAGCGCAATGTTTGTCAGCAATGTCACCAACTCGCGAAAGCTTTTGCTCGAAGCCCGAATCAATCAGGACTTGCGGGCCACCATGGATTTGCTGACCAGGGATCTGCGCAGAGGAGCATATTGGGGCAATTCACTAGCGGGCACTGCGGTCGTCGGCAACACCAGTGCCGCTGCGGTCAACCCATATTCAGTCGCCACATCGACGGAGGCAACTCAGATTAACTACGCCTATAGTCGAGATACGACCGAAAACGGTGTCTTGGACACCGCTGCAGAACAGTTCGGCTTTAAGTTAGACGCAACGGCTCGTGCCATTCAGATGAATATCGGTGGAGTTTGGCAAACACTCACCAACACCGACATTCTGGCCGTTCCCGTCAACGGTTTCACGATTACACCAACCGAAACAACCATTGACATCCGCGATGCGTGCGCAAAAACTTGCACTGATACGGTCCTGCTGCCATCAGTGCCGACGGCAACCCAAAATTGCCCAAGGATACAGGTGCGTAGCTACAACATCGTGCTAACGGGCACATCGACGACCGACTCGACAGTGAGTCGCACCCTGCGCTCGCAAGTCCGAGTTCGCAATGATGCCTTGTTGGGCGCGTGCCCTGCTTAACCCCGGAAGGCGGACAACATGCAAAATATGACATCCAACATGAGAAAACGCCAGCGCGGAGCGGCAACTTTGCTGGTGACGATGGTCTTGCTGTTTAGCACCTCCATCGTCATGCTTTACCTGAATCGAAGCATCTTGTTTGAGCAAAAAACGTCTGCCAACCAAATGCGTTCCACCATGGCGCTGGAGATGGCCGAGGCGGGCATGGAATGGGCCACCGGAATGCTCAACACGGCATACGATATTGGTGCCAATTGTGCTTTTCTCGGTACAACCAACGTTTCGTTCCGGCGTAAGTACGTGCAGACCCAATGGGGCAACGGCACTCCCACAGCCACTGATGTTGCGCCGGCAACCACCACCTATCCTGGTTGCAAGGTCGACGGCAACGCGACGACTTGCAGTTGTCCTGCCGTGCCTAGCGGTGGCGGCAGCGCCACGGCTGCGCTTGGGACCGCAGTGCTACCAGGCTTTACGGCTGTCTTTTCCGCAACCAGCGATCCAGAGGCCGTTCGTATTGTCGTGACCGGCTGCACAGCACAGGCCGGTGCCTGCACGCCAGCCACCACCGGGGCTTCGGATGCGACGGCAACTGTCTCCAGCATTTTGAAGTTGCGCCCGCTGTTGCGCGCAGCGCCAGCTTCCCCTCTTACCTGCGGTACTTCATGTGCGGTCGGCGGGTCTTACAACGTGGTGAACCGGGATGTGGTCACGGGTGGCATTCTGGTGAACGCAGGGGGGGCGATTACGCAAGGGCCTGGAACTTCTTATGCCAGCATTCCTGGGCAACCTGGTGCAAATGCATTGGTCAGTAATGACGCATCTCTGTCCGCAATTTCAAGTGCCGACCCTACATGCAGCAGCTCATCCATGTTCACGGCCTACTTCGGCTCAACGATTGCGCAGTACGCGGCTTCACCAACGACCAAAACCATAGCGAATTGCGGTTCTGCAAGTGCGTGCGGCAGTTTGGTTGACGCGGCCTATGCTGCCGGCTGGCGGGCGTTCTATTTTCCTGACGGATTCGCACGCAACAGCAGCAGCGGTAGCCTGGGTACCGCCAGTGACCCGGTGACCCTGGTGTCTGCGGCAGGATTTAATGTGACCGGGAATATTGACATTTATGGAATGATTTTTTCCAACAGTGCCAACGTCAACGACGTTGGGACCGGCACGGCAAACATTCATGGCGCAATGGTTACCTGCGCCGGGTACAACAACAACGGCAATGGCACACTTGAATACGACGCCGACGTCTTGAAAGGGGTGCGCCGCTCATCGGGGTCTGTGGTGCGCGTGCCGGGGAGCTGGACCGACCGATGCACCGCCAGCACTGCGAATCCCCCTGTCATCACCTGCAACTAAGGCCCATTATGAACACCATGAATCCAACTAGGCGTGGACAGCTTGGTTTTACGATCATCGAAGCCCTGATATCGCTTGCCATCATGGGGTTCGGAATACTCTCGCTAGCGGGCTTGCAGGCAGCCTTGTCGCGCAATGCGGATGACGCAAAACAACGCACCGAGGCTGCCCGGCTGGCGCAGGAAAGAATTGAATCGTTCAGATCGTTCACCGGGATCGACTCCACCGTGGTCGGACCAGGAACTACCAGCGCGACCGCGCTGAACTGGAATGCCTTGACAGGTGGCACTGACACCATTACCACCAATGCGGTGTATGCCCGAACCTGGACCCTTGGCGGCAGCTCTGGCGACCCCTTGCGGGCACTGACGGTGCGCGTGGCCTGGCTTGATCGTGCGGGAGAGAGTCAGGCGGTGGCGCTTTCGTCCATCCTGTCCAAGACCGACCCGGCAGACTCAGGTTTTTTGGGCTTTCCGCTACCGCAAAACACCAATCTGAAGCGACCCAAGAACCGCAATCTGGATATTCCGATTCCTGCCATCGATCTGGGCACCGGGGAGAGCGCCGTGAAGTTCGGTACGGCGGGCCAGTATGTGCTGTTTGGCAATAACACCGGTGACGTTGTCAAGATGTGCACGCCCACCTTGCAGGATTCGCCAACCAACCAGCAGGTGATTGATGCTTTAACTTCGACGGACGCAAGCATCCGCAATTGCATTGAAACGTCTGGCTACATTGTCGCTGGATACGTGCAACGGCACAGTTCGGTCTCCGCTGTTGATTGGAGTGCCATTGAAAGTGGGCTGGGCATTGATTTCTCGGGCGTTACGCGCAATGCCGCAGGCAGCGCTGGCATAACGTGCCAGTTCGGGAACGCCCTGAATCAAAACAACGGTAACATCATTCCTGACTACAAATACTATCTCTGTGTGGTGCCCCTTGTTGCCCCGGCCACACCTCCATCCGTCAATGGACCTTACAACTGGTCCGGTACGATTCGCGTTTCCGGACCCGCCGCATGGCGGGCCAGCGCTAACAAATACTTTGTTTGCCGCTACCAATATCAAGCCACCAACAGTTTGACCGACCCCAATCAAAGGAATGTTCAGCCCTACGTGGAAGTCAGTAAGTCCATCGACCAGCAAAATTATCTGGTGGCGACGACAGCCAACGCCACGAGCACGTCGGCTCCTACCTGTCCGTCCTCCATGACTATGGCTAATGTGTCTGTCGGGGTTTTGCATCAAGATTGTCGATCAGCATCCAACTCTGACCACGCGAGCGTTTGCCGATAGTTCGGGTGACAAGTCGATCTGCGGGCGGCTGCAAGGGCAACACCCACCAGTCAGCAGTCAGCAGTCAGCAGTCAGTACCACTCGGTCCATTTGGGTAGCCATCCCCCTGGCAAAGCCGGTGGCGTTCAGACATGGGCCAAAGTATGCCCAGCGTGCGCGGCAAGATTGGCTTTGCGTAGGTCGCTGAACCCATTTGGAGCGAATTTCGCGTTGATCGCGGCGCGCAGGGTTTGCGCGGTGCATCGGCGCCAAAGAGCCGTTCCTTTTCTGTTTCTGTCGAGCCTGGTGCCAACCAGTTTGGCGTGGCCCGGTGCTGTTCCAAAAAGTCTGAATCGCGCTCGGGTAATGCCTTGGTAACTCAATCCATGTCAAAATTGGAACTTAGTTACAAGGAGACCGGTCAATGCATCGTCGCGCCACCAAGATTGTTGCCACCCTCGGGCCTGCGTCCAGCGACCCGGCGTTGCTGGAGCAGATGATTCGCGCGGGGGTCAACGTCGTGCGCTTGAACTTCAGCCATGGCAAGGCGCAGGATCACATCGATCGCGCGATGCTGGTGCGCCAGGTGGCGCAACGCGCCGGACGTGAGGTCGCAATCATGGCGGATCTGCAGGGACCCAAGATCCGTGTCGGACGTTTTGCCGAGGGCAAAGTCATGTTGGAATCCGGCCAGAAGTTCGTGCTGGATGCGGCGCGCAGCGAGTTGGGCGACATTGACGCGGTCGGCCTGGACTACAAGGCGCTGCCGCGCGAGGTCAAATCGGGTGACGTGTTGCTTCTCAATGACGGCATGATTGTCATCACGGTCGACGAGGTCAGGGGCGACGCGGTGCACACCACCGTCAAGATTGGCGGTGAGCTCTCCAACAACAAGGGCATCAACAAACAGGGGGGTGGGCTGACCGCCCCGGCGCTGACGGGCAAGGACATGGAAGACATCCGCACCGCGATGAGCTTCCAGGCTGACTATGTGGCGGTGAGTTTCCCCAAGAACGCCACCGACATGGAGATGGCGCGCCAACTGTGCAACGTGGCGGCGGCTGAATACGATCACAAGCCAGGCTTGATCGCCAAGATCGAGCGCGCCGAGGCGATCCCAAAACTCGATGAAATTCTGTTGGCCAGCGACGGCATCATGGTCGCGCGTGGCGACCTGGCGGTGGAGGTCGGCAACGCGACGGTGCCGGCACTGCAAAAACGCATGATCAAGCTGGCGCGGGAGCACGACAAGTTCGTCATCACCGCGACGCAGATGATGGAGTCCATGATCAGCAACCCGGTGCCCACACGGGCCGAGGTGAGTGACGTGGCCAACGCGGTGCTGGACGGCACCGATGCGGTCATGCTGTCTGCCGAGACGGCGGCCGGCAAGTACCCGCTGGAGACGGTGATCGAAATGGCCAAGATCTGTCTGGCCGCCGAGAGCGCCGAGAACGTCAAGCTTGATGCGGACTTCACCGGCAAGCACTTCACGCGTATTGACCAGACCATCGCCATGGGCGCGCTGTTCACCGCGCATCATTTGGGTGCCAAGGCCATTGTGGCCATGACCGACAGCGGCTCGACTGCCCTGTGGATGAGTCGGCACCTGATTCATGTTCCGATCTATGCCCTGACGCCCAAGGTCGCGACGCAGCGCAAGATGGCTCTCTACCGCAATGTCCGCCCTCTACTTATGGACACCAGCGCCGACCGCGACACCGCCCTGTCGGACGCGGAGAGTCACCTGAAATCCCGCGGCATTGTCCAGTCAGGCGATATCTATGCCATCACTTGTGGCGAGCCGATGGGCGCGCCTGGCGGGACCAACATGCTCAAGATCTGTCGCGTGAGTTAGGGCGCCAGGCTCCCTTGATGGGCGATTCAAACTGGTGTGGCGCGCCAGTGGGCAATTGGCGCCCGCTGCCCTTCGTGCAGTCGGCGCCAATTGCCAGAACCCCGAATACCCAATTGCCTGAACTCACCCCCATTCCCCCCAGCCCCCTTTCCACCCTCGCCAGGGCGGAAAGGGGGAGCCTCATTTGACCGCGCGATTCGACACCGGGCAAACCGGGGACTGTCGAAATCGGGGTTGGCTCGGCAGGAACTCAGAGCGCGAGTTCCGAGCGCCGGAGGCAGATTCGGCGATTCGAAGTGAAGCCCATTTCTCCTCGCTGCCTCGTCGCTGGCGCGTAGCTGCCAGCCGGTGGCGCGACTCAACTCCCGCAAGCGCTTACGACCGTTGGCGACCCATCTTGCCGAGCGGTCGCAGTCGCGCCCTTCGCGCCGTGAACGCGTTGGTCGAGACCAGAAACCAAATGAGGCTCCCCTCTTGCGCCCGGCGGGGCGGGAGAGGGGCTGGGGGAGTGAGCGGGGGAAACAAGTGAGGTTGGCAATGCTCGCCTGTTGGCCACCGCCACCACCCCAGGCCACATCAATTTGAATCGCACCCTGATGGGCGTGGTCGCAGTCGCTGCCCAGCGCAGGGTTCTCAGGGGTAAAATCAGCCGCGAGGCATCAGTTGCCAAGTAGTTACCAACTTCCCTGGGGATCTCCACATGGCACTCGTTTCAATGCGCGAGCTGCTGGACCATGCGGCCGAACACCGCTATGGCATTCCAGCCTTCAACGTCAACAACCTGGAGCAGGTCCAGGCCGTCATGGAGGCGGCCAAGGAAGTTGGTGCGCCGGTGATCCTGCAGGCCAGTGCCGGTGCGCGCAAGTACGCCGGTGAGGCCTTCATCAAGCACCTCATTCTGGCCGCGGTCGAAGCCTACCCGACGATTCCGCTGGTCATGCACCAGGACCACGGGCAAAGCCCCGATGTCTGTCAGGGCGCCATGAACCTTGGCTTCTCGTCGGTGATGATGGATGGCAGTCTGGAGGCCGACGGCAAGACCATCGCCAGTTACGACTACAACGTCGACGTCACGCGCAAGGTGGTGGACGCGGCGCACAAGCTGGGTGTAACGGTCGAAGGTGAACTCGGCTGCCTCGGTTCTCTGGAAACCATGAAGGGCGACAAGGAAGACGGCCACGGCACCGATTCCACCATGACACGCGAGCAATTGCTGACCGACCCTGAGCAGGCGGCCGATTTCGTCAAGCGAACGCAGCTTGATGCCCTGGCGATTGCCATCGGCACCAGCCACGGCGCCTACAAGTTCTCGCGCAAACCCACCGGCGACATCCTGGCGATTGACCGTATTCAGGCCATCAACCAGCGCATTCCGAATACCCACCTGGTGATGCACGGCTCAAGTAGTGTGCCGCAGGACCTGCTGGCGATCATCAATCAGTTTGGCGGCAAGATGAAGGAAACCTACGGCGTGCCGGTGGAAGAGATTCAGAAAGCGATTCAGTTTGGTGTGCGCAAGATCAACATCGATACCGACATTCGCCTGGCCATGACCGGTGCGGTGCGCAAGTTCCTGGCCGAGAACCCCGACAAGTTCGACGCCCGAGAGTGGCTCAAGCCGGCGCGCGAAGCGGCCAAACAGATTTGCAAGCAGCGTTACCTGGAGTTCGGTTGCGAGGGTCAGGCTGGCAAGATCAAGGGCCGCAGCCTGCAGATGGTGGCGGCGCAATATGCCAACGGCGAGTTGGCGCAGGTCGTGACCTGAACGGACTTGCGATAATGGAGCCCAGCTTGGCCGGTGGCTTGGCTGGGCTTTTCTACTTTGGCACGTCGGCGCGTGCTGTTGCCACCCTTTTACCGATTCGACATGACCGAAGCGCTTCATACGTCCGCCCTGCATTCCCTGCCCTTGTTGGCCCGCGGCAAGGTCCGAGACAACTACGCCGTCGGGGACGATCGCATTCTGATGGTGGCCAGCGACCGCCTGAGCGCCTTCGATGTGATCATGGGCGAGCCGATTCCGGGCAAAGGCGCCTTGCTGACACAAATGGCCCTGTTCTGGTTCGACAAGCTGGGGGCCAACGGCGCCAACATCTGCCCGAATCATCTGACTGGCGAGGCGCCCGAGAGCGTGGTGGCGCCCGACGAAGTGGCGCAGGTGCGGGGCCGCTCCATGCTGGTCAAGCGCCTCAAGCCCCTGCCGATCGAGGCGGTGGTGCGCGGCTACCTGGCCGGCAGTGGCTGGAAGGAATACCAAGCGACGCAAGCGGTGTGTGGCGTGGTCCTGCCGGCCGGATTGAAGAATGCCTCCAAATTGCCTGAGCCGATCTACACGCCGGCCGCCAAGGCGGCGGTGGGTGAACACGACGAGAACATCACGTTCGAGCAGTCGGCCGAGCTGATTGGCCTGGATCTGGCCACGCGGATCCGCGCCATCAGTCTGGCGATCTACCAGACGGCCAGTCGTATTGCGCTGGACAAGGGCATCATCATTGCCGACACCAAGTTCGAGTTTGGCCTCGATTCCCAGGGCACCTTGACCCTGATGGACGAGGTCCTGACGCCCGACTCCTCGCGTTTCTGGCCCGCCGAGAGTTACCAGGAGGGCATCAACCCGCCCAGCTACGACAAGCAGTTCGTGCGCGATTGGCTGGAGCAGGTGCAGATCAACGGCAAGCCCTGGGACAAGACCCCGCCGGCGCCACGTGTCCCGCAGGAAGTCATCGCCAAAACGGCGGCCAAATACCGCGAGGCACTCGAGCGGCTGACCGCCTAGCTCAGCACAATGCTGCTCAAGCGCCGGCGGTAACTCGCCACGGTTGGGTCAACCGGTGGGATCTGGCCATCCGCCACTTTGACTTTCGCAGGCTCGATGATGTCCAGGATCGCGATCAAGGTCTTGCGCGCCAAATCGTTGGACCAAGTTTTGTCACGCATCAGGATTTCCAGCAGCTCATCCATCGCCGCCGTCCAGGCCTGTTGAGCCATCAGCAATTGCGCCTTGCCGAAGCGGGCCTCGAAATCACGTTTGTTGGCGCTCAGGCGTGCGTCGAAGCTTGCCGCCGTGACACCAGCCTGGCCCTGAGCTTCGGCGAAATCGATCGCGTTCATCCAGCGTTGCAGGGAATCCAGGCGCCGCACCTGGCTGGTCTTCGCCGTCACCGGCGCAAACGCGACCTTGGCGTCGTCGTCCCGCCCGAGTTGAAGCAACAGCTTGATGCAATCAAACCGCGTCTCGTCGTTCGAAGGATCGGTGGCGAGCGCTTGCTGCAGCTTCTCCAGCGCGGCATCGACACCCCCGACGGCCAGGGCGCTGAGTGCCTCGTCTTCCTGGCTCTCTGCCTCGACGGCCGCCTCGCCAGGCACATGCTTGTCGAGGAAGGTCTTGATCTGTCCCTCCGGCAAGGCGCCCATGAAGCCGTCCACGGGCTTGCCGTCCTTCATCAGCACACAGGTCGGGATGCTGCGGATGCCGAAGGCCTGGCTTAGCTCCTGCTCCTGATCGGAGTCGATCTTGACCAGCTTGAAGCGCCCGCCGTACTCGGTTTCGAGCTTCTCCAGCAAGGGCCCAATCACTTTGCAGGGCCCACACCAGGGCGCCCAAAAATCGACCAGTACGGGAACGACTGCGGACGCGGCGACGACGTCGGCATCAAAGTTTTCTAGGGTGGCGTTAATCATGAAGCGTTGTGGAACAGGCCGCTACCGCGAAGGGGCAGGCGCCGTGTCCCACTGATCAGGTTTGGATTTGGGTTCGGACAAGTAAAATCCAATATTAATCCCTCGGGAGCCAGACCGCCGCTTCCCTTGCACTGGATGGCCGTGGGAACCGGCCCCAAACTCATGAAAAACATACACATTGGCGTGCTGATGGGCTCCAGTTCCGACTGGGACACGATGCAACACGCGGTCCACATCCTGCAGCAGTTCGGAATCAGCCATGAGGCACGCGTGGTGTCCGCGCACCGCATGCCCGACGACATGTTTGCCTACGCGCAAAGCGCCGCGGGTCGTGGCCTCAAGGCCATCATTGCCGGCGCGGGCGGCGCGGCGCATCTGCCCGGCATGCTGGCGGCCAAGACGGTGGTGCCGGTGCTGGGCGTACCGGTGCCGAGCAAGCATCTTTCTGGCGTGGATTCCTTGCACAGCATCGTGCAGATGCCCAAGGGCATCCCGGTGGCCGCGTTCGCCATTGGCGCGGCCGGGGCGGCCAACGCCGCCCTGTTTGCCGTCGCAATGCTGGCCAACGAGGACCCTGCCTTGCGCGCCAAGCTGGAAGCCTTCCGGGCCGAGCAGACCGAGACCGCGCGCGGCATGACGGTGCCCCCGCTGTTATGAGCCGCACCACCATTTTGCCCGGCAGTTTGCAGGCTGGGCAACAAGCGACATTGGGCGTGATGGGCGGCGGCCAGCTCGGGCGCATGTTCGTCCAGGCGGCGCAAGCCATGGGTTACTTCACCGCCGTGCTGGACCCCGATGTCACCAGCCCGGCCGGCTTGATCAGCCACTACCACGTTCAGACCGACTATCTGGACCAGGCTGGGCTGGCACAACTGACACAACGCTGTGCCGCGATCACGACCGAGTTCGAGAACGTGCCCGCTGGCGCTCTGCAAACCCTGGGCGCGCACCGTTTGGTCGCGCCAGCCGCCGACGCGGTGCGCATTGCCCAGGACCGCGCCAGCGAAAAGGCGCATTTTGTGGGCTGTGGCGTGGCATGTGCGCCCTACGCGGTCATCGATTCAGTGCAGGCACTGGCCGCGGTCGACGCCGCCTTGTTGCCCGGCATCCTCAAGACCGCGCGGCTGGGTTATGACGGCAAGGGGCAGGTGCGCGTGGCGACCCGCGCCGATCTGCAAGCCGCCTGGGACGAACTTAAACACGTGACTTGCGTGCTCGAAAAGATGCTGCCACTGAAGGCTGAATGTTCCGTGATCGTCGCGCGCGGGCGCGATGGGGTGATGGTGAACCTGCCGGTGCAGCGCAACCAGCACCGTGACGGGATTCTGGCGCTCACCGAGGTGTTTGACGGCGTGCTGCCCGCCGCCCTGTGCGAACAAGCCATCAACGCCACCAAGGCCATTGCCGCGCAGCTTCAGTACGTGGGCGTGTTGTGCGTCGAGTTTTTCGTGCTCGACGATGACACCCTGGTGGTCAATGAGATGGCGCCGCGTCCGCACAACAGCGGCCACTACAGCTTGCACGCCTGCGACCAGTCGCAGTTTGACCTTCAGGTTCGCACCTTGGCGGGATTGCCCTTGACGCAGCCCCGTCAGCACAGCCCGGCCATCATGCTCAATCTGCTGGGCGACCTCTGGTTGACGCAGGGCGCCGAGCCGGTGACGCCGCCTTGGGCGGCGGTGCTGGCCTTGCCGGGCACGCACCTCAACCTGTACGGCAAACTCAAGCCCAGCAAGGGGCGCAAGATGGGACACCTGACTGTGACCGGCGCCACCATCGACCAGGTTCGCCACACGGCGCAACAGGCGGCGAGCTTGTTGGGCCTGGCGTCAAGCTGAGTCGGGGCGCACCATGATTGTCGAGGGCCTGGCGCCGCAGTCCATCGCTTTGGCCGTGCGCCTGCTGCGCGCCGGCGAACTGGTCGGCCTGCCAACTGAAACCGTCTATGGCCTGGCGGCCAATGCCGATGATGCGGCCGCTGTTGCCAAGGTTTTTCAGGCCAAGGGTCGGCCTGCTGACCATCCCTTGATTGTTCACGTCCTTGGGCATGCGCAAGTGGCGCACTTTGCCCGGGATGTCCCTGCTGTTGCAGACGCGCTGATGCAGGCGTTCTGGCCGGGGCCACTGACCGTGATCTTGCCGCGCCGCGCTGGCGTGGCGGTGGCTGCGGCGGGCGGTCAGGATTCCATTGGCCTGCGCTGCCCGGCCCACCCGGTGGTGCGTGCCGTGCTCAAGGCTTGTCAGGAGGCCGGCGCAACCGACGATGGCGAGCCGCTTTGGGGCCTGGCGGCGCCCAGTGCGAACCAGTTCGGTCGTGTCAGCCCGACCACGGCGGCCCATGTGCAAAGCGAGTTTGGCGAGCCCTTGTTGATTCTGGACGGCGGAGCCTGCTCGGTCGGGATCGAGTCCACCATTGTCGACTGCACCCGGGGCGCGCCGGTAGTGTTGCGACCCGGTGCGATCAGCCGGGCGCAAGTGGAGGAAGTGGCGCGCGCCGCGTCGCAGCCAAGCCCGCGCCTGCAGGAAACCCCGGCGGCCCCGCGCGCCTCGGGTACGCTGGAATCGCATTACGCGCCGCGCGCCAAGGTGCGCTTGATGAACGCGCCATCCCTGCAATCTGCCTTGGATCTGCTCGGGGCCGATCTGGACGCCGGCAACACGGTGATTGCCACCTATTCACGGGCAATTTTGCGCAGCCGGTCGAGCAAAGTGATACGCCGGCGCATGCCGGACGACGCCGTTGCCACCGCCCAGCAATTGTTTGCCGTGTTGCGTGAGTTTGACGCGCAAGGCGCCCAGTTGATTTGGGTTGAAACACCACCCGAAGGCCCTGAATGGGAAGGCGTTCGAGATCGATTGCAGCGTGCCGCCGCCGCATGAGCGTGTCCGGCATGAGGGATCGTTAAACTACCGCACGGACTATTGGAGATTTGAATGATTGGAAATTTGTTGCGCCGTGTTGCGCTGGTTGCGGTTTGCGTGCCCGCCGCGTGGCTGGTCGCCTGTGGCGGCGGGACCACTGAAGGGGCGCTCACGCCCACCCGCCTGGTGTCGTTCGGTGATGCCTTCAGCGACATCGGGAACAGCGGCACGGCGTCGAAGTACACGGTCAACGATGCAACCGTCAATACCTGGGTCGAGCAAGTGGCTTCCGGCTATACCCTGACGATCACGCCCTCCGCGACCGGAGGTCTCGGCTATGCGCGCGGCAACGCCCGCATCGTGGCCAAGCCAGATGCGGCCGGGCAAGCCTCAACGCTGACAGTGACCGAGCAGATTGATGCCTTCCTGAGCGCACACAAACCAGAACTAAACGATTTGATGCTGATCAACGGCGGCGTCAGCGACATCGTGACTCAGGTGTCAGCGGTCATCGCGGGCACGACCACCGAGGCGGACATGGTCATTCGTGTCAAGCAGGCGGGCGCCGACATGGGTGGGCAAGTGCGCCGACTGATCCAGCAAGGTGCCAAACACGTGCTGGTCGCGGGTGTCAACAACCTGGGGCACACCCCTTGGGCAAAGCGTGTTGGCAAGGAGGCCGTGTTGACGGACGCCAGCATCAGGTTCAACGAAGCCTTGTTGCTGGCGATTGTCGACCTCGGCAATCAGGTGCTGTATGTCGATCTGTACAACTATGCGGGGGCGGTCGTGACCACGCCGGCCGCCTTTGGGTTGACGGACGCAACTACGCCGGTGTGCACGTCGCTTGATTCGGGGAGCGGGATTGGCACCGGCATTGGCCAGGTCAACTCGGCCCTGTGTTCGGACACAACGGTGGTCGCGGGAGCCGAGGTGGACAAGAAATACAACAGCTACGTGTTCGCCGACGGCCTGTATTTCACCCCGACGATGAACCGCCTTTTTGGCTCCAACGCCTTCTCCCGCGTGCGCGCGCGCTTCTGACCGGGTGCGATTCAAAGTGATGTGGCCGGGGTGGTAGCGAAGGCCAACAGGCTAGCACTGCCAACTTCGCTTGTTTCCCCCACTCACTCCCCCGGCCCCTCTCCCGCCCCGCCGGGCGGAAGAGGGGAGCCTCATTTGGTTTCTGGTCTCGACCAACGCGTTCACGGCACGAAGGGCGCGACTGCGACCGCTCGGCAAGATGGGTCGCCAACGGTCGTAACCGGTTGGGCTCACCGCGGCACACGACCGGCTGGCAGCTACGCGCCAGCGACGAGACAGTGGGGTGAAGCTCCCCCTACCCCTCGAACCGTCGAACCTGCCTCCGGCGCTCGGAACTCGCGCCCTGAGTGCCTGCCGAGCCAACACCGATTTCAACAGTTCCCGGTTTACCCGGTGTCGAATCGCGCGGTCAAATGAGGCTCCCCCTTTCCGCCCTGGCGAGGGTGGAAAGGGGGTTGGGGGGAATGGGGGTGAGT
>JAUXWC010000081.1 GCA_030685025.1 Rhodoferax sp.
ATTCTAACTAGCTTTCAAGATGATTCTAATTGTGGGACACTCCGGGAGTCAAATGTTCCCAGGAGTATTCCCATGGCAAGACCACGTCGAATTGATATGGAGTTGGTGACACAGGCACAAGTTGTAGCGGCGCAGGCCAGCGATGTTGAATCGCTACGCTGCGCCCAGGCTGTGCTGTTGCCCGCAGTGCTAGGCGCGACGCTGGAGCAGACAGCCATGTTGCTGGGCGTCGGACGGGCCAGCGTGCTGAGGCTGCAGAGTCGGCTGCGCCAGTTTTGCGCCAAGCCCGGCGCCGAGCGCCCAAGTTGGGGTGGTCGGCGCCGCGCCTCGCTGACCCCAGAGGAAGAGGGGGACTTCCTGGCACGCTGGCAGGATGAATCCAACGCCGGGGAAGTCTTGGTGGCCTCGCCGCTGCGTGCGGCGTTGGCGCAGAGGCTGGGGCACCCGGTTGCCGCCTCTGTCGTGTATCGCATGCTGGCGCGCAATGGCTGGCGCAAAGTCGCGCCGGACACGCGGCACCCCAAAAGCGACCCGCAGGTGCAGGAGGCGTGGAAAAAAAACTCCCCGAAACTCTGGCAGCGCTCATGAAGCCCGAAGAAGTTCACGGTCGCCGGGTTCGCTTGATGTTCCAAGACGAGGCGCGCTTTGGCCGAATGGTGCGCATTCGCCGCTGCTGGGCACCCAGCCCAAAACGACCGACGGTTTGCAATGGCTACGAGCGGGAGTTTGTCTATGTCTATGGCGCTGTTAGCCCCATTGAGGGCGAGTTTGACTGGATGACCTGTCGGCAGATGAATACCGAACGGATGACCGAGTTCCTGGCGCAAGTCAGTGCCGCCCATGCGACGGAGTTCATGGTGATGGTCGTTGATGGCGCCAGCTCTCATGTCTCAAAGGATTTGGTGGTCCCGGAGAACATTCGTCTGCTGCGCTTGCCGCCGTATGCGCCAGAACTCAACCCGCAGGAGCACGTCTGGGACGAAGTGCGCGAAAAAGAGTTTCCCAACCGTGTATTCAATGACCTCTCCAGCGTGATACGGCAGTTGGAAGCAGGGCTACCTCGACTCGCCGCCAATACCCAAGGCTTGCACAGCTTAACTGCTTGGCCTTGGATTATTAGTCTCAACTTGAACGCTACTTAGAATTAGTGCCAGGCTGTAGGTGAGCAACTGCTTGAGGGCGGTGTCCAGATTGCGGCCCGGCGCCTTGTTCTCCCATGCGAAGTGGTTGCGCATGAACACATCAGCGTAGCCACGCGCCTCGCCCAGCACCAACGTGTCTTGCTCGAAGATGTAGTCGCCCGCGCTGCCCGGCGTGGGCACGCCCAGCAACTGGCACAGGTCGATGAAGTGCGGCTGCGCGCCTTGGCGCTCATTCAGTTCATGGGCGGGGCCACCGGGGCCCCATTTGGCGATGAATTGTTGCGGGGTCATGGGTAGCAGTTTGCCCTAAGTTCCGTGCAGGCTTCGTGACGCTGACACGGCCCGTGCCAGTGCCTCATAGTCCGACAACTCGTTGTAGATCTGCGCCGAAATCCTCACCCACAGCCGGCCATCAAAGGCGAAAACCGGCACCTCGATGCGGTGCTGCGTCCACAGCTTGTCATGCCACAGCTTGGCATTCTCCTCGGTGGCGGCGTCGTCGGCAGGTAGCGGCAGGGTCACCATGGCCGAGAACAGACTCGCCGGCGCAGGCAGGTCGACCGACCAGCGCTGGCACAACAACGCCGCTGCGGCAGTAGCCTGAGCGCGCAGCACTTGCCGGTAACGCGCGGCGCCAAAGGCCTCGACAAAGTCCAGCGCCGCCGTCATGGCCAACCAGGCGCTGTAGTCGCGCGTGCCCTGCCAGTCGAACTCAAGCGGAAATCCGCTGTCGTGGAAATT
>JAUXWC010000109.1 GCA_030685025.1 Rhodoferax sp.
GCGCTACGCGGGCCAACACATCGGCCTGCTCGCGCCGTTGGTGGTGAATCGCAAGGGCGTCTACACCGAGCTGGCCGACTGGGCGCGCCCGCGCGGCCACACCCATTTGCGCGTCGATGGCGAGTTCCTCCCCACCAGCGGGTTCCCGCGCATCGACCGCTTCAAGGAACACACCATCGAGCTGCCGGTGGCCGACTTCGTGGTGAGCGCCGATCAGGAAGCCCAGCTGCGCAGCCAGCTCACCAAGGCGCTGGAGATCGGCAAGGGCGTGGTGCATGTGCTGCACCCGCTCGACGGCCTGGCCCGGGCGCTCGAAGAAGGTGTTTCGACGCGTGAACTGGGCCAGCTGGAGGTGTTCTCCACCACCCGCGCCTGCCCGGTCTGCGCCACCAGCTACCCCGAGCTCGACCCGCGCCTGTTCTCCTACAACAGCAAACACGGCTGGTGCCCCGACTGCGTGGGCACCGGCCTCAAGCTCTCGCGCGACCAGCGCAGCGTGCTCGACGATTCGGTGCGCGACGACAAGGAGCGCGGGCGCGAACAGAGTTTTGCCGAACCCGAGGTGGAAGACCTGGTGGACGAGGTCTGCCCGGGTTGCGCAGGCACCCGCCTGAACGCCCAGGCCCGGGCGGTGAAGTTCAGCGGCGTGGGCATCACCGACGTGGCGCGGTTGTCGGTGCGCGAAGTTCGCCTGTGGGTGCAAGGGCTCATGAAAGAAGCCGTGATGTCCACCCGCGAAACCGGCATCGCGCGCGACCTGCTGCCCGAAATCGAAAACCGCCTGGCCTTCCTCGAAGAAGTGGGGCTGAACTACCTCACGCTGGACCGCGGCGCGCCCACGCTCAGTGGCGGCGAGGCGCAGCGCATCCGCCTCGCGGCGCAGCTCGGCAGCAACCTGCAAGGCGTGTGTTACGTGCTCGACGAGCCCACCATCGCCCTGCACGCACGCGACTACGCGATCCTGCTCAACGCGCTGCACAAGCTCGCCGACATGGGTAACACGCTGGAGCTGGTGGAGCACGACGAAGACACCATCCGCCGCGCCGACCACATCATCGACATCGGCCCCAGCGCCGGCAAACGCGGCGGGCGTGTGGTGGCGCAGGGCAGCGTGGACGACCTCTCTGCGAACCCCGAGTCAGTGACCGGGCGGTATTTGCTGCATGCGATGAAACACCCGCTGCAGCCCAGGCGTGAGGTGACCCCGCTCGGCTCCTTCCCCCTCCGGGGGAAGGCTGGGATGGGGGCAGGCGCTCCGAATGCAGCGGCTCAGGCGAGCCCCCACCCCAACCCTCCCCCAGCGGGGGAGGGAGCAAGTCATTGGCTGCGGGTGCATGGTGCCCAGCTCCACAACCTCAACCAGCTCGACGCCGCCGTCCCGCTGCAGCGCCTGGTGGTCATCACCGGTGTCTCCGGCTCCGGCAAGTCCACGCTCGCACGCGACGTGCTGCTGACCAACGTGGCCGCTGCCGTCTCGCAGCGCAGCACCCGGGCCGGGCGCGACGCCATGGAGCGGGGCGAGTACCCGGCGTGGTCGGGCTGCGCCAGCGTGAGCGGATACGAGACCGTGGATCGCGTGCTCGAAGTCGACCAGACACCCATCGGAAAAACACCGCGCTCGTGCCCGGCCACCTACATCGGTTTCTGGGACACGGTGCGCAAGCTGTACGCAGACACGCTGGAAGCCAAGGCGCGCGGCTACGCCGCCAACCGTTTCAGTTTCAACACCGGGGAGGGCCGCTGCCCGAGTTGCGAAGGCCAGGGCATCCGAACCATTGCCATGAGCTTTCTGCCGGACGTCAAGGTGCTGTGTGAGACCTGTAGGGGCGCGCGCTTCAATCCCGAAACGCAAGCGGTGAGCTGGCGCGGCAAGAACATTGGCGACGTGTTGCAAATGGAGGTGGACGAGGCGGTGGACTTCTTCGCCGCCATGCCCGCCATCAGCCATCCGCTGCAGTTGCTCAAGGATGTCGGGCTGGGTTACCTCACGTTGGGGCAACCCTCGCCCACGCTCAGCGGTGGTGAGGCCCAGCGTATCAAGCTGGTGACCGAACTGAGCAAGGTGCGCGACGAATTCTTGCCCCCCCTCGCCAATGGCGAAGGCCCCCCCGAGGGGGGCGCTGCCTTGCTTGGGAGCGGCCCGGCGCTGCGGCACACGCGGCGTGGTCAAAAGGCGCCACACACCTTGTATGTGCTGGACGAGCCGACGGTCGGCCTGCACATGGCCGATGTGCAACGCCTCATTGCCGTGTTGCACCGCTTGGTGGACGGCGGCCACAGCGTGGTGGTGATCGAGCACGACCTGGACGTGATTGCCGAGGCCGATTGGGTCATTGATCTTGGGCCTGACGGTGGCGCGGCGGGTGGCCGTGTGGTCGGTGCGGCGACGCCCGAAGATATCGTGCGCCTGGGTACGCCGACCGGAGCGGCGCTGGGGCCGGTGTTGGCGCGGGTTTGAAATAGGGTGGCGACCGCAGTCGGCCAACAGCGGTGAGAGCATGTGGTCAATATCGACGGGGTTCGTCCGTTGCTCCCTTGAAGAGGCGCGAGACCAGCGACAATCCGTTGCTGCACAGCAATTCAAGACCGCCCGACGCCCCTTACGGAGCCATGATCCATGCGACTACTGCACTATCTCGAAATCGAGAACTTCAAACGCTTTGGGGATCGACAGCGTATTGAGTTGGATCACCCGGCTGTGTTGATTGGGCCCAACAACTGCGGAAAAACCAGTGCGATTCAGGCGCTGGCATTGTGGTCGCAGGCTGTAAAGACCTGGTATGACATTCGCAAGGGATCCACCGCCAAGGAGAGAACGGCTACCGCGCTGAATCGATTGAACATCGCGGCGGTGCCGGTGCAACGGACCCGTTTCTTCTGGCACAACACGGTGGTGCGAACGGGCAACAAGGATATCGCCCTGACGATCACGGTGGGTGTTGAGTTCAAGGGCCAAGCCGTGGGTCTGGCCATGCGCTTTCGCAATCAGGGAGACGAGTTGGTGTATTGCACGCCAGACGATGCTGTGATCGGCAATCTCGCGTTGCTGAAGTGCGCCGCCGAGATCAGCGTCGAGCTGCTTTACCCGATGTCGGGTTTGGAGACGGAAGAGCCCATCCTGCAGCCAGGGCGAATCGATGTTCTGCTGGGGCAAGGCCAAACTGCCCAAGTATTGCGGAACCTTTGCTTGATGGTGGCCAAGGACACGCCGCAGGATTGGGATCGTATTGTGAAGTTGATGCATCGATTGTTTGATGTGACGCTCGGGACTCCGCAGGAGACCGCACGCGGCGCCATTGAGATGCGCTACCAGCAGCCGGGCGTACGGGAGGCGTTGGATGTATCGTCCTCCGGCAGAGGCTTTCAGCAGATGCTGCTCATTTTTGCCTACCTTTATTCGCACAAACGCAGCGTTCTGCTGGTCGATGAGCCGGACGCACATTTGGAAATCTTGCGGCAGAAGCAAGTCTATGTGCTGCTGCGCGACATCGCCTCGGAGAACCAGTCTCAAGTGGTGATGGTGACGCATTCCGAAGTCATCCTGGATGAAGCACTCGATAGCAACCTGACTTTGTTGATGGATGGCAAGACGGATGACCTTGCCCGAAAAGCAGAAGTCCGCAATGGCCTGAAGCACTTTGGAGCGGACCATTACGTCAAAGCTCGCGAGCGAGGTTATGTTCTCTACGTGGAAGGAGGTACGGACGTGGACATGCTGCGCGCCTTGGCGCAGCGCCTGGACCACCCGGTTGCCGCGGTATGGGATGAGCGCGTCAACTCGTTCTATGTGCAGAACAACTATCCCGGCAAATCGCTGGAGAGTGAATTGGAGCGCGTGGAGGGCGGATTTGGGATCACTCCGCGTGAGCATTTCGGTGGGTTGCGGGACTTGCTACCCAAGCTCAAAGGATTGGCCATACTGGACAACGACGGTAGAGGGCGGCAGAGTGCTGTCGAAGGCGCCTTGACCTTGTCGTATTGGCGCCGCTATGAGGCGGAGAACTACTTCGTGACGCCCAATGTGTTGCGCACGTATGCGTTGACACACTATGCTGACATGGAGTTGTTCGACGGTTTCCGGTTGGAGATTGATGAGGTCCTTGACAGGATGGTTCTGGAGCAGGTTTTTGAATCCATGGAGACTGACTTCCAGACTTGGAAGCAGTTACCCGTTCAGGCTGCTCGCCTGGTGTGGGAGTCGAAGACCGAACGTCTCAAGTTGAGCTCCTTTGCCGAAGAATTCTTCCGCCGTTTGGGCGCACGGATGTCTGCCCCGATGTTGCTTAGAAAGGGCGAGCTTCATCGCTTGGTGTCGACTGTCGAGCCCTTGGGTATTTCCCCCGAAGTGACTGACAAGCTCAATTTGTTGTTGGAGCTATTTCAGTCTGCCCGTTCACCGGAACGTGGGGACACGGAATCCTCCGTTTGAAATAAACCGAAACAAAGCGATACCGCCCGGAGAAGACGCCCGGCGCCTTGGCCGGCACCATGACAGCATGTTCAACCCCAAAGGAAACCCTGTCATGAAACCCTGGATCAAGCGAACCCTGATTGGCGTCTTTGGCGCCTCCATTCTGCTCGGTGGCCTGTCCGCCTGCGGACATCGCCAGCACAGTTGGCACGCCAACATGAGCGCTGAAGAGTCGACCCAGTTCCGCGGCAGACTAGTGGACCGCGTCAGCGGCAAGCTCGACCTCACCGAAGACCAGAAGAAGCGCCTGACCGCGCTGGCCGACAAGCTGCATGAGCAGCGTACGGCGCTGGCGGGGCCAGGCAAGGACCCTCGCGCCGAGGTGCAAGCACTGGTGGCCGGCGACAAGTTCGACAAGGCCCGCGCGCAGGTTTTGGTTACGGAGAAGACCGCGGCCATTCAAGGCAAGAGCCCGGAGGTGATAGCCGCCCTGGCCGACTTCTATGACAGCCTGAACCCGGCCCAGCAGCAGAAGGTGCGTGAATTCATGCAGCGTCGCGGTCGCTGGATGCACCGCGGGTGACGCGCCGTGAGCGCAACCCAGGCCTTGGCGCTGCGCGATTGGGCCCAGCCAGTGCGCGCCTACGGTCAGTCCCTGCTGGGCGACGTCTCCGATCCTCACGCCGAACTGTTGGCCTTGGTGTGGGGCCCGCGCTTTGACCGGCAACACGCCCATGCGTTGCTTGATCATCAGTTTCCCGCACAGACCGGCTTGTTGAAGACCGTGATGGAAGCCGCCGATCGGTTTGACCGCCTAGGCGGTGCCCAGCAGCAAAGAGTGCGCCAGTTGATCCTGCGCCATCGCGCCCAGACCGCGCGGTGTTAAATTTGCGCATGCCCCGCATCCTGCTGATCGACGATGACGCGCAACTGGGGCCGCCCCTGGCGGCGTACTTTGCCCGCTTTGACATGGGCTTGACTTGCGCCTTGCGTCCCAGCGAGGGCCTGGCGCTGTTGCGCGCGGCGCCTCGTCAGGGCGGCTTCGACGCCGCCATTCTGGATGTGATGTTGCCCGAGATGGACGGCTTCGAGTTGTGCCGCACGATCCGCAAGGAGAGTGGCATTCCGGTCATCATGCTGACCGCGCGCGGCGACGTGATGGACCGCGTGGTCGGGCTGGAGTTGGGCGCCGACGACTATGTACCCAAACCCTTTGAGCCGCGTGAACTGGTGGCGCGCGTGCAGACCGTGCTGCGTCGGCGCACGGCCGGCGCACCCGCACCGACCCGTCTGGAGTTCGACGGCCTGGTGATTGATCCGACCACGCGCACGGTATTGCGCCAGGGACAACACCTGGACCTCACCAGCACCGAATTCGATTTGCTTCACTTGCTGGCGCGAGACGCCGGCAAGGTGTTCACCCGTGACGACATCCTCAACCATTTGCGTGGCCATGAGGCGGAGTTGTACACGCGCGCGGTGGACATCGTGGTGAGCCGCCTGCGCAAGAAACTCGAACCCCTGGATGCCATCAAAACCCTGCGCAATGCCGGTTACTCATTGGCGCTGGCGCGCGTGCAACCGGCGGCCAATGGCTCGACCACCGCATGACAGCTCCAGTGGCGCTTAACCGCCCGCCACGCTGGCATCGCCGTGCACGCCATGCCCTGGCGCATTCGCTGCGCGTGCGCCTGGTGGTGATGTTTGTGTTGTTGGCACTGGCCATGGCCGGTGCCTTTCTGTTTGGCATGCAGCGCGCGTTGTCGGTCGGTTGGCGTGACGCGGCCCGCCCTTTGCTAATGGACTACGTGGACCATCTGGCTGGTGAGATTGGCAGCCCGCCCAGCATCGAACGTGCGCAGGCACTGGTGCAGCGCCTGCCGGTTACGGTGCGCATCAGCGGGCCGACGCTGAACTGGCGCAGCCACCCCGCCACGGTGGAGACCGATTTGCGCTGGCGCGAAGGCTGGGCCGAGGATGACTGGCGCCGTCATGAGCCGCGCATTCTCGAGCGCAGCACGCTGGACGGCCACCGCATCCAGTTTGGCTTGAACACGCAAATCTGGCACAACCGGCCTCGCCTGGTTGGCTGGATCACCCTGGGCGTTCTGCTGGCCCTGACCGCCCTGGCCTACGCCCGTGTGCGCCGCATGTTGCGACCGCTGGACCAGATTCGCGATGGCGCGCAGCGTTTTGGCAGCGGGGATTTTTCGCAGCCGATCCCGGTACGCCATCCGCAGCGGCCGGACGAGTTGGGTGTCTTGGCCGCCACCATCAACACCATGGCGGCGGACCTGCAGAACATGCTGGATGCCAAGCGCGCCCTGTTGCTGGCCATTAGTCACGAGTTGCGCAGCCCGCTCACGCGCGCCCGCGTGAACACCGAGCTGTTACCCGACACCACTGAACTCCAGCCCAACCGCGACGCGCTGTTGCGTGACCTGGCGCTGATGCGTGACCTGGTCACCGATCTGCTGGAGAGCGAGCGCCTGGCGAGCCCGCACGTGGCGCTGCAGCGCGAAGCAACTGACATTGCCGTGCTGGTGGCGGAAGTGCTCAGCAGTCTGGATGGGGCATCGTCGGTGCAGCAGGACATCGCCGCCAACTTGCCACCGCTGCAACTGGACCGCGCCCGCATGCGCCTGCTGCTGCGCAACCTGCTGGACAACGCGCTGCGCCACAGCTCGGAGGCGACACAGCCACCCCGAATCAGCGTGCAACTGGATTCGTCCGGCCCAAGCGGCGGCTTGCCGAGTGTCCGCATCACCGTGCGGGACCACGGACCGGGCGTGCCGGACGCCGCCTTGCCGCACCTGGCCGAGCCCTTTTACCGGCCCGACGCGGCACGCGAGCGGGCGACGGGTGGTGTCGGGTTGGGCTTGTACTTGTGCAAACTGGTGGCAGTGGCGCACGGCGGCAGTTTTGCAATTGACAACGCGCAGCCTGGACTGCAAGTCGTGGTGACGTTGCCTGGCCCGACGCACTGACTGCTTGAGCACAGCGCGTGGCCATCGCGGCGCGAGCTTCGCAAAAGCTCAGATCAAGATCGTCAATGCTGCTATATAAACGGTAGCGTTCTTTGGTTGACTGGTAGGGGTGGCAACGCACTATTGGCCCTAAACTAGAATCTGGACAGTGCCTAGTTTCCCGCTGTTGTTCACGCCGCCATCCGGTCCTCATCAGGGGGCGGGTCATGTTTGCAGTATTTGGCCATGATTTTCGAGAGGTCGGGGGCCAAAGTGGGAACCGTTAAAAATACCGGGAGG
>JAUXWC010000119.1 GCA_030685025.1 Rhodoferax sp.
GAACCTTCCGGTATAGCTCCACGGTATAAATCTCCCCGCCCTCCACGCTGCCGCACGAAGAGCAAAGTGGCCGGTTTTTACACCGCCCGCAGCAGGCCTATCCCGCCGCTACCGTGGCCGACTTTTGCACCGCCGTTCTCATCGCCACGATCCGAGGCAATCGACAAGGAAAAATCGTCGTCAGCATTGGCAGGGTCAGCAGACAAAAGAGTGATGCGGTGAATATCGCCCGCTCCGCGCCAGGAGAGCAGGTGCACGAAGAGGTCAATCCAGTGTCCCGCATTGCCGCAAATCCGTGTGCCTTCGTCCGGGTCGCGGTACCAGTGGTCCGGGTCGATCATGTGCCCCGAAACAAAGCAGGATAACGAAAGGCCGTCACGGGCACCTGGTGTAACAGCCGCGCGGAAGTCCCGTACCGCACCCGAGAAAGGCCGATTGTAGCCCGCGAACAGCCGCTGGGTGCCATCGGATTCAGCAGCCTGCCGCGCCACCTCGAGTCGGGCCAGTTGGTCATGAGTGACTGAGACTGGTTTCTCTATATAGACAGAGCGACCTGAGGCTAACGCGGCGCAGGCATAGTCGGTGTGGCTTGCATGGTTCGAGACTACATAGACATGCCGTACCTGACGGTCACCCAGCCAAGTGTCGGGCACGTCGGCTTTGTGTGCGACACGAAATCCACGGCGAAATCCTTCGGCGGCGCTATCATCGGTATCGTAGCACCAGCGGAATCGCGCCCCGTGGCTACGCGCTATGAAATAGCCAATGGTAGCAAAAGCGTATTGTCCGCAGCCCACTATGGCGATGTCGGCATCCGGGCGAGCCCGCCAGGTCACTGGCAGTATTCCGCGTTTGCGCGCTGCAACCTTGAACCAGGTCCGACCCAGCCCGTAGAGACGCCAGAAACGCAGTACCTTTCGCAGTCCGTCTGCACGCGAGAACCGCATCGAGGGCGCCGTATTGGTGTCGCGGACGGTCATGGGCGGCCTGTTTGTAGCGCGGTCTGGAGCATTGTCCGGTTGGCTTCCAGCGCTAAAGTCGGCTTGGTCACGGTGCTGGCCAAGGCCAGTACAGCGGCGCGCATGGCCTGACGCTCGGGCTGGGTCATTGCTGCGTAGTCCTCTATCCATCGGACAAAAGCACCGGTGTCTGCAAGCGGTAGGTCGGCTCCGACACCGCGCTCGGCCAGTTCGCGCCAAGGCGTCTGATCGGACAAGAGCAGCGGCAACCCTGCCGACATGGCGTCGACTATGACATGTCCAAAGTTCTCGCCGAAGGTTGGGAACAAAAAGAGGTCGTGTCCAGCCAGTGTAGCGTGCACCTGCTCAGGCGGGACGCTGCCGCCCCATTTGGCACTTACATGGTTTGGCAAGCGGGCGATTCGGACCGCGCAGTCCTGCCAGCATTCGGCATCCTCCTGCGGGCCGTAAATGGTGAAGCGCACCGGCACCGACGCGGGCAGGCGAGCCAGCATGTTTAGCGCCCCGGCGAGGTTTTTTTTGGGCGAGATGCGCGACAGGAAAGCCACGCGCAGCAGGTCGGAGGGTGCGGGTGCAGGTGGCGCTTCTGGCGCGAGGGATGGTATGTCCGATGCCTGCGCGATGCGCGCACTGGGGCCGATCTGCGCCAAAATATGGACGCGTTCGTTGTCGGCGCTGGCTTGCCAAGTAACGCCGCGCCACAACCCCGTGGCACGCGCCAATGCCATGAAGAGCCGCTTTTTCGGGGCCTTTAGCGCTAGTGCCCCGGGCGAGAACTCTCCCCTCGGCGCCAGCAGTACCGGCCGGGCATCGCGCCCGCGCAACCGGTTAGCGATAAGTGGCAGAATCGAGAAATGCGGATCGAAGGCGCTTTGCAGGTAGATCAATTCATGAGGCGTAGCGCGCAGCAGAGCCGATACTGTCCCCAGGTTGGGCACAGCGGGCAAGTACATCACCTGTGCATTGCCCACGAACTGCCAGCGGCCAATCTCGATGCCTGGGAAGGAAGCGGCATCACCTATGTCGCGGTCGAGCGTGACGATGCGCAGGTCGGTCTCTGCCCCCAGATGTTCGACCAGATTGGCGATGCTGCGTAGTGGGCCGCCAGAGCGGAAGCCAGGTAAATAGTGGCGAAGGAAGATCAGCTTTGCCGCTTTGCGATCAGCGTGATGCATTGTCGAGCGTCCTGTGAGTGGCGCGCAGCCGCCCCGCGCGATGTATGGCAAAATAGATGATCAGGGCAAACAGTAAGAATCCGTTTATTAGCATAGGCATGACCGATGCGATACCGCCTCGGTTAAGGTTGAAGAAGAACAAGATTGAGAGAAAGTAGCGCAGCGCATTGCTGCGCGGGATATTCTGCGTGATTGCTGCAAAACCACCAATGATCGTGCCAATCATCAGTGGATGCAGTACGAAAAATACCTTGCCATAAAGAAACATTGACTCCGCGATGAGCCCCGGCAGCACGATGTAGAACTGTCGCGCCCCACGAGGGACGCCCAAAACGACCTCGGAAATGTCGTGGTTCAGGTAAGTGATAGTGACGGGTAGCCAGTCTTTGATGAAGCCGGGGATAGGCATGGTAAACAGCCAGGTGAAATAACCGAGCAAATTGGCGTTCTCCCGAGAGTCAATCAGTGGCACCCCTATCCTGATTGGCAACATGAGCTCGGCCTCGAAGGTCTCTAAAATACTGTCGATGACACTCGACTCGCCCACCACCGCGCCCAGACGGAGGAAGGTATAGGAATGCGCGAGGCTGACCAGCAATGGAAGCGCGGCTGCAGTCCCAACCAATAGCGCGACGCGCCAACGCGCCTTAAATGTCCAAGTCATCACGAAGATGTAGATCAGCGCAAAAAACACCATGTAGCGCCCGATATAGGCGTCTCGCACGTATTCCATGTAAAGCGGCAAGAAAATCAGCAGGAAGAGTGTGAATGTCTTCTTTCGATAGCGATACAGCGCGAGATAATACATCGGCGTCAGCAGAGCGGTGAGGATCGCGATGATTGCGCTTGCGGCTCCACGGCTTACGGTGAATTGGGCGTCGAACAGCGCTCTAAGGTCCGGGCTCGGGGGCGAAAGCAGCAGGTGTACCTTAAAGGTCGGAACAATCAGAGTAACGAATGTAAGTATGAAGTAAATTGAGATCACGCGCTTCGCCGCGCGGCCCTCGGCAAGCCGGGCCAAGGTGGGTGCGGCGTTGGTGGCGATGGCGACGCCAACGGGGTAGCAAAAAATTGCTCCCAGTCGGAACCCTGCGATCAGTACCGGGATGAACAGGAAATAGCCGACGAGCATAAACCCCGGTGCGTCAACCGTCGCAACCGCGAACCCGTTGAACAAGCTGAACCCGAGCAAGGCTGGCAGCAGCATCTGCCGCTGCGCCGGCCCCTTGCAGACCAGTAAGGCGACGCCCAGGGTCGCCAGCAGGAAAAGCATAACGAAGCTTAGGGCATAGGGATCAAAAATCATCCCAGAATCTCGCGGAACAAGTCGGCGACGCGGTCGCGTTCCGCCCCGGCGGCGTTCTCGGCCAGAAAGCTGGTGATGCTTTCGCAATTGGCTGCGCGATCGCGTGGCAGCTCCAAGATGCGGGCCGCCACCTCGGCGCAATCTGCATTCTGCGAGAGTGTCCGCGCCCAAGGTCGCCCCTCGAGCAGGTTACGCAGCGGTAGCTGGTCGGAAGAAATAATAGACAGCCCAGATTGGGCGTACTCGAATACCTTGTTTGGCGAACACAGCAGCGAATTCCGACTGTCGTAGCCGTAGGTTGCAATGCCTATGTCGCAAAGCCGCGCTACGGTGCCCACCTCGGCATTCAGTACCTTCCCGAGGAAATTGATTCGCCCACCGAAGCGATCCCCGGCGGCAAGTGCCGTCAGGATTTGCCGGTCCGGACCGTCGCCCGCCACGATCAGCCGGTAGTTTGCGGGCAAATGGGCCACGGCATCCATGAAGCGGGGAAGGCCACGTGCGGCTACGATGGCGCCCTGATAGAGCACCAGAATCTCGTCAGTGGTGCGGCGTTCCAGTGTGGGGTATTTCGTCCGAACCTCCGCCAGTGACGCTTCGCTGGGCGGCTGCACATCGGGAATGTTGCGCATGTAGGAGGCTGGGCGGCGTAACGGGTAGCTGTCCGTCATGATTTGCGCGCGCTCAGAATTGGCGGCGATTACCAGATCGGCAGCGGGCGCTGCATGGCGTTCCAGCGCCGCCCAAAAGCGATCGCGGTACGATGTAGCCTCATCCTTGCCGGGGATAATCAGCTCATGAGCATCGTAGATGAAGCGCGCGCCGGATATCGCCGCAGCTAGCCGCCCGGGCATGGCGGTGAAGAAGTCCTCGGCCAGCACCACGTCGGGACGCATCCGCCGCGCGGTGGCCAGCGCCTGGCGCAGAAAAGCCAGATGGCGGCGCGGCTGCGACGTACCTGGCGCTACGCGACAGCGGTCATAACCATAACTGCGGAACCGGTTCTGGGGCGCCGCCACGGCGCAGTCGAGCAGATGCACCTCGCCGAACGCTTGTGCGATGTCAATCATCCGCCCGGCGCGCCCGTCGAAGTCGATGTCACCGAACAAAAGGACAAACCATTTTAGTTGTGATGTCATATGCGTTGGTCCTGCCGTGAGGTCTTCCGCCAAATGTCGGTGTACAAGTAGAAAGCGGCCAGCAGGTTGCCCGCAAAAGCCGCCAGCACCGTGGCCCATGCCGCACCCTGCAACCCAAACGCAGGAATCAACGCGAATACCAGCGCTACGTTGAGCACTAACCCGGTCGAAAGCGCCACGGTCGTCCGCCCGGGCCGACCCAACATCGACAGTCCCAGCCCCGAAAACGCAACTCCGGCATACAGGATCTTCCCGATGGCTAAAATTGCCAGCGGCGCGGCGCCTTCGGCGTATTCTGCACCGAATATCAGCGAGATGATTTGCTCGGCGAACAACGCCACTCCTCCTGCAAGCGGGAGCATGACTGCGATAGCTGCCAGATGCGAACGAACAAGCAAGCGCTTCAGCGCGTGAAATCTGCCCTGCGTCTGCAATTGGACAATGCGCGGCCCCAGCGCAGTGGAAAAGGCAAAAAGCACCACGCCAAGCGCGTCGGCGATCTGCATCGCCGTGCGGTAGATGCCGATATCGGCCGTGTCGAACTTCATGCCCACTACCACCAAGACGACTTGGTAGTTCAGGATCTGGATGCTAGCCAGCAGCAGGAATGGTAAGCTGGCCATAAGAATCGCCCGCGGTGACCCGGAGGTGCCCTCAAGCGGAAGGCGGGCGATCCTACTCCCGCTTCTGGCCAGTGCAAAGATTGTCGCCAGCACCGCCGCCACCGCGTGCAGTGCCAACGCTCGCTGCGGATCCAGCCCTTGCGATAGCCAAACAGCGCAGCCCAGTAGTGCCAAGTAGACGCCCGGGCGCAGCAGTTGCTGCGCCACCTGGCTCTCGACCACGCTACCGAGTCCTCGTAGAGCTGCGCCACCCACGTCGGTGAGCGCTAGGCCCAGGATCAGGAAACCTACAGGGATAAGGTCCGCCGGGCGCAGCAAGTAACCGCTGAATGCCCAGCCAAGGGCGACCAGTAATCCCACGCTCAGTACCGAGACCACCGCGATCCGAAGTAGCGCGCGCGCTGCTAGTCCCTCGCCGTTGGTAGCCATTTGCGACATGTGCCGCACAAGTGACGAGGGGAACCCGAGTTGTACCGGCACGATCAGCAACTGGACGTAGGCCATGACCAGAGCATAGAAACCGAAGTTTTCTGCTCCCATTGTCCGGGCCAGCACGATACTCACCGCCATCTGGGCGGCCAGATAGGCCACCTTAACGATGCCTGTCCAGCTCACGTCCCTGATCATGCTGGCCCTCGAGTACGCCGTCCTGCCGTTCCATGGATACCCATCCGATAAATGTTCGTAACTAAAGGTTGGATAGGGCCGGAAACAGCCCTACCGTGTCGATGCAGTAACGCACAGGTTGCGGCGAATCCTTGAACTGGCGGTGTCCCACAAGGTAGACGTGTACGTCGGCACGTCGATGCGCCTCGGGCAGGGTTACAAGCTCGATTCCGTCAAGCCCCGGCGGCAGGGTGTCGATATTGGGCTCGATCGCTAGTACCGTGCCCGCGTGCTGCATAGCGAGCAATTTTACGATGCGCTGCGCCGGGCTTTCGCGCAGGTCGTCGATGTCCGGTTTGAAGGCAAGGCCATAGCAAGCTACGGTCACGTCCGCGGCCGAAAGCTTGGGGTATTGTGCAAGGAATGAGGCCACCGAATAGGCCACCTTTTCTAGCACCCACTCGGGCTTGGCGTCGTTGATCTCGCGCGCCATCCGGATGATGCGCGCCGCCTCGGGGGCGCTAGCCACGATGAACCACGGGTCGACCGCGATGCAATGGCCGCCGACTCCAGGTCCGGGGCTTAGGATAGACACACGCGGGTGGCGGTTGGCCAGGCGGATCACCTCCCAGACGCTTAGCAGGCTGCTGAAAAAGACCGGGCTCGACGCGGTTTCGAGAACATGATTCACCTTCGGCACGGTAGCGGCAGCGGGAGGTGGCGATGCGCGGGACGGACGAGGCGAGCGGGTCGCTGTTCAGCTATGTTGATCTTGAGGAAC
>JAUXWC010000124.1 GCA_030685025.1 Rhodoferax sp.
ACCGCCGCGCTCTCGGGCGGCAACAAGCGCGCTACTGCTCGGTCCTTGAATGTTTGTCCGTATCGTGCCACTGTTGTCCTTCTTCGCCGCCCCCGGGTTCCTGTTTCTATGGAGGCGACAAGTATTGTGACGCGGGGGGCCTCGTAGCGTGCGGCGTAGCCAGACATAGAAAAAATCTGACAAGTCCGCATATCCAATATTGTCGTAATACGGTGGATCAGTTGAAACAACGCATCCACTTGAAATTGATTGGGTCTGCGCATCAGCTTGCACCACAGTGCCAACCGATCCAGTTGGCAAAAATGGAATAGGGTCGTAAGAATAGAAGACCGCAGCGGACAGGCTTCCAGTGGCATCGGCAAGGAAGTTGGGCTCGGCAAAGTCCCACAACATTGGGAGCGCTTGCCGACCGAAACAATGCTGAGCCTTTTCACCAACACCGTTCCAACGCACTAAGCTGTTGCCTGTCATTGCCATGCGGTCAATGGCAAAAGCAAGGTAAACGGCGATTGCGTCTGCATAAGCCGACGCCCCTCTACCCCCTTGTTCCAAACCGATCCCGTCATCGAGCATGCCAGCAGCTATGGCATCAGCTTTGATTTTTATCTGAAGGTCACTGACCACATCCGCGAACGCATCCAGCGCTACGAGTTGTCGATCGGTGAATAGATTTCCCCATTCCTTCAATCCATAGGGAACGCAAGTCCCGCCAGTCAGCTTTGCAGGAACCAATCCAGCTGGGCGCCACTTCGGGGCTGCCAATTTAGCAGCTCTCTCATGCTCGTCATTTGGCGGCAAATAAATGCGCCCTCGCTTGCCTTCAACCACCAACGCCATCAGCCTCTCGCTCATTCGACCAGCGACGCCTTCTGCTTTGATGTGATCACCCGAAATGGGCGTTCCAGACACGAGACAAAAGAAATTGGCTCCTCGACCAGCAGCTTTTGTTCCTTCCTTGGCACTTTCAGGCGGCTTGCCCGTCCGAATCTCAAAAGTATAGGTATCACCTTTGACCTTCGGGTCCACCCATATTTCCTTGCCGACCTTGGAACACAAGACAAAGTTCGATACCAGTGGCACATCAACATGCGAAAAAGCAGGATTCGGGCTCTTCACTGTTCTTGCCCACAACCACGCAATTACAGTCCCTTCACCTCCGCCCGAACTTGATGGCAGGACTGCTTTGGGATAAAGATGGCCCACCCGCTTAGTCGCCTCCGTTCGAAGCATTTCGCCATAGCGACGCACATCCTCAGCCAATCCCTTAGCTCCGTCCCATGACTGCTCCATCTTCGTTTGCTTCTCGGTCTCCGGCACTGGGCCGCAAGGCACGATGCCAGCAAACTTCGATGGAATCTCGATCATCGACTTGTTGATCAATACAGCGACTGGATTCAGGTCAGAAGCATTGCTGGAAAGCCCTAAGCGCTGCGCTTCCACCGGAAGCGCTCCGCCTCCCGCGAAAGGGTCATGAAATGGAGGGAGCTTGTCTGGGTTAAATAACTCAGCGGCATTGGGATGGCCGCGATTGAGCTCACAGGTTTCACGCCAACTCTTCACGATCTCGGCGCGTGCCTCCGCTACGATTGACTCTTTGTTTGTGTTGTCCCACAAAACAAGCTTCCGAATAATGCCGAAGAGTCTTTCTCGTTCAATTTTTGCCTGAGCCTTATTAACGCCGCGACCCAGAGAACGTTCGTAACCTGGATCATTGACCATTTGAGCAAATATGACTGCCCGAGCTGCTGCTAGGGGTCGCCTTGCCCACCACAGATGCAGCGTTGATGGGTGGCCGTGTCGAACGGACTTCTCTTTCGCCGAGGCCTCGTTAATATCGTCGAGCGGCAACGCCACTTCGATAAGCTTTTTAGGTGTCTTGATGATGGTCATTGGGCGACTTTGTCCACTTTGATTTTTGTCTTTGGTTTGCGCGGGGGCCGCTTGGGAGTGGAGTCGACCAACTCCCTTGCCTTCTTCTTCAATACTTCTGCGTGGACAACTCGCTCGACGATGTCGATTACGGTGTTCACATCCTCAATCGCTGGCTTGTGGCCCCGATGCATCGCGGCTGAGCCCGCATTGAAGGCTGCGTCAATAAGTTTTCGCTCTTCTTGCGTCAATCTTCGGTCTGCCTCCAATGCGTTCAGGCCCACTGTGAAATTGCCTTGATCGCTACCTGCCATTTGAGTCATGGCCATATCGATCACGGCTCTCGCGCCCATCATCGCCAGTCGCCTGCTGTCCGCATGCAAAGCCGCGTAGATTTCCTCGAAGAGATCGAGATAGTCATTGAGCTCCGGATGCTTGGTAAGCCACTCGGGTTTCCTGCGTGATACGCGTGGCGGGAAATAGGTCGGAACTGACGAATCATGAGGATCATCCTCAGAACACCAATCCGTCCGGCTCATCGCCACTTCCTGGCATCCGCCACATTGCAGGATGCGCCAGTTGCTTCCGACGGATACCGTGTAGCGGTCATCGTCGTAGTCACGCGACCTGCTCACGAGCTTCACAACCTTATGCAGCGTGTCGTGGCCGCACTCATTGCAATGGGACCAGAGCGGCCCTTCGGGCTTTCTCCTTGGCTTGGTGCTCATGACATATCCCCTGCATGCGTTGAGCGTTCGAGCAGTGACGCAAGGTCCAAGTTGATACTGGTCACCGCCCAATCAGGCTCTTGCGTGAATGGGTTGCGGACGTAATGAGGACCTTCATGGTCATCGCCATCGACGATCACGATGGCCAAGATGAACTTGTCGGCCTGGTTGAGCCCGTAGAGGATTTCGTTGCGAGTGACGGTGATGGTGGACTGGCCCTTGGAGCGGCCCTTGACCTCGATGTGGCGGGCCTGCGGGAGCTTGCCCTCGGCCACCGGAACAATCGCCGTCAAATCCCAACCGCACTTCTCGGCGGACACATCAATCACTTGGTGACCCTTGGCCTCCTCAGCCTTGCGCACGGCTTCCATGGCGACCTTCTCAACGCGGGCGCGGGCCTGCGCATCGGCGGACCACGTCGGGCCTTCGGCCTCGCCGCTTCGCATGGCGATGAGCCCCGCCGGAATTACGAGAGCACCGCCGACCACCACCGGCATCCCGGATACCACATGCCGCATGGCTTGCAGGCCCTTGGTGCGGGTTTCAAGCCGGACAGTCAGCTCGTCAATCGTGCGCCGGACGTTCTGCAAGGGAAGACGCACGTCCTTGCCCGCGGACAGGTCGGTTTTGAGCTTTTCGTGGCGGTCGGACCAATAGTCGATTTCCTTGACCAGCCGCTCATGGATCGCCGCGAGGTTCTTGTCGATCTGGCGCTCGCGGCGCTCCCTGACTTCCTCGAAGTGCTCGGGCACCAACTTGTCGGACGCATGGCTCAGGGCCGCCTCTTCGAGGTCCTTCTTGATCCAGTCGGCATCGATCTCGCTGGCGACCATCGCCCGTTGATCGGGCTCGATGGGGTTGAGGTCCAAGTGGGGAGCCCAACCCGCATTGCATATTTGACCGTGACGGTCGATGGTCACGAACTGCAAGCGGCGCGATACAACCAAGCCCGATTCGCCGCCCTCCTTGACGGAATGGTCGATCAGGAACAGGAGTTTCGGATCGATGCCCTCGTCGTTGGGGTCCACCAGCACGGCACCTTGTTTGAGCTTCCCGCGGTGCTGCTCGATCATCAAATCAACCACCGACTGCATGAGCGGATGGGCCGGGTGCAGCAGGCTCGCCACCGCTTCATTCGGCTTGTCCTCGACGCGGACCTTGTTCTTCTCGAAACAGACCCGCTCGTATTTGGTCACCACCGGATTCATGTTGCGGCGATCACGCCCTGAAATCTGCCGGTCGCGCTCGCGAATGGTCGCGGGAACGAAGGTGATCTCGTATCGGCCCGAGCCGCGCGGGCGCAGGTCCCCACCAAGACGCTCAAAGGCTTGCGCGAAGAATGAGCGAATAAAATAGGGCTGCAGCTTGCGGGCCTCGGCCTTCTCCATCTCCTCTTTGAGGGCGAAAAGCCGCTCCTCGCTCATGACCTCCTCGGCCAGGGCGTTGCGCTTGATGATCTCGCGCAGCTTCTCGGTCTCCAAGGCACCAGCCACGACTTCACGCAAGTGTTCCTTGCGGGCCGGGTCTTCGCCGTAGCGGATCGCCTCGATCAGCAAGTCGCGCAGGCTCACGCCATCGAAGACCTCACCCAAGATGTCGAATACCCGGCCCCCCAAGGCCTTGCGCTCAATCTCGATTTTGTCGAAGAGCTTTTGGAACACGTCGCCCTCGCGGGTCTCGGCGGCGACCATGTTCCAAAGGTGGCAAACCTGCGTTTGCCCGATGCGGTGGATGCGGCCGAAGCGCTGCTCCAAACGGTTCGGATTCCAAGGCAAGTCGTAGTTCACCATCAGGTGGGCGTTCTGCAAGTTCACGCCTTCGCCCGCCGCGTCGGTGGCGAGAAGGACCCGCGTGTCCTTGTCGTTGCGGAACAGCTCCTGAACCTTGCGCCGATCCTCGCGGTGCACCCCGCCATGGATCATCACCACGGCTTCGTGCTTGCCCAATAAGCCTCGAATCCGGTCGGCCAGATAGTTCAGCGTGTCGCGGTGCTCGGTGAAGATGATGAGCTTGCGCTGCAAGCCATCGGGACCACGCATCTCGGGCGTGTTCTGCAAGAGCTCGCGCAGCTCCTCCCACTTGCGGTCTTGGCCTGAGTGGACCAAGGTCTTGGCTTGCTCTTCGAGGTGCCCCAGCGTGAAGACTTCGGCTTCGAGTTCGGCAATGGTTTGGGCGGCGGTGGCCTGGTCAACGACCTCCTCCTCGAACTCTTCGTAGTCCTCCGGGGCCATGTCGTCAGCCGAATCCCAAATGTCCTCGGACGCCCTGTCCGCGTAGGTTTCGGCCAAAACCTTGCCGCCCCCACGCTGCTTGATCTTCTCTTCCTCGATCCGGCGCTTGAGCTTCTCGCGACGACGCTTCAAGGATTGATAGATCGCCTCGGGGCTCGATGCCAACCGCCGCTGGAGGGCGGTCAAGGCGAAGCCGACGGTGCCCTTGCGCTTGCCGTCGAGCTGGTCGGCCCGGTTCATCTCCTCTTTGACGTAGGTCGTCACGTCGTTGTAGAGCTGGGCCTCGGCCTCTGAGAGCTTGTAGTTGGCGGTGTAGGCCATGCGCTCTGGAAATAGACGCGTGCCGTCGAACTTCAATAGGTCTTCTTTGACCATGCGACGCATCAAATCGGACACATCCACCTTGTGAGCGCCGTCGCGGAACTTGCCATAGAAGCGATCCGAGTCCAGCAGGGACATGAAGAGTTGGAAATCCTCCTCCTTGCCGTTGTGGGGAGTGGCCGTCATCAGCAGGAAGTGGCGCGTAACCGAACCCAGCAATTGACCCAGCTTGAATCGCTTGGTTTCGTTGATCTTGGTCCCAAACCACGTGGCTGAGAGCTTGTGGGCTTCGTCCACCACGATCAGGTCCCAATGGGAATTCCTGATCTTTTCTTGGAGCTCTTCGCTGCGGGAGAGCTGATCGAGGCGAGCCACCAACAAGTCATGTTCGTCGAACGGGTTGCCGCTGCGGCTCTGGTCCATCAGATCGCGGCTGAACAGAGAGAACGACAGCCCAAACTTCTCGAACAACTCATCCTGCCACTGCTCGACCAAGCTCCCAGGAGACACGATCAGGATGCGGGCGGCGTCAGCTCGCATCAAGAGTTCACGGATCAAGAGGCCCGCCATGATCGTCTTGCCCGCGCCCGGATCGTCTGCCAGCACGTAGCGCAGCGGCTGCCTTGGCAGCATGGATTCGTAGACGGCGGTGATCTGATGCGGGAGCGGCTCCACGTTGGACGTGTGGACCGCCATCATGGGGTCGAACAGGTGCGCGAGGTTGATCCGGTAAGCCTCTGCCGCGAGCTTGAAGTCGGCACCATCCGCGTCGAAGCTCCAAGGACGCCCGACGGATGCGATGTGCAGCTCGGATTCATTCGAGCGAAACAGCACCCGCTCGCCCAAGCGGCCATCGTCGGCCTTGTAGACGACCGTCACAGCGTTGTCGCCCAAGGGGTCGGCGCTGACAACCCGCACCACCTTGCCGGGTTCGATGCCGGATATCTGAGCGCCCTTGGCGATCTGCTCAAGCTTCATGTCGATTCCATCCCTTCCCATTCGCGCGCATGGCCGTTCCCCGCCTCGAAGCCATCGGTTTCGAGGTTCAATGTGGGCATTGGCATGAGCGTCTTCATATGTAGTAGCGGAACGGCAGCGGGGGCAGTTCGCCCTTGCGCGGTGCCGCCGTCAAAATTTCCCCGACCGCATCGGCGAATCGCAGGGTCACCGGAACCCCGTCGCCGTAGATGCAGGCGTTGTAGTTGAGCTTGGTGAGCGCGAGCACATCCGACATGACTTGCTTAATGTCGGCCTCTCCCCTGCACACCTCGATGGACAAGGGGTTGGGCACTTCGCGCCCGGCATAGGTTTGAAGCCTCGGCACGAAGCCCTTGGTCCACAGGTAAGCCATCCAAGGTGACTTCACCCAGCCCAAGCCGCGCGCGATGTTCATCGTGCCGTGGCGATAGAGCTTCATGCCGGAGTCCTCGCGGATGCGCACGCACACCACGTTGGTCTCGGCCGGAACCGTCTCCTTGAAGCCTTCCCACTCTTCGGCCGAAAAGCGGGTCTTACCGTGGATGAACAGCTCGCGCGGGGCAGCTCCTGCGTGATTCTTCCGATACGCGTCCACCACCAAGGCTATGAGCGCCTTGGCCTTCTCCTTGGGCAAGTGGAAGTCGTGGTCGGTCGAAGTCAGCCACGGGCCGACCGCCCCCCTGAACACCACCCCATCGCCCGAATCGAGGAACATCTGCGCCCCGCAGCAGGCGTTGCCCGCCTCGTGGGTCGAGAAGTCCTTCTTGAACACAATGCCGACATAGCAGACTCCGGGGCGCGAGCCCCCAAGCTGCCACGGCTTTCCGCCCGCCTTGAAAAAGCAGGTGTTGGCCAAGTTCCACGCGAGGGTCGCCGGGTCCTGCAAGCCGCGCAGCGGCATGCCGTTCTCTTTCTTGAAGTCCTCGGGGGCGAGCGTGGTTTCGCGCACGACTTGGACCGCGGCCTTGTGCTCCAAGAGGCGCGCCTTGAGCTGGTTGTGGAAGTCGAGCTCGTAGAGGTAAATCTCGGCGGACTTGTTGTCCTCCTCGAACAGCCCCGGCTCGCGCAGAAGCCGAGTCGCCGCCGACTTGTCCATCAGGACTTCCGAGCTTCCGCGCTTGTCCTTGTCGATCTTGGACTGCGGGCGGCAATGCTTGTGGACATCCTCGGGAACGACGGCCATCCACAAATCGACAGGGGACTCGCTGTCCTGGCGGATGTGGTCGGCGATGGCGTCCGAGTAAAGGGACACCGCCTTGTGGATGGCCTGGTGGCGGTCGCCGATCAGGATCGCCCGACCCAGCTCAGCCTTGTCGATTTCAATCCATGCGGCGGGCTTGGCGGGCCATTCCACGCCGAACACCGCTTGGAAGCCCGGAAACAGGGAGTGATTGGGGTCGTCGGCCCGAGCCGGGGGGATGGGCTTGGCGAGCTTGGCCACGCAGCGGGAATAGCGTTCGAGACCCTCCTTGGTGGACACCACGCCGATGCGCAGGTTTCCGCCCGAGCGCGGGCTCTCCAATGGCCCATACAGTAGCAAGCCGTCCTTGGGGTGCTCCATGCGTTGGCCGTATCCGAACAGCAGCTCGGGCTCCGCGATCTCGATCAGGGTCGGGTTGAAGCTCACGATGCGGCCTCCTCTTCGTCGAGCTCGTCGGACTCGCCCAAATCGTCGTCGGGCACGTCGATGGGATCGGCGTCAATCAAGGGGGCCAAATCCGATAGGCCCGCAGGAGCCGAGAACACGATGGGAGTGGCCGACAGCACGACGAATCGCCCCGAGCCCACCGGCAGCCGGATCTCGGACTGGCCTTCGGACGCGAGGGCCAGGAACGCCCGCAGGAATCCGCGCCAACGGTCATTCCACCAACTTCGGCAAAAGCTCATGCGCAGGCGCTGCGCGCGCGCGGGCGAGTCCATAGGCTTGCCGTCGTCCCCGGAGAAGACAATGGTCGAGCGCAGCTCCACCCGCCACGGATCATCGAAGTTGGGGACCATGCCCACCGCATACGCCCAATTGGCCTTGCGCTTCTCGCTGCGGCCATTGAGCCCCTTGCGGCGCTTGCGCCCATCCACGTCGATGAAGGCGACCTTCTCGCCCCGACCTCCCGTGAGCTCCGGGGGCACGTAAAAGACCTTGCGCCCGCCCGACTGCATGTAGACCCCGAAGCCCTTGGCTTCCATGGCCAGCTCCCACGCCTGGCGGACCAAGTTCGCAACGCGCTTGCGGGCTTCCCACTTGGACACGGGCTTGTCCCCCAAGGTCGAGCCGGACTCGACGAACGACGCGGCATCGACCGCATTGGCCGTGGCTTTCAGCATCGCCGAGTTCTTCATGAGAGACACGAGGTCGGCGCTCTTGGCAAATCCGACGATGCGGTCCTCGTGCTCGAACCAAGGGATGAGCCGGTTCTCCTCGGTTAGCTTGATCTCGCGCTCGCGGCCCAAGAAGCGTGCCGACTCCAATGCGGGCGGCAGCTCCATGATGCTGAGCCACGTCGAATCGAGCGACTCCTTCGAGGCGGTCCGCAGGATCGCGCCCTCCTTGGTCTCGGGCAGCCAATGTCTGGCCGAGCGCGGATCGGGCTCAGCGACCTTCGGCGCCTTGGCGTCGATCAGCGTATCGACCAAGGATGCGAGCCCCGTATGCCACCCCGCGGAGAAGTTGATGACGTTCTTGCGGTGGATGCCGATGGGCAACAGCGAAAAATCGTAGTCGTCGATCCGGATGGGGATCACGAAGCCCGGCAGCGACTTCTCGATGGTCTGCGCCAGCGCCCATTCGTCCTTGACGCCGGGCTTGCCCACCGACACCTTGGACACGACGGCCAGAAAGCGAAAGGACTCCTCACGGATGGCCTTCTCGATCTTGTCCCAGAAGTGGTCGCCGCCCTTGAGCCGGTCCAAGTCATGCCAGACCTTGTAGCCAGCAAGCTCCAAGCGCGCGCCGAGCCAACGCACGAAGCCGTTGTCCTCGGGAGTGGCGTGGCTAATGAAGATGGCTTCGCGGGTCATGCTGCGCCCTTGCCGGTTGTATCGGATGCTCCGGGGGCCAGAGCCGCGCTCTCGACGCCATAAAGCGTCTGGGTGTTGCGAAGCCAAAGGTGATGGGAAGACGGATCGAACCGGTGATCCGGCGAGCTGTCGATGTTCCAGCGTCGCAGCACGTAGCCCGCAAGGGCCGCGCGCGACTTGATTCGAAGGACACCATCGGCCATGCCGTAATCGGCCTCGACGGCCTTAGGCCAAGTGATGCCCGGATGCGCAACGATCTCCAAATCGACAATGCGCGCCCACTGCTCATCAGCGCCAATTTGCTCGGCTTCCCGAACTTCGCCATCAATCTCTTGGGCTTTGGTGATCCGCGTTAGCACGAAGTCCCCAAACCGATCCCGCTCCCGGTCGAACGCCCGGACGTGCCAACGCAGGCCGTTATCGGCCAACGCGACAGGCACCAGCTCGCGACGCTTCGAGCCTGACGAAAGCGACAGGTAGCTGACCCGCACGGCCTTCTTAGCGACAAGGGCTCGGGTGATGACGCCCAGAACCTCCAAGTCGGGCTTGACAAGTTGCCCTGGGCCTTCGCAAGGAGCGACCTGGCGCAGCTTCAGATCAAGCCCATCGCCAAAGCCCTGCAGCAGCCACGCGAGCACGCGTTCGGTTGAGAACTCGAAGACGGGCTTGAAGGTGGCTGACGGCCGATAGCAGCGGGCCGGAGCGTCGTAATCAAGGTTGTCGGGAGCGATGTCTCTGTAGGAACTCAGGTCGCGCGAAGCGGCTGCGGGCTTGACCCCGAACCGGGCTTCGATGTCGCCACGGCGCAGCTCCCCGGTGAAGAACGCGCGCAGTTCAAGAAACGCGAGTCGTTCGCGCTGCGTCTGCGAGACATCCAGTCGTGTGGCCAAGCTCCTCTTTCTGGGCCGCTCGGCCCGCGCGCGAAGCAAAGATCGCGCCTATCGGAAAGATGCTAACACACTCATCATTTTGACATAGGTGCGCCGACCCGGCGCAAATGTCTAGCAAGCCAAATCCCAGCTCATTTCTAAACCCAAGTACTTGCAAGGGCACACAAGAAAAAGCGAACAGGGACGACTTCAAGGTCGACTTGGTGGAATCCGGTTGTCCTGCCCGCGTTACCTTGTACACGCAGCGTGGGGGTATGCTATCTCGTATGGCCTAAGATTATTATCATTATCTAAGGTCTAGATTTTCTTGGCAAAACCGCCTAACATTCGGGCGATGCAGCCAAACCCGCTCCAGCAAAGGCTTTCCAGCGAGTCGCGCCCGTCCGAACCCAGACTGGTGAGTCGCCTGGGGCGGCACCATTTCTCCCATTTGCGCGCCGTCGCCGAAGGCCTGGCATTGATCGACAGCGCCAAACGCTATCTCGGCGTCGAGCACGGCCATCATGCCAAGGCCGCCCACCGCCAGACCGTCGAGGCCATGCGCGGCGTCGCGCGCCGGCACGGTGAATCGGCGTGGCGGTTGCTGGGGATTTCGATTCCCGTCGCCAGCGATGCGGACCAGCCGACTTTGGACGACTTCATCGCCGAGCGTGGCTTGGACGGGTGGCGCGAATCCGAGATCGCCGAGCTATATGCACAGTCCTATCCCCAGGACGGCGGCGCCGGCCACAAGGCCCGGCGCCGCGCGCGTCTGCGCGAACGCCAGTTAGCCCTAATCCGAAAACTGGAGGCGTTGGCCGCCGAGATGCCCTCCCCCACTGATCTGATTACCGGTTGGTTCGACGACGCCACCGCCATGAAGCTCCTAGGCGCGGGAATGGTGACACTGGGCGATCTCAACCGAAGGGTTTCAGATGGGGGGCGTTGGTACCGCACGCTGCCAGCCATCGGCGCGTCGAAGGCCCATCGCATCGAGGCTTACCTCGCCACCCTCCTCCCGCAAGTTGCCCAGGGCGCTCGGCCCGTGTTTGCCTTGACACTGACCCCTTCGCTATTCCAGGAAACGCAGCCCGCGAGCAGCCTGCCGGCACTCCCAACCCTCGGCGGCGCCGAAGGGCAATTGCTCGAGGCAAGAAACGATCTTGAAGCGGTCGACGCTTGGGTCAACGCCCGAGCCGGCTCCACGGCCACCGCCACGGTGTACCGCCGCGAGGGTCAGCGCCTGCTGCTGTGGTTGCAGTATGAGCGCCAGGGCAAGGGCTTTGCTCAGATGACCATTGGCGACTGCCGGGACTACATGGCCTTCTTGCAGAACATCCCCGCGAACTGGATCTCACGCGTGCGAGCGGCTCCGGGCCAGCCGGGCTGGGCACCTTTTCGGGGCGCGCTGTCGCACAAGAGCCAACGTCAAGCCGTGGTGATCATCGCGGCGCTGTTTACCTGGCTTCAGGCTGCGCAGTACCTGGTTCGCAACCCCTGGCCGCTCGTCAACCAAAAAACCGGTGACGACAGAACGCAGCGCATGCTCGACACAAAGGCACTGTCGGAGGCAGCCTTCGCGGAGATACAAGCCTTCGTTCTGAGCCGACCGCCCTCGCCTTCGCGTCACCGCATCTTGTTTGTCCTGCGGTTTGTGGAGGCCGTCGGATTGCGGTCGTCTGAGCTGCTTAACGCGAAGCTGGGCGACATCCAACTGACGCCTGAGGGTTGGATGCTGCAGGTTCATGGGAAAGGCGCCAAGAATCGAATCGCGATCATTCCGGGACAGGCTTTGTTGGCCTTGCAAGACTATCTGGCGGCGCGAGGTCTGGGTGGCATTGAGGTGGCGCCGCCGAGCGCGCCACTGCTAGGCAGCACCATTGATCCGATGGAGCCAATTGGCTATCAAGCCTTGTATGAGCATGTGAACGGTTGGATTGCCAAGGCAGTGTCCTCCTCTGCCCTACCCTCCAACGAGCGCCTCAAACTGGCTGGCGCCACAACCCATTGGCTACGCCACACGTTTGGGACGCGGGCGGTCGCCAGGCAGGTACCCGCCGACGTCATTCAGGCACAAATGGGCCATGCATCCATTCAGACAACCTTGAGTATTTATGGGCGAGCTCCGCTACAACGTCGGAACGACGAACTGGCCAAGGCTTTCGGTTAAGCGCCCGATGCGTCGCCAGGGACCGCCGTCTCACGCCCTTCGACGCGAGCCTTCGAGTGGCTGTCAATTCCGGTGATCTTGGGTTCGGTCAGAAAAAAGGCAGGGGGGTGGAACCGTTCCACCCCCCTGCCCTCGATCGATGATTCTCAGGAAATCAGAGACTTTATTGCCTTTTCGACTTCAGTAAATCTGTCAGGATCAATGTTGGTCAGTGTCACCGTTACGCATCGTTTTTCCGGATTCAGGCCAAGTTGAGCCGACTGCCCACCCTTTCCCTTGATCGCGACTTTCCGGTCACCGGAGGGGGGTGGAACCGTTCCACCCCCCTCGGTCAAGCGCGCAATGACTTGCTGAGCGGAGGGGCGTGGCGTCTGCAATTGAAGTTCCTTCGCTCGCGCCAGCACCAGATCTGGGTCCTTTTGCAGGGCTTGAGTGAGTTCAGGACCCCATCTGTACTGAAGGTCTAGCGGACTTGCAAACGCCATGATGACATCCTGCGGTAGTCGGGCAAGGGCCAACGCCTTGCCCAACTGGCTGAGGTCGATCGATGCCGACTCCGCAAGCTTTCGCGCCGAAGGAAAGAGGCCTTCGTCCAAGGCTTTCGCGTACGTGACACCGGCTTCGTAGGGTCGCAGAGGTTCGCGTTCGCGATTCTCTCGATCCATCTGGCAAAACAGATCCACATCAGTCATATCCTGCACAAGGGCCAGGACGTCCATCCCTAGGTCCAGGCAAGCACGATGCCGTCGATGGCCGAACACCAGCTCATATTCGCCGGTATGGCCTGCCAGGGGTCTCACTTTTACAGGCTGAATGTTCCCGCCCGCAGACTCGATCTCTCGCTTCAGGCCTTCGAATTCGACGTTGTCGAAAGTCTGCGCGTGGCGGTTGGCCCACTTGCTTGCCCTAATCCGTTTCGGGTCGATCTTCCTCGTGGCGCTGGCACCATCAAATTCCGCAAGTCGCTGTTTCAGCGTCTCATTTTCCGCCGACACCTTCTCATCACGAAAAAGCGCATCCGCATGCATGCCAATTGCTGTCTTAGACCCTTGATTACGGCTTCCTTGCGCCATGCCGATCTTGCTCAGATCGACCATCGCTGCCTTGTCTTTAAGCGCCATGTTGCTCTCCTGTTTGCCGTTTCCACGCCGTTTGAATCTGCTCTTCAACCAACTCAACAACACGTTCATAGGCGTCGTACGCTCGTCGATAGGTGCGAGCATTGATGGTTGTCGGATCCGTGTCGTATACGGTTCCGAACTCGGCGCTTGCGCTCGCCGTCAATGAGGTCTTGGGAATCTCCACCGGCAGGACCATGTTCGCATAGCCGGCAGTGATCCACTCGCGAACCACACTGGATGACGTGTCATTGGCGTCGACTCTGGCGAGCAACACATCCACGAAATCAAAGCTCTTGGTCTTTCCGCGGTTGGTCACCAGGTTTTCGGTCAGGTCATTAAACAAGTTCCAGAATTGCCCGCTGGAAGTGAAGTCCAACGTACTCGGTGGCAACGGCATGATCAGACCGTCGGCAGCGAGGAGGGCGTTTATCGTCAGGTAAGACAGGCTTGGGGACGTATCCAAAATAATGACGTCGTACTTCGTCCTGGCTGTATCAATCCCGTGCGTCAGCACGTTCCAGAACTCAAAACTGCTCTCCAATTTTTGTCGGGAGGGGAGGGCGAACTCCGCAGAGTACAGGGCCAGGTTTGCTGGAACAATATCGATCCCCGGCCAGTAGGTCGGCGTGATGGCGTAATCGATTGACAATTCAGATCCATAGCACAGGCCAAGAATTGTCCGCTCGTCCGACACGTCGACATCGGGGAGCAGACCGAAAAGTGTGGTCATGGACCCTTGTGGATCGGTGTCAATGACCAGCACGTTGTGACCACGAAGACTCAGGCCCTGCGCCAACGTCACGGCCGTCGTGGTCTTTGTTACCCCTCCCTTGAAGTTCGCAACCGCTATCGTGATTGCCTCCGCGTTCGTTGGGCGCATGAATTTGCTTCGCTCAGCTTTCGCCCAGGTTCGCGCATCTTCCAATGAAAACTTTCTGCGGTGGCCACTTTCCATCTGTCCGGGAGGCAGATCGCCCTTCTTTATTCGATAATCCATTTGAGCCTTCTCCAGCCCACAGATGGTTGCCACTTGATTGGTGGTAAATGTGGGTGGCCGTTTCCTGGCATCAGGCGCAAGCATCGTCCCTCGAACGCTTTCGATCACTGCACCGACTCTATTTGACGTGGCGATCAGATCTTCGAGACTGACACGTGAGTCAAGCTTCTTCTTGGTGGACATGCATTTTTCCCCTATAGACGCAATAAATAAAACATGATGCGAATTGTGCGTCTTATTCGAATGGAATGGAAGTTCTTGCATTCGAATTTGGCACTTATCCACAGCTCTCTCGCCTTCTCTTTTTAGAAGTCTTTAGAGGGTTTAATACCTTTGCACCCAATTTCTTTAGTTAAATCAATACGTTACGTACGTTCGGTGAGGAGAACCAGAGGAAATGTGAGACAAACCATGAGATGTGTGAGAGCAATCATAAGAAGTGTGAGGAATCACAAGGCACGAAAAACTGATCCACGAGGCGCGCCGAAAACACCGCCTGGACTGGCTAACGCGGCACTTTCCCTGCTCAGAACTGTTCCGTCGGTGCCGAACTGTGAGGCAAACTAGACCCTCTTTCTTCTGCATGCCCGCCAAATGTGAGAGGAACCATGTACTTCGCCCCTTCATTAGGCGAGTTCAATGCTGACCATTTGCGTGAAACGGGCAATCTCACACATAATGAGGTATGAAGACAGAGGTCATCAGTGGTCCCGACAAGATTGAGAAACCGGTCTCAGCCTTGGCAATGGTTCCGAAGACTGGTGCCATCACCCGCGTTGGACGGCAAGCCTACACGGTCATGATGCTGGTCGCGCGCGAGCAGGGGGCGGAGCAGGGGGATACGGGCATGTTTGCCGCGCCGCTGAACGCCGTTATCCGAGGATTTGATGGATCGAAGGGGACCATAGAGGAGCTCAAGAAGCACCTGCGATCGATGGTCACCCACGTTGTGGAGTGGCAGTCGCCATCGCCAGGTGAAATTACCGAATGGGGCGCATGCGCGCTGCTGGCGGAGGTACGCCTATTCAAGAAGAACGGCGAGAACTGGCTGTCGTGGGCCTACCCGCCATCTCTGCGACAGGAGATGCTTTCTCCGATTCGATATGCGCAGATTAGGCGCTCGACGATTGCACAGTTTCGATCCCATGCAGGCTTGGCGCTGTACGAAATTTGCGCCAGGTACAAGGACAACCCGTCGCACCTAACAAGCAAGCAGCATTGGCAGTGGTGGTTGCCAGTTCTGACAGGCAAACCGTTGCCAAAGGAAATCAAGACTGAGTTTCGATTCTTCAATCGCGACACGATCAAACCGGCGGTCGAGGAGGTGAACGAAGTTAGCGAGCTGCTGGTCGTCGCGCGCGAGATCAAGGTTGGGCGAACTGTGGAGTTCATCCAGTTTGAAGTTCGGATGAAACCCGGGGCCGCCGCGACTGAATCAAAGCCAGTGGACCTCACCAAAGTGGCGCGTGCGCTGCAGCTGGGGATCGACGCTGAGATAGCTGAAGATCTCTTCATTCGCTTCGGTGAGCTGGCATTTGCGAAGGCAATTGACCGTCTTGAAGAGAGGTTGGGATTGCCTGGCACGCCAGTTCTCTCGCGACACGCGTACCTAAAGTCGTTGCTGTCAGGGCGAGTACTTGATTCGACGACAGCGCCTCAGATGGCGGACGTCAGCGACGGCGGACATCAAGCGGCCGCGGCTGCGGTGGTCAATCCAGTCGAGCGAAAACATGCAAGGCTAAGAGAAAGTGAAAGCGAGCGTGTCAAACTCGTGAGAGGCGAAATTGAAGCGCTTGGCGAGGCTTCGTTGACCGCGCTGCTCGATGAGCTGAAGAAGCAGTTCCAAGTTAGGGGCATGTCGCAATCGGTCATGCAGCGTCTTGCGGATGGCAAGTGGCAGTCAGCTCTGGTGATGGGTGAGCTGATTCGCTTGTACTGGAAGCAGACTCGAGGGACGGAGTGGATGGCGGGGGAAGAGGCTTTGCCAGTGGTCGAACAGATCGAGCAGGCGGGGCTCTTCTGAAGCACAAACGGCGCCCTTGATGATTGGCGCCCTGCAATCAATATCTCTTCCTCGCCTGACACTTGTCACGGGAAGTCTGCAGCCAGGGCCACCTTGATGCTGGCACCGAGTTACGTGTGGTGCCAGAATGCGGAATCAGTGACAGAACTGGGGGTGCGGTGACGATGAAACTGTTGACCAGTCCGGCATCTTGGAAGCAATGGATCAAGGAGGAGGAAGGGCGCTTCGCTGACTCCCAGCACCCAGCTCCCAAGAAGTACCCGTGCTATGGGTACATGGAGTTGGTGAGTTGGGGGCAGGAAACCCTTCGACCGCTCTATTTGTACCAGCACGATGTGGACGCGATGTCCATTGAGCTCCTGTCGAGGGCTCAGGCGATGTAGGCCGGTGCGTTGACGGCGGGCATTGTTGACTCCGGCGCGGATCTGGCCCAAGCATCGACTTCGGTCCTGACCCGCCGTGGTGACACCGCCAGCTGAGTATCCAGTAACGATCCCATGGCCCCGTCACTGGGGCAGGGAAGGTCGGTAGCCTGCCTAGTCCTATGTCGGCGTCAAGAATCAAAACACGCCCGCGCGAGGCAAGGCACCGGATTCGAGGCGAACGGTTTCTCCTTGCTGAAGCCTGTGCAACACGGCTTGATGGTGCTGCAGTGCACGATCAGCTGGCCAGCCGTCAATTGCGCCGGTGAAAACAGTGACCACATCGCCTTCGACCTCAAGCTCGATCACGGGCACACCGGCCGGACTGTAATTGCCGCCGTGCCTGAGCGCACTGGTACGCAGGTTCTCAGCTGCCTCGGTTGATGCGACTAAATGGCTGGGGGTGTCGAGATGCGCGCGGACGCGGCGCGCGAGGTCAACAGTGGTCGGGACAGCTGGCAATCGCAACATGTACTCGTAGACCTCCCTAAGTAAATCGGTAGTCGCCTCGTACTCTTTCAGGATCAGTTTGTCGAGCATGCGCTTCTTTCCATGACCAACCGAATCACCCCGCTCCGACGGCAGGCATTAGGTTCCACACCTTAACGACTGCTTTCACGCGAGCCTCACCGTCAGGGACCAAGTTGAAGAGATCTGCTTTGGCCCATCGCAGCGCGTCGAGGCAAACGAGCATGTCGTCGCTGATGGCGACATCCAGGCTCCGGAGATCAAACAGATCAAACGGGAATGCGCGGCCGTCAAACGTGCTGGCGACGAACCTGGCAATGCGGCTTGCTTGACCGGTATCGCTCGACTCTGCCATTGCAAGCAGGCGGGCGAAAGCGTGTGCAGCCCGCGCTTGTGCTTCTGTCGCGCGGCGTTGCCAATCGGCTTGGTCGGCACGTTGCTTCGCAAGGACGGTGGCCAGATCAACCGTTGAAGCATTGAGCGGTTTGGGCGCGGTCATTTGTTCTCCTTCAATCAGTAGGCTCACTCGGTCGAGCGCATTGATGCCGGCGCATTCACGGGCATCACCGGACCATCAATTGCGACCGCCTTGTTCAGTCCGTACCCAAGGACCCTTGGACGTCGCCAACTCCGCTTTCGACTCCGCAAAATGGATCCGCATTCGGTCGTGTTGCCAGAATGATAAACGTGCGGGCCTGTGCAACTTGACTACTCGAACGAGTACGCCGTGAGGAATTGGAAGCGACGGGCGATGTCGGAGTGGCTGTGAGCGGCCACCTCATGCGTACGTGGAACACCTACGCAACCGCTCGCTGATCTATTGCGCCACACCGTTCGGCCCGGCAACGGGCTGAAGCTCCGCATTCCTGCGCTCGATGACCGGTCGAACTTTATCATCCACAGCCGCCACGAACGCGCAAAGGCCCCCCATTTTGAGTGTCCGTTCCATCGCCTTCGGCAGCGCCATGGTAAGCAGGCTCTCGATGCTGGAAACCTGGATGGTGAAGCCGGCCTCGCTGCCCCAACGTCCCCACGCTAGGAAGTATGGATGAGGCGAGGCTTCCCACAGAAGCACTGGGTCGTTGGCTTTCCCCGCGTCGAACATCCCGGCCGGGCGGGACTTGAGTTGCTCAAGGAACTCAAGTCCTTTGGTGGAGCGGTCAACAACGAACGTATAGTTTGGCAGCTGGCCCTGCTCCATCAAGCGGAACACGATTGCCCCGCTGGCCAGCGTCTTTTGCTCAGCCACCACAGGGTTCCTTTCACTTCGAATCATCGCGACTCGTGGAGAGATGCCATGTCGGCGTGGGAACCTGCCGCCAAGTCTTGTACGTGCCGGGTACGGCAATCTCGACTCCACGCTGTTTTCGATGTCCTTGCAAGTCGTATAGGTCCGCACGCACAGGCGGATTTCCGAAGTACGGAGCTGGCCCCGTGAATTCACCGACCGCAGTGACGTGAGCGCACATGTTTGACCAAGTCGTGCGCCTAATCCAAAGCCCACCAGGCCGCTCCTGGGATGCAAGCCACATTTGGTACACGTTGACTGGCGAGAACTGCACGACGCGGCTTCCGCTACCTTCAGGCAACCTGACGAATGACTGCCTGAGCGCTCGCGTTGGCCAGCAATTCAGACGCCCTCTTATCCAACACGATTGCCAACAGACCCGCGTCATTTGCAGCATCCACCGGATCACGCTTGAGTGCTTCCCTGAGTGCGTGGCTGAACCAGTTGCTATGCGCCGGATCATTGGCCATCACCATCAACTCTTCGTCGCTCGGCATAAGGCGTCTCCTTGTTACTCATTCCAACGCTGATCAACCACCACTGAACCCACTTCATTGCTTTGCACCACTCGAAGGCTCTGAACAAACGGAGCTTTGATGCTCATGTGTTCGGTGTATTGAACAGAACCAGTTACTTTGCCACCTTGGTCCACGATCGAATGGCTCTCAATTTCTTCTTGGCCCAAATTGCCTTTGGCGTGCTTGGCTTCAAATTTCAGCGATTCACCAAGTCTCAAGATCAGCCGGCTGTGCCACGTCATGATGAATTCCTCGATTCGGCTAGAGCAATTCAAACATTACGCTTCCGCCGCTTCCCGCTCCGTCTATTGGCAATGCTGTGGTTATGCGTTCCCCACGGCGCAGGTACAGGTTCATTCCGGTCGATACGGTAGTTGTCGTGGGGTTGTTGAGCGTGCAATTTGGCGTCGCTTTGACAGATGAAATATTCACTAGCTTGCTAGATAGGTAGTCCATGTTGACGAAAACGAGTCCTTCAGCAGCCCGGACAGTTGAAACCACTACCCGCCGTCCCACGATCGTTTTGTGGGACGGCCTAACCACATTTACCCCTTCACAACCAACGAACGATTGGAATTGATGCTCGTGTCGGTCATCAACCACCAAAGGGTTGCCTGATTCGACCAAAAACGTTTCAGGCGCTTTGTCGCCAGCTGCGAATGTCAATCTCACCCTCTCCTGGGCCGACGCAGTCTCTGCAGTGGTAACGAGGGCCCCGATGGCCACCCCAAACTGCTCCACTTATGGCCACCCAAACTGCCCCAGGCAGGACGGCTGAATTATCAACTCTTTGGTCTGGCTGGTTCTGACTTCCTTTCTTGGTAATTTCTCCCTGACTTTTTGGAGTTTTCTACAAAAAGGCTGTTTGGCAAGCGCAGCGCGTCAGGCCGAAGGCGAAACGCCGGGGAGCGGAGGGCAACTGTCGTACCGGTGCGCAGCACCGGCTGTCCACAGGCTCGCCCTGTGGTCAGGACAGTTGTCCACGGCGGGCGAGTGCCGCGCGGACCTCGCAGAGGCAGGATTCATGAATCAGTGGGCGTTGGTGCTGCAATTCGAGCCGCCGCCTCCCTGAGTCGGTAGCTCTTTCCTTCGAAGTCGAGCATGCTGCAGCGGTGCATCAGGCGGTCCAGGATGGTGCTGCCCATGGTGGCGTCGCCCAGATATTTCCCCCAGTCCTGGACCACGCGGTTTGAAGTCACAACAATGGAGCGGCGCAATTTGTAGCGCTGGTGGACGATCGCCTGCAGCAACTCCGCGCTCACCTCGGCAATGCGCCGGGCCAGAAAGAGATCGTCCAGGACGAGTAGATCCGGCTCGGTGTAGGTGCTCAGGATCTTGGCTTGTTCAGCCTGGGTGGCCAGCCCGAACTTGGCAAAGTCGCTGTCGGCCTCGACGTACTTGACGCTGTAGCCCTGCAATGTGGCCTGGTAGGCCACGGCCTTTGCGATGTGGCTTTTACCGGTGCCGGGTTTGCCAATGATCAGGGCATTGGCGCCTTCGGTGATGAATTTGAGGGTGTGCAACTCAAAGCAAGCCTGCCTGGGAACCTTGGGGTTAAAGCGCCAATCAAAGTCAGCCAGGCTCAGCCGCTCATCGAGTCCGGATTGTTTGAACCGGCGCTCTGTCAAACGCGAGCGGCGCCGATCCAGTTCGTCCTGGAGCATGGAGGCAAAGGTGTCGAGGAACGGTTCCTGGGAGCTTTGGGCCTGCATGACGCGGGTGTTCAAGGTGGCGGCAATGCCAGACAGGCGCAGTTCGCTCAGGGCGCGTTCGATCTCAGTGAGGGTCATGGGAATATCTCTGTCAGAAATGAAAATGGATGGGGGTTATGACTGGGCGCGGCAGTGGGCAAACATGTCTGCGTACTCATCAGGGCTACGGATGAGGGGGTGCTCCTGGGTCAGGGGCAATTCGGCCTGAGCGGGGGGCGCATCTGGCGACGCGTCGATGGCGGCCAGGGCGTCGGCCACGAGCCGCTCGGTGAGCGCCTTGACGTGCTTGTAGCTGTAAAGGCCATCGTTCAGGGCGCGCTCGCAGGCGGAGTTGACCAGGCGGTGCGGGTAGGTCCGGCCCAAGCCCACGATGCCCCAGAGCTTGCGCTGGCCCACACGCCCCTCAATGCCAAAGAGCATCTCGCACAGCCGGTGCGCCTGAGCTCCGATGTCCTTGGCCTGGTTGAGGATGTACAGGGTCTCACGCGAAGGGTTGAAGACGCG
>JAUXWC010000132.1 GCA_030685025.1 Rhodoferax sp.
GCTCCAGTTGGTGTTGCCCACCACCACTTGCGCCCCCGTGCGCAGCGTGGGCGCCGCCACTTGCACCTCGGGCACGTCACGCGCAATGGCCACCGCATCGTCCTCGGTCAGGCCCTGGCCGGTCTGCGCGCCCAGGCGCACACCGCCGGCGGTGACCGAACCCGGCAGCACCAGCATGATGTTGGAGCCCAAGCCCTTCATCTGCTCCTGCACCCGTTCGGTGGCGCCGCGCCCGACCGCAATCATGGTGACCACCGCCGCCACGCCAATGATGATGCCCAGCATGGTCAACACGCTGCGCAGCGTGTTGGCAGCCAGGGCCCGTAGGGCGCTGCGCAGGGCGGCGTAGAAGTTCATCGAACCGCCTCCTCGCTGTCATTGCGGACTTGCTGAGTTAGCCCAAACCCGGGCCGCTGCGCCACGTCTTGCACGATCAAACCGTCCTTGAACACCAGCTTGCGCCGCGCCCAGGCGGCAATGTCGGCCTCGTGCGTGACCAGCACCACGGTCATGCCGTGCTGGTTGAGGTCTTGCAGCAAGCGCATGATGTCTTCGCTGGTCTGTGAATCGAGTGCGCCGGTGGGCTCATCGGCCAGGATCAGTTGCGGATCGTTCACCAGCGCCCGGGCAATCGCGACGCGCTGCTGCTGCCCGCCCGACAATTCGGCAGGCGTGTGCAGGAAGCGTTCGCCCAGGCCCACCTTTTGCAGCGCCTTCATGCCGCGCTCGCGCCGCTGCGCCGCGTTCAAACCGGCATAGACCATCGGCAGCTCCACGTTTTCCAGAGCCGAAGTACGTGGCAACAGGTTGAATTGCTGAAAGACGAAACCAATACGACGGTTGCGGATCGAGGCCAATTGATCCTGCGCCATGGTCTCGACTTCTTCGCCAGCCAGCCGGTACTGGCCGCTGGTCGGCAAGTCGAGGCATCCCAGAATATTCATCAAGGTGGACTTGCCCGAGCCCGACGCACCCATGATGGCCACGAAGTCCCCCTCGGCAATGGTCAGCGACACACCCCGCAAGGCGTGCACGGTCTGGTCACCCATGACATAGGTCTTGACCAGGTCGACAGCGTCGATCAGCAGTGATTTGTCGGTACTTACGGTGGTCTGTCCCACAAGAACATCCTTAATCAGTTGGGGACAGAGCAAAGTTCACTGCGTGTCCAGCGGTCTGTCCCACAAGAACATCCTTAATCAGTTGGGGACAGAGCAAAGTTCACTGCGTGTAACTTTGGTCTGTCCCACAAGGTTTCAGAAGGGCATCCGCGGGCCGCCCGACGCGGGTTTGCCGCCCGGCCCAGCTCCACCCACGGTGCCAACAATGACCACGGCACCTTCCTTGAGGTCCTGCACCTCGGGCGAGTTGGGCGGCACCAGCAATTCGGTGCTGGTGCCGTCCGAGATGCCCAATCGCACGCTGTACGCCTTGGGTTTGCCCTGTGCATCCAGCAGGTAGATACGCCCCCGCGTGTTGGTGCGGCCGGCCGACTCCGCCACCAGGGCGGCGTACTTCAGCTTTTGCTCCGGCGTCAGCAAGTCGCCAATGCGGGCGCGCACATCGGCGGTGATGCGCTCTCGCGCCTTGGGGCGCTCCTCGGCACTCAAGTCACGCAGTTGTCCAAAACGCGGCCGCGCTTCGGCGTAGACGGCATCCACCTTCTCGACCTGGGCGGCACTGAGTTGCAGCTCGGTGACCAGGCGCTCTCGCAACGCGGCCATGCCACCGCCTGGCGCACCCTGGGCCTGCGCCTGCGAGGTCGGCAAGCCGCTGTCGAGCGCACCCGTGGTGGCCGCCGAGCCAGGCCGCGTCGGAGCCGACGCGCTCCCTTGGGCGGCCGGCTCGACCCCGGCGATGCGCATGCGCAAGGCCGAGTTGGGAACCTTGAGCACACTCTCGCGCGAATCGGTGACCACCCGCACGTTGGCGGTCATGCCCGGCAGCAGTCGCCCGCCGGTGTTGGAAAAACCTACTACCGCTACATAGGTCACCACATTGGCCACGGTTTGCGCCGCCTTGCGCACCTGGCGTATTTGGCCCTCGAAAGTCTGGCCTGGAAAGGCATCGACCGTGAAGGTGGCCTTCTGGCCAGCGCGGATGCGCCCGACATCGCTCTCATCAATGCTGGCGTCCACCTGCATGTCCTGCAGGTTCTGCGCGATCACAAACAATTCCGGCGACTGCAGACTGGCAGCCACCGTCTGGCCTTTCTCGATCGCACGCTTGATCACGATACCGTCGACTGGCGACGTAATGCGGGTGCGCTGCAGGTCAATACGGGCTTGCGCCAACGACGCCTCGCGCTGCGCCACGCCAGCCTGCGCGCTTTGCAACTGAGCCGCCACCAGCTTGACGTTTTCGGCGCCGCTGCGCGCCATGGCGTGCGCCTTCTCGGCTTCGGACGCGGCAATGAACTGCTTGGCCACCAACTGGGTCTTGCGATCAAAGTCGCGCTGCAATTCGTCGGCGTCAACCTTGGCCTTGGCCAGCGCCGCCTGCTGAGTCATGGTGGCCGCACGCGCCGCATCCACATCGGCCTGGGCCGAACGCACGCGGTACTCGAAGGTTTCCGGGTCGATCTGCGCAATCAATTGGCCAGCCTTGACCTCGGAATTGAAGTCGACGTAGAGATCCCGAATCTGGCCTGACACCTGCGTGCCGACCGAGACTTGCGTCACCGGGTTGACCGCACCACTGGCCGACACCGTCGCCTGCAGGGGACCGCGCTCAATCTTGGCCGTACGGTACTGAACCGCATCGGCGTCCGCTCGCTGGCTGAACCACCAGGCACCACCCCCCGCCACCAACAGCGCCGCGGCACCTGCAATCGCATAAGACGTTTTCATGCTGCAGATTGTAGGAAGCTGCGTGCGGCGTTGCGTTTCCACCGTGTAAAGAGCAAGCACGGCTCCAGCACAAGCCTTCGCCAGCGGCCCGTCAACAAGCTGGCTATCATCCGCCCATGAACCGCAGGCACTACCTCATCCTTCAAACCACGATGCTAAGTGGTGCGGCCCTGGCCGACACACCCAAGGTGCAGACGCTCGGCGATGCCTTGCGCTGGCTCGATCGCCTGGACCAGGTCAAGGAGGCGCGCAGCACCACCGCCTGGAAGCTGCGCGCGGTGCTGGAGCACCTGGCCCAGAGCATCGAGATGAGCATGGACGGCTTTCCTGAGCCCAAGAGCGTGCTGTTTCAGAAGACCGCTGGGGCCATGGCCTTCGCCTTCTTTGGTTTGCGTGGTCGCATGAGCCACGGTCTGACCGACGCCATTCCTGGAGCGCCCGCCCTGCCCCAGCTTGATGACTGGAAGCCGGGCGCCGCGCGGCTGCGCACCGCGATCACGCGTTTTGACGTGCACGCGGGCCCGCTCAAGCCACACTTTGCCTATGGCATGCTGAGCAAAGGTGAGTTTGCCCTGGCACACACCTTGCACATTGCCAACCATCAGGACGAGATCGTGGTCACCTGATCGGGCCAGCATCCGAAGAGGTGTTGCAGGAGGCCCATGTCAACGTCTGGAACCAGGCTGGCAGTGATGCGGCGGGCCTGTCGCGCGCCGGGCGAGCAGCTCGCGACGCTTTGGACCCACTTGGTCCCAAAGCGCTGGCTGGCGGCGGCGTTGGCGGGCACGCTATGCTCGCCACCCAAGCCCTGCCCCGAGCCTGCCATGCCCCCGACCCTCAGCCCCGACGAACAGCGCCGCCCATGAACGCTTCAACCCATGGCGTGATGCGGCGCAAGCTACTGACCACCTTGCTCCACTCGGTACTGCCCGTGCTGGTGCTCAACACCGTGATCGCGCTGGGCCTGAGCGCGTTTGTTGGTGGTGAGTTCCTCCAGAACATGGTGTATTCGCACAGCATCGGCCTGAACATCTGGCTGATCATTGAGCTGGCCATGCGCTGCTGGATCAAGGACCGCGACCGGCAGTGGCGCGGCCTGTTCGTGATCGTGCCGCTCGGTGTCACGGCTGGCTACGCCATCGGAATGAGCGTCGCCGCATGGTTGCTGAACCACCCTGTCCAATGGGTTCTGAGCCCGCACCGGGGGCAAAACATGGCCTTGCTGCTGCTAAGCCTGACCGCTGGTGGCGTGATGACCTACTACTTCATGAGCCGCGAGCAGTTGTCCAAGGCGCGCGAGGAGTCCGCGCGCAGCGCCGCGCAAACCGAAGCCGCGCAACGCCACGCCGCCGAGGCCCAGCTCAAACTGCTGGAAACGCAGTTGGAGCCGCACATGCTGTTCAACACGCTGGCCAACCTGCGCGCCCTGATTGGCGTCGACGCCGCCCGCGCGCAGGAGATGCTGGACCGGCTGGTGGCCTACCTGCGCGCCACCCTGGCGGCTTCGCGCGCGAGCAGCTATTCGCTGGGCGCCGAGTTCGAGCGCCTGAACGACTACCTGGAATTGATGCGGGTGCGCATGGGTGCACGACTGCAATTCGAGCTTCACCTGCCGGCCGAACTGTCCAACCAGCAAATACCGCCACTGCTGCTGCAAGCCCTGGTCGAAAACAGCATCAAGCATGGCCTGGAGCCCAGTGTGCAGGGCGGTCGCATCGACATCCGTGCGCAACGCGATGGTCAGCGCCTGTTGCTGCAGGTGCAGGACACCGGCGTCGGGCTGCGATCCGCCGCGCCAGTCGCCGATCCCGGCGACGGCGGCTTCGGGCTGCGGCAGGTGAAGGAACGCCTGCAGGCCAGCTATGGCGCGCAGGCGTCGCTCACGGTAGCCAACGCACCCAGCGGCGGCACGGCAGTGACCATCACCCTTCCCACCACGTCATGATCGCATCGACCACCCCGCCCACCGCCCTGATCGCCGAAGACGAAACCCTGCTGGCCGAGGCCCTGAGAACCGAGCTGGCCTTGCTGTGGCCCGAGTTGCGCTTCGTCGCCAGCGTGGGCGATGGCGCCTCGGCCGTGGCGCAGGCGCTCAGCGCGCAACCCGATGTGCTGTTCTTCGACATTCGCATGCCGGGCATGAGTGGCATCGAGGCCGCCGCCGCCCTGGCCGACACTTGGGTCACCGACGGGCCGGGTGCCAAGCCGTTTCCGGCGCTGGTGTTCGTCACCGCCTACGACCAGTACGCGGTGGCCGCCTTCGAGGCTCAGGCAATCGACTACCTGCTCAAGCCGGTGCAAGCTGACCGCCTGCAAAAAACGGTATCAAAACTAAAGTCAACCCTTGCCAGCCGGTCGCAGTCAGCTATCGATTTCGAAGCAACCATGAGCCAGTTACGGGCGCTGCTGGGTGACGCGCCGGCGCCGGCCGGCGCCCCGCTTAAGGTCATTCAGGTCAGCATCACCAGTGCCCAGGGCAGCACCATCCAGATGGTGCCGATCGACGAGGTGCTGTATTTCGAGGCGGCTGACAAGTATGTGCGTGTGCTCACCGCCGCGCGGGAGTATCTGATTCGCACGCCCCTGAAAGAGTTGCTGGGCCAGCTCGATCCGCAGGTTTTCTGGCAGATTCACCGTGGCACGGTGGTACGCGCGTTGGCCATCACCAGCGTGACACGCGACGAAGCCGGCAAAACCAGCCTCAGCCTGCGCGGCATCCCGGACAAGCTGGCGGTGAGCCGGCTCTATAGCCACCTGTTCAAGGCGATGTAGGCGCCCGTGCCTGCGCTTGGGATCGCCTGAAAGCCGTTCGGCTCAGGGCGCGACCTTGGCCTGTCCCAGGACCTCACGCTCAAAAACATGCAGCGCCGGCAGGCCGCCGGTGTGCAGGAACAGCACGTTCTCGCCGGCCTTGAAAAAACCTTGACGCTTCAGGCCGATCAAGCCGGCCATGACCTTGCCGGTGTAGACCGGGTCCAGCAAGATCCCTTCCGTGCGGGCCAGCAGTTGCACCGCCTCCACCATCCTGGCGTTGGGCACCGAGTACTTGGGTTGCCAGTAGCCGTCGACACTCACCACCGCCTCGCGAGGGACGGTCATACACAAACCCAGCAAGTCTGCCACCGCCTGCGCTTCCTTGTGCACCAGCGACTCCTGCTCGGCCGAACCGCGGCTGACGCCGATGCCGGTGATCGGAATCTGGATGTGATTGCCCAGGAACCCCGCCACCAGCCCACCGTGGGTGCCCGAACTACCCGAGCCCAGCACCACGCGGTCGATCTGCACGCCTTGGTCGAAGAACTGTTGCTGCAACTCCTGGGCACAGGCAACGTAGCCCAGCCCGCCAAGCGCATTGGAGCCGCCGCCGGGAATGATGTAGCCCTTGCGGCCCGTCTGCGCCAGGGCGTCGGCCACCTGTTGCATGGCCTGCGCGATGTTGGTGCCCGCTGGCACCACGGTCAGGGACTCGACCCCCATCAGGCGGAACAGAAAATGGTTGCCGCTGGCGTCCTCGTGGAAACTGCCCGGCACGCGTTCTTCGATCACGAAGCGGCACTTCAACCCCTCTTTCACCGCCGCCGCCAGCGTGATGCGGCAGTGGTTGGATTGCGGCGCGCCGCAGGTGATCAGGGTGTCTGCCCCCTGCGCCAGCGCGTCGGCCACCAGAAACTCCAGTTTGCGGGTCTTGTTGCCGCCGGGAAACAGGCCCAGCATGTCGTCGCGCTTGATCCAGACCTTGGGGCCGTCTCCGTGCGGACTCAGCGCCTTGGTGAAGTGCGGCAGGAACTCCAGCGGCGTGGGGCCCGCCGTGTAGCGACGGCGAGGGAAACGAGACAAGTCCATGGTCGGCTCTTTCTTGGAAATGAACAGCAGCCATTGTCACCGCGGCGCGCAACACAGTCAGCTCGGCCGCTTGATTCCGAGTCGCTCACTCGGGGAACGACTGATCATGGCTGTCTGGCGGGCTTCAGTTTGGTGGCAAGGGCCAGCGCGCGTACTTCTTTTCCATTGCCTTGGAGGTCCCGTCACGGACCATGCCTTCGAGCGTTGCATTGAGCTTGTCGATCAATGCGGTGGGCACAGCCGGATTGCAGGCGACGTACAGATCGACCTTGTGAAAGGACAGCACCGGCACGATCTGGTCGGTCCAGCCGTTTTGCGAGATCAGCAACGCGCCGCGCACCACGCTGGCGGCCCACAGATCGATGCGATTCAAAAGCAGCTTGCGCGGGTTGGCCAAATCATCCGAAACACTCTCCACCCGGAACCCTCGGCTACGGAAGTACTCGTCACGCGCGTCGCCCAGGTAGGTGCCGATCAGCAGCGAGCGAGCTTCCTCGATGTTCTGGAGTTTGAGCTTGCGCTCGGCGCTGCCATACAGAACCCATTCCGCCGCACCAACCGGACCGACCCACTTGAACAGCGCTTCGCGCTCGGGCGTGCGGGTGGTGGTGAAGACGCAGGTGTCGGGCTCTTTCAGGGCCATGTTGTAGGCGCGCGCCCACGGCAATACTTCCATGGTGAAGTTGACCTTGGCCCGGTCCATCATTTCCCGGACCTGGTCGGTCGAACGACCCACGATCTTGTCGCCCTCGAGCATATTGAATGGCGGGGACACCTCGGTCGTCAGCCGTAGCGTCGTGGCCTGCAGCACCGTGCTGAACAGCCCCGCCAGCAAGGCCAGCGCCGTCTGGATCCAACGAGATTTTTTGTGCATGATCGAACCCCTCAAAGAAAACCGTTCGGGTGGGCCAGTATGCATCCGAAAACACGGGAGTTGCCGCGTTAAGCACGCGTTGTCCCGGCGTTTGAAACGCTCCATTGACGAAACTCAAACCGGTACCGCGCTCACGCTGCGGTATCGTGATTCACGCCGGAGCGTGACAGCCCGCCACGATCCCGTCAAAATCAGCCGGTGCGCACGGACCGCACCCACCGCCATCACCACGAATGAAGCCAATCTTGACCCGTCCAGACCGGCAACCCGCTCAGCGGCCGTCGGCATCGGCCGCGACAGCGTGGCTGCCGTGGCTGTTGCTGGTGCTCTGCTGCCTGTTGCCCGGGGGCGCCATGGGATCGACCGACAACGCGGGCCCGGCGGCAGTGGCCAAGTACGCGGGCATACCGCCTTACGCAGAGACGCAGGTCTATGTCCAGCGCGTCAAGATCCTGCATCAACGCTACCGAAACGGGCCCCAAGGCTAGCCGCGCGGGACGCCCGCGCCTCAAAACAGCGCGCCGGCCCAGACCTTGAGCACCAAGGCCAAGGGCAGCAAGCCCACCAGCGCCGCGCTGGTGGCGCGCCAGGAGCGGCCACATGCCGTCAAACGCAGCAGGAGGTAGGCCGAGAAGCCTGCACCGGATGCCAGCAAAAGCGCCCGCACAGCGGGGACCCAAAGCAAACTCACGCCTTCGGCCCTGAGGTGGCCCAGGGTCAACATCGATAAGCCCAGGAACACCCCGACGCCACCAATCGGTATCAGGAACAAGGAGAGCCTTTGCCACGACAGCGCCGGGTCGCGCGCGATGCGCGACGCCAGCCAGACACCGCACCAAATGGCCAGGCCCAGCGCGCCACCGCCACCCAGGATGAAGACCACGATGCACAACCCATCGAGCCAGGTGAACACGTCGTTGGCGGCCGGGTAGTGGGTCAGCAACCACCAGGGGGCGTTGTCCTGCAACAGCGCATACCCGTCGCGGGCGATCAACCAATCGGCCAGCAGAGTCTTCATTCGCACATAGCGCGCGCTGGCAGACCACATGAAGGCGGCGCTGGCGATGCCGATCACGCCAAAAATCAAGGTCACCGCCTCGTCGGTTCGAAGTTTGCGCGGCTGGTTCGACAGGATCTCGCGCGCAGGCGAACGCAGGGCCAGCTTGACCGCGCCGCGCTCCCCGGCGCAACGACCACAGGCGTGACACTCCGAGGCGCTACGCATATGGCCGATGCCGATCAATGGCGCGCAGTTCACGGCCGGGGCGCGCTCGCGGGCTTGCTTCCAGCGCAGTTGGTCGACTTCAAAATACAGCGGCGACACCTTGGCCAGCAATTGAAATACCCCGTTGGCGGGGCACAGGTAACGGCACCACACGCGGCTGGCGCGGCCATACACCAGCCCAACCGCCACCGCACCCAGACTGGAGCCGCCCAGCACCAACAGGGCCGCCTGAGGGTACTCGTAGACACTGACCAACTGGCCATAAACCGTGGTGCTGACGAACGCCACAAAGGGCCAGCCGCTCCAACGAATCCAGCGCGGAATCGAGCGCCCCAAACCATGGCGGCTGGCCAACTCGGTCAAGGTGCCGTCCGGGCAGAACACGCCGCACCACGCGCGCCCGAGCAGCATGACGGACAGCATCACAAAGGGCCACCAGACGCCCCAGAACAGAAACTGCGCAAACAGCCGCAGGTTGTTGTAGATGTGGGCGTCTTGCGCTGGCGACGGCATGAGCGCGGGGTAAATCAGCAGGCTGAGATAGACCAGCACAATCGTCCATTGCACCCCCATGATGAAGCGCTGGTGGCGCCGCATTGCCAGCCCCAAGCGTGCCAGCGCACCGGCGGCGGCAGGCGTTGGCGCGATGTCGCGGATCGGGGTAATGGGAATGTTATGCATGTTGCCTCGCCGGGGCCGCAGTTCAGTTAGCGCCTTGCGCCCCGGCAGCCCCCGTCAGCATCCAGTCAAACCCGAAGGTCGGCCCGATGCCGCCGCACCAAGTCCATGAATTCGGCCGGCGCAAGCGGGCGGCTGAACAGGAAGCCCTGCATCAGGTCGCAGCCCGCGCCGCGCAAGAAGTCCCGCTGTTGCAAGGTCTCGACGCCCTCGCCCACCGTCTGTAGCCGCAGGTTGCGAGCCAGCCCGATGATGCTGTGCACGATGGAGGCGCTTTCCGGGTGCAGCGTGATGTCCTGCACAAACGAACGGTCGATCTTCAACTGATCAATCGGAAAACGCTGCAAGTAGGCGAGCGACGAGTACCCGGTGCCAAAGTCATCAACCGAAATGCCCAGGCCCAACGCCTTGAGCTCGGACAGAATGCGCGCCGCCTGCTCGGCGTTTTCCATCACCGCGCTCTCGGTGATCTCCAGCTTCAGCAGCCGTGCCGGCAATCCGGAATCCACCAGCGCGTCGCGCACCGTCTGGACCAGCTTGTCGTCCCGGAACTGACGGGCAGACAGGTTCACGGCCATGCGCAACTCCAGGCCGGCGTCTCGCCACTGTTGCGCCTGACAACAAGCGCTGCGCAGCACCCACTGTCCAATCGGCACAATCAGCCCGGTTTCTTCGGCCAGGGGAATAAAGTCGAGCGGTGATATCAGCGTGCCGTCGGTGGCGCGCCAGCGCACCAACGCCTCGACGTCGGTGACCTCGTTGGTAGTCAGACTCAGCAAGGGCTGGTAGTGCAACAGCAACTCATCGCGGTCCAGGGCGTGGCGCAGACGTGCTTCGAGTTCGAGTTTGCGCAGGGCTTGCGCGTTCATGTCGGCGGTGTAGAAACGAAAGGCGTTGCGCCCCGCGTCCTTGGCCCGGTACATGGCCGCATCCGCGTTGCGCAGCAAGGTGTCGTAATCATCACCGTCTTGCGGATACAAGCTGACACCCACGCTGGCCGTCACGTTGATCTCGCGATCCTGTAGCGGAATCGGCACCGCGATGTGATGCAGGAGTCGGTCCGCCAGCAAGGGCACGTCCTGCGGGCTTGCCAGATCCGACAGCACCACCACGAAGTCGTCGCCGCCGATCCGGGCCAAGGTATCGCGCTCGCGCATGGTGGCGCTCAGCCGCGTGGCCACCGCCACCAGTATGGCGTCTCCAAAGGTGTGCCCCAGACTGTCGTTGATGCGTTTGAAGTGATCCAGATTTAGAAATAGCAAGGCCACTGATCGATGCTGGCGCGCGGCAAAGGCAATCGCCAGTTCGGCACGCTCCTTGAGCAGGTTGCGACTGGCCAGGCCAGTGAGGGCGTCCTGGTTGTTCTGGCGCTCCAGTTGTTCTTCATACTGCTTGCGTTCGGTGATGTCGTTGATGATGCCCACAAAGTGGGTGACCTCGCCCCCGGCATCGCGCACCGGCGCAATCGCCAACTCGTTCCAGAACAGGGTGCCATCCTTGCGGTAGTTCCTGAGAATCGCATCGCCCTCGCGCCGCTCGCGCACCGCCGCGGCAATCTCCTGCGCGCCAAGCTGCTCGGCATCGGCGCCCATCAGAAAACGCGCGTCGCGCCCTATCGCCTCCTCGGCGCTGTAGCCAGTAATGCGCTCGAAGGCCGGGTTGACATAAATGATGTGCAGGCCCGCCGAGGCCAGCTCGGAAATCATGATGCCGTTGGCCGACGCCTCCACCGCGCGGCTGTTAAGGCGGCTGGCTTCTTCACTGGAGCGCAGTCGCTCCTGCGCCAGTTGGCGCTGCGCCTCCTTTTCGAGATTGGACAAGGCGAAGGCCACATCGGACACCATTTCGGTCACCAGATCGAGCAACTCGCGGTCAAAGAAGTTCTTCTCCGTTGCAAACAGCGAAACACCGCCAACCAGGCGGTCGGCCACCCGCAGCGGAAAACTGGCCGCCGACTGGTACCCTAGCCGCGACAGGTCGTCCGCAATCAAGGCCAGCGCGGGATCGGCCTGCAAGTCGTTGCTCAGGTAGGGCTTGCCATGCACCATCGCCAGCTCAATTGGAACGCGGGGTGGGCCCAACAGGCTCAATGGAGCCAAGCGCTTGAGCCAGGCGGGCTCGCCGCCACTGCGCGCCACCGGAACCACCTCCTGCGTGACCGGATCGAGCCAGCCAACCCATGCCATGGCCAAGCCACCACGCTGCACCGCAATGCGGCACAACTCGGCGAACAGGTAGGCCTTGTCCGGCGCATGCACGATGGCCTTGTTGGTCTCGCTCAATGCGGCGTACAGCCGGTTCAGCCGCAGAATCTGTTCTTGCGCCAGGCGCAGCTCGGCAACATGTTGTTCCAACTGGGCGCTGCGCTTCTCCAGCTTGTCCACCAGGACCTCGTTGTAGACCTTGAGTGATTCGGGCTCGCTGACAGTCGGCGCGCGCGCCGCTTGCGGATGCCGCGACGCGGCTTGCAGCACCTCGTGCACGCGGCCCATGAACACGTCTGGTTCGGCGGGCTTCACAATGAAGGCGTCCGCACCCATGTCCAGCGCCAGGTGTTCGTCCTTGGGCTGCGTGTAGGTGGCGGTGTACACGACAAACGGCGTGCGCCGCAACGCGGCGTCGGCCTTCCAATGGCGCAGCAAGGTGTAGCCATCCATCACCGGCATCAGCAGGTCGCTGATCACCAAGTCTGGCACGCGTGTACGCGCCATCTCCAAGGCACGCACGCCGTCCGGCGCCTCCTCCACCTCGAAGCCATGCCCCTGCATCAACACGCGCAACAGGTAGCGATTGTCTTCTCGATCATCCACAATGAGCACGCGCACTATGGTTTCTCCCCTGCAAAACGTTCCACCTCCGTCGCAAACGTGCTGGGGTCGATGGGCTTCTCGATGTAGCCGTTGCAGCCAGCGGCCATGCAACGCTCGCGGTCGCCGGGCATGGCATAGGAGGTCACTGCCACGATCGGAATCGCGGCCAGCTTCGGGTCCACGCGCAACGCCCGCGCGACGGCGTAGCCATCCATGCCCGGCAACTGGATGTCGAGCAGGATCAGTGTTGGGTCAACCTGCCGTGCCAGTTCGACACCGGACGGCCCGTCTTCGGCATGCACCATCTCCCAGCCGCGCGCCTGCAGCAGAAACGACGCGAGATAGCGGTTTTGCTCGTTGTCTTCGATCAGCAGAATCCGTTTGTTCATGAAGGTTCCCGGTTGGCCGGCGTCTGTAGCGGAAGGGTCACCGTGAACACGCTGCCGTGTCCCCATTCGCTTTGGGCCTCGATTGTGCCGCCCATCAGGGCGGTCAGTCGGCGGCATATGGCCAGCCCGAGGCCCGTGCCATCGTGCTTGCGCGACAGCGCCGAGTCGATCTGCCGAAAGGGCACGAACAACAAGGCCATGTCTTCGGGCCGGATACCGATGCCGGTGTCCGCCACGCTCAAGCGCACCGCCGGGACCGGTGGATGCGCCCGGTCGACTTGGAAGTCACTCACCATTTCGGCCTGCAGCAAGACCGATCCCGCTTTGCTGAACTTGATCGCGTTGCCGAGCAGATTGAGCAGCACCTGCTCGACGCGACGTTCGTCACTCACCATGGCACGCACCCCCGGCGCGACATTGACCGTCAGCGCCAGACCCTTCTTGTCGGCCATCGGTCGCATGATCGCGGCCACCTTGTCGATGGAGCGCGCCAAGTCAAAGGATTCGCATGCCACGGGCAGTTCGCCGGCCTCGATCTTGGAGATATCCAGCACGTCGTTGATCAGGGCCAGCAAGTGCCGAGCGCTGTCGCGCACCATGCCCAGTTGCTTGGCCTGCTCGACATTGAGCGGACCGGCCATGCCCTGCAGCACGATGCCGGTGAAACCGATGATGGAGTTCAGCGGCGTGCGAAGCTCGTGGCTCATGGTGGCCAGAAACGCGGACTTGATCTGGTCGGCGGCCTCGGCCGCCTCCATGGCGACGCGCAAGGCCGCCTGTGCGTCCTTCATCGGCGTGATGTCCACGATTACGCCCACCAGGCCCGCGGGCGACCCGCCCGGTGCGCTGAAACCACTCACCGAGTAAAGGGTCTGGTGAACCCGGCCATCGGCAAACGGCATCGCCGCCTCCCGGCTCACGACGTTGCCCGAGGCCAGCGCGGCCGCATCCTCCCGCTGGTAGGCCTGGCGATCGGCCAGCGGCAGGTAGGCAAGCTCCATCACGGTTTTGCCAATGACGTCGGCGCGCACCACGCAAAACGCGCGCTCGTACGCGTTGTTGCAGCCGCGAAAGCGCAGATCCGGGCCCTTGTAGAAGATCGGGTTGGCAATGTGGTCGATGATGGCCTGCAAGAACGTGCTGAGCTCGGCAATCTCGGCCGTGCGCGCGATCACTCGCTGCTCCAGCTCCCGTGTATGGCCCTGCGCCTGCTCATACAGTCGGGCGTTCTCCATCGCCAGCGCCACCGGGCCGCAGATGTCCTCCACCAGTTCCATCACATGCACCGGTGGGGGCTCGGTCTTGTGCGAGAACAGGCACAGCATCCCGATGGTGCGATCCTGAGCCGCCAGCGGAAAATAGGCGTGCCAGCGCACCGTGGCGTCGTGCACATTGCCGCAGGCAAGCGGGGCATCCGGCGAGCCGGCCGCCAGCAAGGCATGGCGCCGCCCCTTGGCCACGCTCTCCAACATGGCCGGGCACGCCGTGTCACACAGCGGCCCCCCGTCCGCCGCGCGATCAGCCTCTGTCAAGGCCTGCCTACGGGCTCCCACCCGCAACTGGCCGCTCTGCGCGTCGCGAACGCACAACACGCCACCGTCAAAGCCCGTCAAGGCCAGCGCCCCCTTGATGGCCTCGTCCAGCACAGCGTTGAGCTCGCGCCGCGAACCCGTGGCGCGCAGTGTGCGATTGATCACCAGGACTTCATCACTGCGTTGCTGAATCTCGCGCGTCTTGGCGGCCACCTGGCGCCGCAGCAAGACCACCCAGGCAACGCCCGCGACCAGAGCCAATACCACCGACACCAGCAATGGCAGCAACCACGACGGGGTGGCCGTGCGCACCTCGTCCACGGCCCAACGCCGTAGCGAGCGGTAGTAGATCGAATCGGAGCTCTTCTTGAACCCGATCAGATGCCGGTCGATTGCCGCCAGCAGCGCCTCCCGACCCTTCTTGGGGGCCGCGAAGTACAGTTTGGAGGGACTGAAGATGATGGCCGTATCCTCCAGGCCATACTTGCCCGCGTTGCGCACGCCAAAGAAGCGATTGGTGATGACCGCGTCCGCCTGGCCGCTGGCCACCGCCTGGAAGGCGACGTCATAGTCCGCATAGGGCAACAACGCGAGAGGAAGGTTGAACGACTCCGCCATCTGCGCAAACTGCGTGTGCTGGACCGACCCCTCCACCACCGCCACCCGTTTGGATTGCAGGTCAAGCATGGAGCGCACGCCACCGCCGCGTCGGGCGTACACCTGGTTCCAACTGGCCAGCACGGGCTCTTGTTGAAAGGCATAGAGCAGTTCACGCTCGGGCGTGGCGGCCACATCCGGCATGAGATCGATCTCGCCCATGCCCAGCCGCGCCAGGCCCTCGGCCCAAGTGCCCGCGACATATTCAAGGCGCCAGCCCTCTTTCTCGGCGACGGCTTCGATCAGGTCGACGAAGATACCTTCCGGCTTGCCATCACTCGCCAACGCGACCTTGGGGCTGTTCTGGTACACGCCCACCCGTACCTTCTGCTGAGCCCAGGCTGGTGCAGGCAGCAACACCAGCGCCATCAGGCACAGCCACAGTCCGCGCATCACCGCGCGGACCACGCGCGCGCCCGGCTGCGCGCCACGGACGCAGGAAACCGGGTGCCGAGCCTGCATTGATTGCCTCCACCATGAGTAGCGCCAGAGCCGCACTGGGATCGATCAGAGCACTGCCCGGACCTACGCCAGCGCGCGAATTGGGTGCGCCATTGTGTCCCAGAACTCATACACCAGAAAGCACAATTGGTGTGATGCATACAACGTGTGTGCGGGCGCTCACACATCGTTTTGCTCGATTCGGTAGCCGCCGCCCCGCAACGGGCCGTCGCGACGTGCTTGCCTGCCGCGCGGGCTGCCACTACCATCGGGCATCGTTGTCAACCCATCTGGAGGCGCCAGCATGACCATCATCTACACCACTACCAGCCAACACCTGCCCGAGAGCAAGATGCGGCTGTACCCCACCAAGGTGATCAACATCATTGGCGGACCCGGTTGTGACAAGTCCCTGTTCTCGTCGGCCATCGTGCTGAGCCTGAGCTTGCGCAACAAGGCGGTGGAGACCATCCCCGACTTCGCCAAGTCCTTGGTGTGGCAACAGGACTTCGAAGCCCTCAAGAACCAGTACCAGATTGCCCAGCGCCAGTTCGAAATGCTGCAACTGCTTGACGGCCAGGTGCAGTACCTGGTCACCGAGTGCTCGCTACCGCAACTGCTGTACTACAACGAGCACTACGAAGACAACATCTGTGACGTCGCCAAGACCCGCACGCGTATCCTGGAGTGGTACAAGCAGCACGACAACATCAACGTGATGGTCGAGCGCGGCGACAAACGTTACCTGCACACCGGCCGCTTTCAGGACGAGGATCAGGCCATGGGTGTGGACCGCGCACTGCGCGAGATCCTGCAGCGCGAAAGCATCCCGTTCACCAGTCTGGCCCCCGAGATCGGCGCCATCAACGCGTTCGCCTCGACGCTGACCTGACCGTGACCGATTTGCCGTTGGCGGTGCTGCTGGCCGGCACGGCCCTGCTCGGCGCCCTGCTGATGGTGCGCCACTACCGCCAACAGATCACCCGCCTGCGCGACACCTCGGCTGACCGGGAACTGTTCGACATCAGCAACGAGGCGATCCTGATCCTGGCCAAGGAGACCGGCGAGTTGGTGGATGTCAACGCCCGGTTTGCCAGCCTGTTTGGTTATCCGGTGGAAGAGGCGGCACGCCAGTCCCTTGGTAGCCTGAGCCAGAACCAGCCGCCCTATACCGAAGCCGACGCGGCCACCTGGATCCGCAAGGCGCGCCATGCGGGGCCGCAACTGTTCGAGTGGCACGCCCGGCACCGCGACGGCCACCTGTTCTGGGTCGAGGTGTCGGTGCGCCAAGTTCAGTTGGGGGGCAAGACCCGCATCATTGCCGCGATTCGCGATGTGTCCGAGCGCAAGCTCATCGAGCAGCAGGCCAGCGACCTGGAGCGGCGCATGAAGGAGGTTTACGAGAACCTGCCCATCGCCGTGTTTGCCATCGATGCCGAGCACCGCGTCACCTTCTGGAACCCGCCCCTGGCGGCCATGACCGGCGTCGAAGCCGCCACCATCATCGGCACGCGTGACTGCTGGCGCGGCTTTTACTCGCAAGCGCGCCCCTGCATGTCCAACCTGCTGGTCGACGGGCTCGACGCAGAGGCGCTGGAGCGCTTCTACGCAGGCAAGTATCGACCCAGCGGTGTGCTGCCAGGCGCCCTGGAGGCGGAGGACTTCTACCCGAGGATGGCCGCTGGCAAGGGTTTGTGGTTGCAGTTCACCGCCGCGCCGCTGCGCGACGCCGCGGGCCAGGTGGTCGGGGCCATCACCACGCTGGTCGACATCACACGCAGCAAGGCGGCCGAAGCACTGGTGCTGCGCGAGCGCAACTTCCTGGAAACCCTGATCGAGGCCAACCCCACGCCGGTCTTCTACAAGGATCGGCTCGGGCACTACCTGGGCTGCAATGACGCGTTTCTCAAGACCACCGGTCGCAAGCGCGAAGAGGTGATCGGCAAGACCGTCTTCGACATAGCGCCGCAACGAATTGCCCAGGAGTATTTCGAACGGGACGAAGCGCTCTATGCCCACCCGGGACGGCAGGTCTATGACTATGTGGTGCACCAGTCTGGCGGCGGCGTGCGCAACGTAATCTTCCACAAGGCCACCTTTCGCAACCCACAAGGCGACGTCGCTGGCCTGATTGGCGTGGTGCTCGATGTCACCGACCTGAAGCGGGCCGAGCAGTCCTTGCAGGACCTCAACCTGCAGCTCGAAGCCCGCGTCGCGGCGCGCACCGGCGAACTCGAACAAGCCATGGGCAAACTGGTGCACGCCGAAAAGCTGGCCGCGCTGGGCAGCCTGGTGGCCGGGATCGCCCACGAACTCAACACCCCCATCGGCAATGGCTTGACCGTGGCCAGCGCGCTCGACTTCAAGGTGCAGGCGTTCACCAAGTCGGCAGCCACCGGCCTGAGGCGCTCCACGCTGGACCAATTCGTCTCCGAAGCACGACTGGCCGCCGACCTGCTGGTGCGCAGCATGACGCGGGCCGCCGAGCTGGTCAGCAACTTCAAACAGGTCGCCGTGGACCAGACCAGCTCACAGCGACGCCAGTTCGGACTGCCCGCCCTGGTGGATGAAATCGTGTTTTGCCTGCAACCGCTGGTGGATGAATCGGGGTGCGAAGTCTGCACCGAGATCGAGGCCACGCTCGCGCTGGACAGCTACCCAGGCCCGCTGGGGCAGGTGCTGAGCAACCTCATCACCAATGCGCTGATCCATGGCTTCGAAGCGTCCGCGCCCGGCACGGTCGCGGTGCATGCGCGCAGGGTGGACAGCCAGCGCCTGCTGATCACGCTGAGCGACAACGGGCGCGGCATCGACCTGGCGGACCAGCGGCGCATCTTTGAGCCGTTCTTCACGACCCGACTGGGCCATGGCGGCTCTGGTCTGGGCCTGCACGTGGTGCACAACATTGTCACCGGCGTGCTGGGCGGCCAGATCGAGGTACGCAGCAGCCCGGGCGCTGGCACCACCTTCCTGCTCAACCTGCCCGTGGCTGCGCCGAGGACGGCTGTTGTCGAGTGGGTCTCGCCCTAGCCGGGATGCCCCTGATCAGTTGGGGACAGAGCTGGCGCACTGCGTGTCGCTGCGGTCTGCCCCGCAAGAACACCCCTGATCAGTTGGGGACAGAGCTTGCCCGCTGCGCGGGCTGCGGTCTGTCCCGCAAGGTCTCAGAAAGCCCACGTCGCATTGACGTACTGCTGTACACGGTTGGGCAGTTGGCGCAACAGCGCCGTGCGCGGCCCGGCCGCGGCGCGCACACCGGCCTGAACCGACACCCGGTCGCCCTGCCAGGCCAGTGACGCGGTCAGCAGGCGGCCGGCATCGGCTGGCGTGTAGAGCAGGTCCAGCGCCGGTTGCCAGGCACCGCTTTGCCAGGACATACGCAGGAATACATTGCCGCGCCGCACATTCGATGAAGCGCCAAACGCATCGGCCTGCCAGGCTAAATTGCCCGCAATCGCGGCGGCCGGCGGGCCTTTGCCCGCCAGCGCGGCAAGCTGGCGGTTACGCAGACTCCATTCCCGCCAATGCGCATCCGACCGCGCCGAGCCATCCCACCAGGCCTCGGCCATCACGCTGATCTGGCTGGCGTGGGTCCATGTTGTGCCAATCAGCAATTGCTGAACATGGTCAAGCGATGCGGCCTGCCACGGGTTGGTGTGGGCCAGCGCATCCGATGCCGCCATGCCGCGCGTATCAACGCGCCGCTGATAACGCCAGGAGCCATGGAGCTCCAGCGCATCGGTGGCCACCCAGGCCACTGCCGCACCCACGCCTGCGCCGGTGCGCGCGCCGATGCGTGCAAAGCCGTGCCAATCCAGCGCCCCGTCGCGCCGGTAGACCCGGGCTGCCAGCGCCGGCTCCTGGGCGCCACGGCGGTCCGACTGGTGGGTGGGATTGACCCAGACCAGGGACCAGGCCGTATCGGCATTGAAATGCTCCACTGCGAGCACCGGGCGCCCCGGCGCCGCGCTGCTGGCAAAGCTGCGGCGCGCTTCCTGCTGCACCATGTCGTTGGGTCGAAAACCATAACCGACATCCCAAGCCACCACCTTCTTGCCCAGCGCGAACTGCCAGGCGCCAGCATCGTGCGATAGCACCAGTTCGTTCACCCAACCCCGACTGTTGGTGGCGCGGCCCTGCACGTGCCTGGCCTCCAGCGTGACCACGGCGGTGAAGCCGGGCCGGCTGGCATGCAGCTCACTGTGCACGATGGCGCCGCCGCTGGGCAGCGGCGCGGTGCCTGGCGCCACCACGTTGGCCGCCGCCAATGGCCCGTCACTGGCAGCGCTTGCCGCATCCCATTGCGCCCGAAGCTGCCCGCTGGTCTCCCACTGGGCGAAGCCGGGCATGGCGCAGGCGCTCAGCACTGCGGCCAAAGTCAATCGGCGCATGGCCTACTCCAGCGCCGGGTTCTTGGCCAGGAACATCGGGTTGAGCCAGGTCTCGGGCACCACGCGTTCCCTGCGGCCCAGGTAACGCACCCGGGTTTCCTTGTGGTTGCTCAGTTTGTCCTGCAGCACCATCTCGGTCACCATGGTCGGCGCGGCGGGCTTGTCCATCACAAAGCGGGCCTGCTTGGCCAGCTTGTCGGATTGCACATACAGGTCGGCCCGGATCGGTTCGTGGCGCGTCTTGCCCAGCCACAGCTCGATGCGCTGGTAGGTCACCCCCTTGCGTGCTGCGTTCAGGCTCAGGTGCAGGCAAGCCTGCTGCGGGGCCGTGGCGTCGGCTTGTGCGCAACGCTCCTCGCCCACCAGCGTACCGCTGTAGTCGTCGGCCCAGCTCATGGTCGCGATGTCACCGGTGGAGGCATCGCCCAGCAGTTTTTGCATCGGGGTGATGCGCATGGGGCGCTGGCTGTTGGGCATCAGCAGCCAGAAGTCGTCGCCCAGCATCAGTACCTTTTGGCCCTTCTCAGCCGGGCTTTGCATCAGCACCAGGGACTGGCGTTTGGCCTGGGCGAACACTCGGTACAGGCGCTCTTTGTCGGGTGAGCCGTCGCTGTTGAAGACACTGATCTGCGTATCAACCTGCAGGTTGTCCGAACTCATGCGGAAGCGGTCCGCGGCTTTCAGCAGCGATGGCACATCAGCCGGCTGCGCCTGTGCCGCAAACGCCATCGTCATCGCGAGGCCAAAGGCCGCGGCGATCCAGGACTTTGTAGTGATCATGAGGTAGCTCCAGTTTCAGGTATGGGCCAGCGCTTCCACCACCGGCATGTTCACGGTTCTGCGCGCCACCCAGGTGGAAGCCAGCACGGTAAGGGTGACCATGGTCAACATGGTGGCGAGGTACATCAGCGCATCGAAGGTGATCAGCAGCGGGTAGCCATTGGTCTGGCCCGGCGGCGGCGGCATTTCCACCGGCACCACCATGAGGAACACCGTCACCGACAAGGCCACCGCCGCGCCGGCCAGGGCACCCACGCCGCCCAGCACCATGCCCTCCAGGCCCAGCGTGCGCAGCAGTTGCGACGGCAAGGTGCCCATCGCCCGCAGCGTGCCCACTTCCCGAGTGCGTTCGATGATCGCCATGGCCATGGCGTTGGTCACCACAAACACCACGATCAGCCCAATGATCAAGCCCAAGGCGCCGAAGATGCGGTTGTAGAGCTCCTTGACCGACTTGTAGAAGAAGGCCTGGTCCAGCCAGGTTTGAACCGTCAGCGCCGGGTTGTCCGCCGCCACGCGCTGCTGGGCCGCCTCGGTCATGTCCATGCGGCTGAGGAATACACCCAGGCTGGAAATCCGCTTGGTATTGAGCAGCTTCTGCGCGGTGGCGATGTCGGTGTAGATGAAGCGCCGGTCCATGTCGGGCACACCGGTCGAGAACACGCCCTTGACGACCACATCCATGGCGTTCAGTGCGCCCTGCGAGGTGCTGGCCAACAAGGTCAGGCTGCTGCCAGGCTTGGCTTTGAGGCTTTTGGCCAGGCCTTCACCCAGCATCACCTCGGCGTCCTTGGCGCCGCTGGACAATACCTCGCCAGCGGTGACGCGCAGGAACGGGCCCTTGACGGCGAACTCGCTGTCCGGATCAATGCCGGTGGCCATCATCACCGTCGACTTGTCGCCGTTGCTGATCAGGCCGCTGAACTCGACCCGTGGCAAGACCTGGCGTACCTGCGGGTCGGCCAGCAGTTGGCTGCGCAGCTCGGCCGCGTTGTCCAGCCCGTGCTGCAAGGGCGTGTCTTCGTCCTTGTCGAACTGCGCAGGCTTGGCCAGAATCAGGTGGCCGGTGCTGCGCGAGGCCATCTCCGACAGGCCCTTGTAGGTGGACAAGGCAAAGCCACCGGCCACCAATATCGCCGCCGTGCCCAGCGCGGCGATCGACACCGTGACCAGTGAGCGGCGCCGGTTGCGCAGGGTGTTCTGCCAGGCAAATTTCAGCCACTTGATTTCCATCATTGCAGTCTCCCATCGAGCAAGGCCACGATGCGGTCGCAGCGGCTGGTCAGCCGGCTGTCGTGCGTGGCGATCACAAAGGCGGCACCTTCGGCGTGGCCGCGTTCACGCATCAGCTCCAGCACCTGGTCGGCGGTGTGTGAATCCAGGCTGGCGGTGGGTTCGTCGGCAATCACCAGCCGGGGCCGCTTGACCAGTGCGCGGGCAATCGCCACCCGCTGGCGCTGTCCGCCGGACAGGGCGTCGGGCCGGTGGTGGGCATGGTCTTGCAGGCCCACGGCCACAAGCTGGGCCGCCACGCGCTGGCGCCGCTCGGCGGCACCCACACCGGCAATGAACAGCGGATAGTCCACGTTCTCGGCCACCGTCATCACCGGCACCAAATTGAAGCTCTGGAACACAAAGCCCATCACATCGCGGCGCAGCAAGGTGCGCTGCACCTCGTTCAAGCCCTTGACCGAGGTGCCGCCCAAAACGATGTCGCCGGAGTCCGGCGTGTCGATCAGGCCGCACAGGTTCAGGATGGTGCTCTTGCCGCTGCCCGAGGGGCCAGTGAGCGCCAGCAACTCGCCGCGCCGCACGCTTAGGTCGACGCCTTGCAGCGCGCGCACGACGTGCTCGCCCAAGCGGTAGGTCTTGTGCACGCCGTGCAGCTCGACCACGATGGGGTGGGAACTGTTCATGACGCCAACGCCTTGAGCTGTTCACGTGCCGCCTGAGCCTGTGGCGCGTTGGCGTCGACCACCTGGTTCAGGTACTTGCGCGCGTCATCGGTGCGTTGCTCCTTGACGGCGAGCTTGGCCGCGCGCAACCAGACCGAGCCCTGAAACGCCAGCGGCGCCGATGCGAGCAGTGGACTGGCCAACACCTCACCGAGCAGCTTGGCGCCGCGCGCGCCGCGATTCATGAAGCCGGGCACCGCCAGAAAGGTGGTGGCCGCCACAAAACGCACCTCCAGCGAGCCGGGCGTGTTGTGTTGCACCACGGCGTCGTGGGCGGGCGTCAGCAAGGCCAGGGCTTTGTCCAGTGCCGCCATGCCGTCTTCGGCAAAGCTCATTTTCTTCCATGGCAGCATGGTGGTGGTGGCCTTCATGGTGGTGGCCGCACCGGCGTAGGCCATCAGCACGGGGTTGGCTGGCTCGGCTTTGAGCAGGGCTCCAAAACTGTCGGCAGCCTGGCTGATCGCTGCCTCGTCACCACCAGATGCCTGCGAGAACAGCTTGAACGCGGGCGCAAACTGCTCCTGGGGAGCCGCGTAAAGCAGGCCCGCGCCCAGCAGCGCGGCGCTGACCAGGGCGAGACGAAGGGAGCGGCGGGCAGTGGGTTGGTTACACATGAAACAGTCCTTTAGAAATGGCGTGATAGACAGGAACGCAGCGAAGCGTAGATAAGCCCACGCCGGCGCACACCTGCTTTGCGACACAACAGCGCCTTGCGGCGCCAAGAGGGCCCAAAACGGCGCCAGTGGTTTGGCGCCGCGCGCGATCAAACAGACATCTCACGCGCTGACACCACCATTAAGCAAACTTATGGCGACGTATTTCTACTCAGCTAGGGTTAGTCCGTCTGCCCTGTTGCGCCCAATCTCCCTACAGTGACCAGTCCCCGTACTGACCGGAGCTACCGTATGCAAATGACCCTTTCGCGCCGCGGCGCACTTGCCCTGCTGGCACTCGGTGCCATCGCCAGCGCCACCGTCATGACGGGCTGCGACAGCACGCCCTCCACCGTCAAGATTGGCGTGGCGCAACCGCTCACCGGCAACCTGGCCGCGCTGGGGCAGGACTTGCTCAACGGCGTCAACCTGGCCGTCGAAGAGCTCAACAAAGAGGGTTTCAAGATCAACGGCAAGACCGTCACCATCGAGGTCATCGCGGTGGACGACCGCGCCAACGCCGAGACTGGCGTCGAAGTAGCCAAACAACTGGTGGACGCCGGGGTGGTGGCCGTGATTGGCCACTTAAATTCCGGCGTCAGCATCGCCGCCGCCCCGATTTACGCCGAGAAAAACATCGCCCAGATGGCGATCTCGACCAACCCCAAGTTCACCGCACTGGGCCTGAACACCACCTTTCGCCTGGTGGCCAACGACACCCTGCAGGCCAAGGCCATCGGCAGTTTCTCGGCCTCGCAGTTCAAGGCCACCAAGTACGCCTTGCTCGATGACGGCACGCCCTACGGCAAGGACCTGGCGGCCGGCGCGGCGGTGCAGCTCAAGAACGCCAAGAAGGAGATCGTGCTGCAGCAGTCGTTTGACGACAAGACCACCAAGTTCGACGAATTGGCGGGCAAGCTCAAGGCGGGCAACATCGAGGTGATTGTGTCCACCCTGAACGACTTCCAGATCATTGCCCTGATCGAGGCACTCAAGAAGATCAGCTACACCGACGTCTACATGCTGGGCGGCGACACCATCAAGACCACGCTGATGCTCAAGGGCGCCGGCGTGCTCAAGGGCCTGTACGCCACCTCGCCGATTCTGGAGCCACGCGAATTCACCGCCGGTGCCGCCTTCCTGGACAAGTACCGCGCCAAGTTCAAGATCGAGCCCGCCTACGCCGGCCACTACACCTACGACGCCATGCACGTGCTGGCCGGCGCGATGCGCCGCGCCGAATCAGCCAACCCCAAGAAGATCGTGGAAACCCTGCGCAAGATCGATGGCTACGCCCCCGCCACCGGCTCGATGAAATGGGACGACGTGGGTGAGCAGCGTTACGGTGTCATCGGCGTCTACAGCGCGCGTGGTTCCACCTGGGAATCACAGGTTCGCTCCGACTCCTGGTAAGCCCTCAAGGGCTCGGCCGGCTTTGGCATTGGTATTGGTATTGGCACACGGGGTGTGACAAGCGTTGCCAAACACAATCAGGCACCGCGCCAGCCGCGCCCGCAACGGATGGACGGCGATCACCTTGCGCCCAACGGCGTTTACTGATCAGCGGTGTTGCGGGACACTTGAACCAGTGGGTGACCACGCCAAGCGCAGGGCGGAGTTCTTGAAGTTGTCCAAGCAGACGACTTGGGTGGAGTACCAAAGCATGGAAGCCGTCAGTTTCACGCCGGGCGAGTCGCAAACCAACCCCGACTTCTTGTCGGCCATTGTTCGGGCCGGCGAGATCTACACCATCGTCGCCTCGCAAGACATCGTGGATGTGCGCGGCCTCAAGCTCTGGGCCAAGGGCCTGCCGGTGTCCACGGTGCTGCAGCAGCGCCTGCTGGAGCGCAAACTGCGTTACCCGCTGGAGGCCTGCCTGATGGCCGAGGACGGCGTCACGCCGTTTTTTCTGATGGAGCAGTTGCAGTCCTTCCTGGAGCGCGATCACAGCATGGCGCAAGCGCTGCGCCCCAGTGCCGCGCTGCTGGAAAAACACCTCAAGCAAATCCCGCTGCACTCGGTCGCCCAATTGCTGCTCACCACCGCACTGGCCACTCGGCCCGGCGGCATTGCCCACGCCGTGCGTGCCATGGCCATGGCCGGTGGCATGGCCCACGCCCAAAGCTCGCCGGTGGACATGCGCCTGGCCATGCTGGGCGGCTTGCTGCACGACATTGGCGAGGCCTACATCCAGCCCCAGTACCTGGACGACGAACAACCCCTGGACCTGCTGGGCCACCAACACATGATGGCGCACCCCCGCATTGCCCAGTTGTTGCTGCGCGCCACCACCGACTACCCCACCACCCTGTGCCGCGCCATCGGCGAACATCACGAGCGGCTCAATGGCTCGGGCTACCCGGCCCGTCTGGTGGGCGACGCCATTTCACCGCTGGGCCTGATCCTGGCCGCCACCGAAACCACCATGGGCCTCTTCAACGCGCCCAGCGCGCCGCTGACCCGCGCCAGCTTCGCGCTGCGCGTGGTGCCGGACGAGTTTCCGTCACGCTACAGCAGCGTGGTGTTCAACATGGCCCGCGCCGCCAACGAGCAGGTGCCCGCCAACGTGCCCCCGCCGGCCGACGCCCTGCAGCAGATCAACGCCACGTTGCAGCAGGCCCAGCAAACCGCGCAATCGTTGCTGACCGCAGCGGGCAGCGTAGAGCGCCGCGCCATCGTGAACCTGGCGCTGAACCGCATCGACCGCCTGCGCATGGCCTGGAACTCGCTGGGCGTGTGGGGCCTGCAAGCCGACCAGCTCACCGCGCAAGACCGGTTCGAGATGGCGCTGGCCGGCGACGAGTTGCGACGGCGCCTGTACGAGCTTCAGCGCGAATGCATGCTGTTGGCCGAGAAACTGGTTGAGGCAGAAAAGACGCAGATAGCGCCCATTTGGGCTGATTTGAAGGTCTAGCACCCCTAAAATCAGTCGGATGAGCATCCCGACGCCGACCCACCCCACCCTTGACGCCAAGCCCACCGCCGCTGACACCAACACGGGCGCGGGCAAACCCAGCAACTTCCTGCGCCAGATCATCGAGGCCGACCTGGCCAACGGCACCTATGCCCAGCGCCAATGGGGCGGCAGCCCCGGCGACGCGGCGCACCACGCCAAGGGCCAGCCAGACTCGGCCAAGATCCGCACGCGTTTTCCGCCCGAGCCCAATGGCTACCTGCACGTGGGCCACGCCAAGAGCATTTGCCTGAACTTTGGCCTGGCGCGCGACTACGGCGGCGTGTGCCACCTGCGCTTTGACGACACCAACCCCGAAAAAGAGGACGTGGAATACGTCAACTCGATCCGCGACACCATCAAGTGGCTGGGCTTCGACTGGAACGGCAGCGCAGACGCCGAGCCCTACCACGCCAGCGACTACTTCGACTTCATGTACCGCGCCGCCGAGTATCTGATCGAAGCCGGCCACGCCTATGTGGACGAACAAACCGTGGCGCAAATCCGCGAGAACCGCGGCGACTTCGGCAAGCCCGGTGTAGACAGCCCCTACCGAGGCCGCACGCCGGCGCAACACCTGGCGCGCTTTCGCGAGATGCGCGACGGCCTGCACGAAGACGGCGCCATGGTGCTGCGCGCCAAGATCGACATGGCCAGCCCCAACATCAACCTGCGCGACCCGGCCATCTACCGCATCCGCCGCGCCACCCACCACAACACCGGCGACAAATGGTGCATCTACCCGATGTACACCTATGCCCACCCGATTGAAGACGCGCTGGAGCAGATCACCCACAGCATCTGCACGCTGGAGTTTGAAGACCAACGGCCGTTCTACGACTGGCTGCTGGAGCGCCTGATCGAAGGCAACTTGCTGGCCGCCCCCCCGCCCCGGCAATACGAGTTTGCGCGGCTCAACCTGACCTATGTGATCACCAGCAAACGCAAACTGGCACAACTGGTGTACGACCACAAGGTGCAAGGCTGGGACGACCCGCGCATGCCAACCATAGTGGGCCTGCGCCGGCGTGGCTACACGCCTGAGAGCCTGCAACTGTTTGCCGAACGCATTGGCGTCACCAAGAGCGACAGTTGGATTGACTACAGCACCCTGGAAGGCTGCCTGCGCGAAGACCTGGAGCTCAAAGCCCATCGCGGCTTTGCCGTGCTGAACCCGGTGAAGCTGGTGTTGACCAATTGGGATGACGTGATGGGCGCGGGGCACCTGGAGCCTTGCACCCAGCCTGCGTTGCCCAACCCGCCGGCGGGAGTTGAGCCACCGCCACGGCGCCACTTCAGCATCGGCAAGGAGGTGTGGATTGACCGCGAAGATTTTGAGGAAGTGCCACCCAAGGGTTACAAGCGCCTGGTCCCTCCAAGCGTTGACGCTAGCGGCAAGGCGGTGCCAGGAAGCAAGGTGCGCCTGAAAGGCGGCTACGTGATTGAGTGCACCGGCTGCAGCAAGGATGCGAATGGCGCCATCACCGAAGTGCTGGCCACCGTGGTGCCCGACACCAAGAGCGGCACCCCGGGCAGCGAAACCATCAAGGTAAAAGCCGCCATCACCTGGGTGGGCGCGGCCAACGGTAGACAAGCCGAAGTGCGCATGTACGACCGGCTGTTTGTGGACGCCCAGCCGGATGCGGGCGCCAAGGACTTTATCGAGAGCCTGAACCCGAACAGCCTGAAGGTGATCACTGCGATTGTTGAGCCGTCATTGGCCAACGCGAAGGCGGGTCAACAGTTTCAGTTTGAACGGCACGGGTACTTTGTGGCGGATCGGGTGGATCACGTACAAGGCAGCAAGCCGGTGTTCAATTTGGCGGTGGGATTGAAGGATAGTTGGGGGAAGTAACACCATGGAAACCACCGACTACTTTCGCAACGATGTCATGGTCAAACGGCCGTACATCAAGGCAGAGTGGTTGGAACTGGCGTTGATCAACCCGGTGCGGCGCGAAGTTCAGGCTGATGATGGCCGCATCCGGCATTGGGTATGGATTGACGAGCTAAGCCGCTATCTGCGGGTGGTCACCCTCGCAGACGGCACAACCGTGCACAATGCCTTTCCAGACCGGAGGTTTTCACCATGAAGATTTCATACGACAAGGCCACAGACTCGCTTTACATCCATTTGGCAGACCGGGCATCGGTTGAGTCCGATGAGGTGAAAGACGGCGTTGTGCTCGACTTCGATGCCAACGGCGCATTGGTGGGCATCGATGTGCAGCACGCCAGTGAACGGGCGGACCTCAACAACTTGTCATTGTCCAAATTGCCGTTTGGCGAATTGCTGGCGGCGTGAACGCTGAAGTGCGCATGTACGACAGCCTGTTCCTGGACGCGCGGCCGGATGCGCGTGGCAAGGATTTCATTGAGAGTTTGAACCCGAACAGCCTGAAGGTGGTGACCGCGATTGCTGAGCCGACACCGGGAAATGCCGTGCCGCAAAGCTCGAAGACCACCTCACAGTGACGGAACCCGCAACATGGCACAAACTGCAAAAACTCAGCCAAGTCGGCTGACACCCTCCCCTAAAGCGCTGCAGAAAGCTTTGGCGCAGTCGGCCAAACAAGCGCAACGCCTCGCCGATGCCTTTGGTGTGGTGGTGCCGGTGATCAAACCAAAAACGGACAGCGGTTCCCGCGCGGCCGGTTGATTGTCTGCCTCCTACCCAGACTTTGACGGCGCAGCCGCCTTGCACCGTACGTACAAGTGCACATTGGTTGACCCATCACCCATGGGGACTTCCTTGATCTCCAGATAGTCCTGTTTGCGCATCAACTTGCCCAGTTGCGAGAAGCCGTAATTTCGCGGATCGAACGAAGGGTTGTTCTTGTTCATCTGACTTCCGACAGGTCCCAGCGGAGCCCACCCATCATCACGAGCGACGGCGTCGAGCGCCGTCAATATCATAGGACGCAGTTCTGGCAATTCTGAAACCTGCACCGGCGGATTGACGTCGACCGCTGTTGGCGTGGCCTCTGCCTTGGCCGCCACCGGCTTGGCTCGCAGGATCTCCGTGTAGATGAACTTGTCGCACGCAGCCACAAATGGCTCGGGCGTCTTGCGCTCGCCGAAGCCATACACCACCAGCCCCGCCTCGCGGATGCGGGTGGCCAGACGGGTGAAGTCGCTGTCGCTGGAGACCAGACAAAAACCGTCCACGCGGCCAGTGTGCAGCACGTCCATGGCGTCGATGATCAGTGCAGAGTCGGTGGCGTTCTTGCCGCTGGTGTAGCTGAACTGCTGTATGGGCTGGATGGCCATGGTGTGCAGCACGTCTTTCCAGCTCCGCAGGTTCTGCGTGGTCCAGTCGCCATAGGCGCGCTTGATTGTGGCGGTGCCGTAGCGCGACACTTCGGCCAGCAGCTCCTGGATAACGGATGCCTGCGCGTTGTCGGCGTCGATCAGGACGGCGAGCTTCTGGTTGGTGTTGGTTGCCATGGAGACCTCCCTTGTTTTCGCCATGGTACAGGGTGAGCATCACGGCGCTATAGTGGTGCCCTGTTCATTCACCAGCCCAATGGAGCCGCCATGACCACAACCGCCGAAGCCCTAAGCGCCCAAGCCGTCAAGTTGCCGCCCGAGGAGCGCATGGAGGTCGTTGAGCGCATTCTGGACAGCCTGGACGAGCCCGATGCTGTGCTGGACGCGCTCTGGGCCAAGGAAGCGGATGACCGGTTGGCCGCCTATCGGCGTGGTGAGGTGAAGGCAGTGGCCTTGTCTGAGGTGATTGCAAAGTACCGAGTCAACGCCAAACCCGCATGAACGTTCGCTTGCTGGAGCCGGCGCAGGCCGAGCTTGACGAGGCTATTGCCTGGTATGAAGAGCAGGCACCGGGGCTTGGTGACGCGTTTCTGATCGAAACGCTCAAGGCCATCAAACTGATTGATCAATTTCCGGCGGCGTGGCATCCACTCACACCCCAAATCCGCCGTTGCCGGCTCAAGCGCTTCCCGTACAGCGTGGTCTACACACAAGACGGAACCGATGTGCTGGTGCTGGCAATTGCCCACCAACACCGCAAGCCCAGCTATTGGAGAGCCAGGCTGAGTCAATAGATGCTTTCGCTACTCTTTTGATAGCTGCTAGCGCTTATTCCACGATGGCTGCAGGCCTATTTGACGCACACCCCTCCCGCGCCGTTAAACTTCACCAAATGCGACCCTCCGAAGCCCTCTCCCTGCACCGCACGCAAATCCGCGAGATCGCGTTGCGCCACCGCGTGAGTGGCGTGCGGGTGTTTGGCTCCGCTCTGCACGGCGATGACACGGCCGAGAGCGATCTGGATTTGCTGGTGGAGCCCACCGCGCAAACCACGCTGATGGACATTGGCGCCATCCGGTTTGAGTTGAAGCAGCTTCTGGGCATGGATGTGGATGTGCTCACCCCCAACAGCCTGCCCGCCAGCTTTCGCGATCAGGTGCTGCGCGAGGCCTTGGCCGTATGAGCCGGACGCACCCGCTGCGGGTGGCGGATTACCTTCAGCACATCCTGGAAGCCATTGGCAACATTCAGGAATACACCGCAGATATGAACTTGGCCGGATTCATGGCAGACCGCAAGACCTGTGATGCCGTCATCCGCAACCTGGAAGTCATAGGCGAAGCCTGCAACAACATTGCCAAGAACCACCCCGACTTTGCCGCGCAACACGCTGCCGTGCCTTGGGGTTTTGCCTACGAAATGCGCAATGCATTGGCGCACGGCTATTTCACGGTGGACCTAGCCATCGTGTGGCAAACCATCCAGAACGATTTGCCGTTGCTCCGCAAGCAGGTGTCTGAGCTTCAACTCTAGATTGCTACGTTTTTAGTAGCTGCCTGCGCATATTCCACGAGGGCTGGAGACACATTTGACACACAATACCTCTGCGCCGTTAAACTTCACCCCATGCCCTCCCTAGCCCCTCAATCCCCCGCAGTTCTGAGCGCCGCCCGCGACTTCGCGCGCCGGGTCGCTTTGGCCTGGCCGCTGCAAGGTGCCATGCTGTTTGGCAGCCAGGCACGTGGCAGCGCCCATGTGGGCAGTGACACCGATGTGGCCGTGCTGTTGTTCGGCACGCCCGGTGATTTTGTGGCCACCAAGTTGGCGCTGGACGATGTGGCCTATGACGTACTACTGGACTCTGGCATCCGTATCCAGCCCCTGCCCATTTGGGAAGGTGAGTGGGCGCACCCCGAGCGGCACAGCAACCCGCGCTTGCTGGAAAACATTGCCCGCGAGGGCTTGGTGCTGTGACACCGCAAGAGTTGATGGCGAAGGCCCACCGAGCGCTGGCTTCCGCCAAACTGCTGCTCGATAGTGGCAATGTGGATGGCGCCTGCAACCGTGCCTACTACGCCATGTTTGACGCAGCCAGAGCCGCGCTTCTGTCCATCCATGCGCCGGTGCCCACAGAAGTGGCGCGCACGCACAGCGGCCTGATTGCCGCGTTCAGCCTGCATCTGGTCAAGCCGGGCCTGTCACGCCGCAGCACACACCAAGTTGCTTAGCCGGTTGATTGCCTGCTGCCAAGCAGCTTGCTGCTGCCAAGCAGCTTGCTGCTGCGCCACATCCCCTCATGCAAGCCCAAACCATCCTCCATTTCTGGTTCGAAGAGCTGACCGCCAAGCAGCACTTCGTCAAAGACGCGGCGCTGGACGCGACCATCCGCACCCGGTTCGGATCAACGCTGGAAGCAGCGGCGCAGTGCGAGCTGTTCGCATGGCGCGCCACGCCCCAGGGCCGGCTGGCGGAAATCGTGGTGCTGGACCAGTTCTCGCGCAACGTCTACCGCGACACGCCGCGCGCCTTTGCGCAGGACGCGCTGGCGCTGGTGCTGGCGCAAGAGTTGGTGGCCAGCGGGCAAGACCGCAGCTTGTCCGTGGCGCAGCGCGTGTTTGCCTACATGCCCTATATGCACAGCGAGTCCGCGCTGGTGCATGCGCAAGCCGTGGCCCTGTTTTCGCAGCCGGGCATGGACGACAACCTGAACTTTGAGCTGCGCCACAAAGCCATCATCGACCGCTTTGGCCGCTACCCCCACCGCAACGCGCTTTTGGGGCGCACCTCCAGTGCGCAAGAGCTGGCTTTTTTGAAAGAGCCGGGGTCTTCGTTCTAGACCGTCGGTTTGCAGTTGCTACGCTTTTGGTAGCTGCTTGTTCATATTTCACGTGGGCTAGAGGCCAATTTGCACATAAACAGCCCTCTCCGTTAAACTCCAGCCCATGCATCCCGCCATCGCCCAACACCGCTCTGGCATCTCTGCCATCTGCCAGCGCTATCGCATTCGCCGCCTGGAGGTGTTTGGCTCGGCCGCGCGGGCGGACGACTTTGACCCAGAGCACAGCGATGCAGATTTTCTGGTGGAGTTTGCGCCGGATGTGCAGCCAGGACTGGACACCTTTTTCGGCGCCAAGGCCGCACTGGAAGCCTTGCTGGGCCGAGGCGTGGACCTGGTGGAGCCAGGTGCCGTGCGCAACCCGTATGTGCTGGCCAGCATCAACCGGAACCGCGAATCCATCTATGCAGCGTGATCGGCGCGCTTTTTTGTGGGATGTGCGTGAGTCTGCCCTGGCGATTCAATCGTTTACGGCAGGGTTGGACGCAGCGGCCTACGCCAATAACCTGATGGCACAAGCTGCCGTGGAGCGCAAGTTCGAAGTCATTGGCGAAGCGCTCAATCAGTTGGGAAAGTTGGATGCAGCGGTGGCTGCCCGCATTCCGGACTTGCCGCAAATCGTGGCGTTTCGAAACCAGCTCATCCATGGTTATGCCACCGTGAATGTAGGCACAGTTTGGAATATCGCCCAAAGTGCCGTGCCCCCACTGATAGAAGCCGTTCAGACCTTGCTCGACGAGCTTGAGTAGCGACACGCGCAGCCGATTGCTGAGTCGATAGACGCGGCGACCTTCCCCATGTCCGAACCCGACTTCAGCCCCTCTGCCGAGCGCAACAAGCAGCCCATTCTGGACGTGCTGCGCCAAGTGCTGCCCGTGCGCGGCACGGCGCTAGAGGTAGCCTCGGGCACCGGGCAACATGTGGCGTGGTTTGCGCGGCAGTTGCCGCTGTGGACCTGGCGACCCACCGAGGTGCATCGCGGGGTGCTCTACAGCATTGAGGCGCGGGTGGCGCTGGCGGAGCTGGACAACGTGCTGGGCCCGATGCAGCTTGACGTGCGCAGCGAGCCCTGGTTTGCCGATGCCGCACTGGTGCCCGCTTTCGACCTGATCTTCTGCGCCAACATGCTGCACATTGCGCCGTGGGAGGCCGGCCTGGCGCTGCTGCGCGGCAGCGCACGCCACCTGGAACCGGGCGGCAAGCTGGTCACCTACGGCCCCTATTTTGAAAACGACCTGCCGCCCGCGCCCACCAACGTGGCCTTCGATCAAAGCCTGCGCGAGCAGGACCCAAGCTGGGGCATCCGTCTTCGCGAAGACGTGGAGCAGGCCGCCGCGCGCGTCGGCCTGCGCCTGCTCGCGCGCCACGCCATGCCCGCCAACAACCTGCTGCTGGTGTGGGGGCGGGCAGGTTGAGCCCTGGCGGCGATCCGAGGCGATTCCTGCGATCGCAGGAATAACTTGCCCATGAGCACCTCTTGCGCTGGCCGAGGCGTTGATTCGTTGGACCCGGTGCCGGGCGCACCCGGTATAGCCTTGCCAGCTTCAACCGCCATCGGGTCGCGGTCTATCCTACGTGACCTGCGCTTTTTGTTGGGCGCGCAGTTGCTATCTTTTTAATAGCATTCTTAGCTCATCCAGTCTGCAATCGTTGGGACTTCCATGTTCAATGCATGGCAGAATGACCCGGTCACACATCCGGTTTAGCACATGGCCATCTTCCCGCAAGGTCTCACCCAGATCGACAGGCGCTGCGCCAATGCCGGCGAGCGCAACACGCTGCAGCAGCTCAAGCGCTGCCTGTCAGACGACTACATGGTGTGGCACGACGTGCCGATCGGCCCCAAGGCGCGCCAGCCCGATTTTGTGATCCTCAGCCCCCGGCGCGGCCTGTTGATTCTGGAAGTCAAACACTGGGCCTGGGGCACCATCCAGAACCGGCGCATCACCAAAGACAGTGTGGAGCTGCTCACCGACACGGGGCTCGTCACCGCGGCGCATCCGCTGCGCCAGGCGCGCGACTACGCCCTGGAGCTCAACGATGTGCTGCAAAGCGACCCCGCACTGGTGTACGACCAGGCGCCCTTCAAGGGCAAGTCGCAGGTGCCGTATGGCTGGGGCTGCGTGCTGAGCAACATCAGGCAGAAGCAAACCGAAGGCTCCGACTTCGAGCAGGTGTTTCCGGCCTACAAGACACTGCTGCGCGAGGATCTGGACGATGCGGTAGACCCTTATGAATTCGAGAAGCGTCTGTGGGGCATGTTCACGCTGACCTTTCCCTACGCCCTGAGCCTGCCGCAGCGCGACCGCGTGCGCTGGCACCTGTTCCCCGAGATCCGCATGCCGGGCGGCCAGACGGCTTTGGACTTTCAGGCGCAAGGCCAGCCGCTGGTATTGCCGGATCTGATGCAGGTGATGGACCTGACCCAGGAGCAAGTCGCCCGCACGTTGGGCGAGGGCCACCGGGTGATCCACGGCGCGGCCGGTTCCGGCAAAACCATGATTCTGATTTTCCGGGCGCAGCAGTTGGCAGCGGCGGCGCGCGCGGACCAGCCGGTTTTGGTGCTGTGCTACAACCGCCCGCTGGCCCAGCGCATTGACGCCATGCTGCGCGATCGCGGGGTCGACGAACGGGTGGTGGTGCGCACCTTTCACGCCTGGTGCAAAGACATGGTGCGCACCTACCAGCTCGACCAGCCCGCTGCCCGGCCCAATACCGATGCCTATTTTGCCGAACTGGCCAACATCGTGCAGCGCGCGCTCGACACCGGGCTGGTACCCGGCGGGCAGTACACCGCGCTGCTGATTGACGAGGCACACGACTTTCAAGACGCGTGGCTGCAAATGTCGGTCAAGCTGGTCGCACCGGCCACTCACTCGCTGCTGGTCTTGTACGACGATGCGCAGTCCATCTACCAGCAAAAGCGGCGCAAGTTCAACTTCGCCAGCGTCGGCATCGAGGCGCGCGGGCGCACCAGCATCTTGCGGCTGAACTACCGCAACACCGCCGAGGTGCTGGCGCTGGCCATGCAGTGCGCGCAGGGTCTGCTGACCGAGAAGGCGCCAACCGAAGACGAGATACAAACCGTGCACCCCACCAGCGCCGGGCGGCGCGGGCCACTGCCGGTTCTGCTGGGGGCCCCCAACGCCCGCGCCGAGGCCACTTTGATTGCGCAGCGCATCGCCGACGCGGTAGCGGACGGCACCGCCCCGGGCGACATTGCGGTGCTGTGCCGCATCAAGAAACACATGGACGTGATCGAACAGGCCATCCTCAAACAGCGCATCCCCTGCCACTCGATGAACAGCCCCGGCCACCGCGCGTTTGACTGGACGCAGCCCAAGGTCAAGCTCCTCACCCTGCACAGCGCCAAGGGGCTGGAGTTTCCCATGGTGTTCATCGCCGGCCTGGACGCCATGCCCTTCATGAACGAATCACTGGAAGACGAAGTGCGGCTGCTCTACGTGGGCATGACCCGCGCCACGCAGCGGCTGCTGCTGTGCAGTGCCGGAACATCGCCGATCGTTCAACGTGTGAAGAACTCGCTGGAAGCCGTGGCGGCGCAGTTCGCGGCGGCGCCATAGCACGCTGCACTCACCTTGCGGCGTTCACCCTGACCAAGCCAAACGCCGGGGCCCGGCGCCACACAGGAAGACCAACCGCCTAGAATCCGCCACACCCCCCGCGCGGTCAAGCGCGCCAACACTTCCGGTCAACACCATGCCCCAACTCAAACTCAGCTACTTCGACTTTCACGGCGGTCGCGCCGAGCCCATACGCCTGGCCCTGGCCATTGGTGGCATTGCGTTTGAAGATCACCGCTTCACCTTCGCCGAATTTGCCGAGGTGCGCAAGACGGCGCCCTTTGGCCAGGTGCCCGTGCTGCACGTGGACGGTGTGCAGGTGACGCAGAGCGACGCCATGCTGCGCTATGCGGGTAAGCTCGCCGGCCTGTACCCCACGGATGCCTACCAGGCCCTGCTGTGTGATGAGGTGGCGTATGTGGTGGAAGAAGCCGGCGTCAAACTGGGCCCCAGCTTCAGCATGAAGGGCGACGAACAAAAAGCCGCACGCCTGGCACTGGTTAACGGCTCCATGCCGGTGTACCTGAGCTGGCTGCAACACCAGTTGTTGGCCCACGGTGGCCAATACTTTGCCGACAACCGTCTCACCGTTGCCGACCTGAAGGTGTTTGTGGACGTGCGCGGCCTCAACTCCGGCCGGCTGGACCACGTGCCCACCGACCTAGTGGAAAAGGTGGCCCCCGCACTCAACGCCCACATGCAGCGCATCGCCCAGACCCCGGCCGTGGCGCAGTACTACGCCAAGTTCGGTCTCCGAGGCGACCCGGCGTTGATTTGATTGCTATCAGTTACATAGCATGCTGTGAAGATCAGGTGAGCGCTGCGGGTTGGTCTAACATCCAGGCATGCACCCCAACTGGTACGAACGCCACATCCTGCCCAGGGCTTTGGACTATGCCTGCGGCATGCCCATGGTGGGGCGCATGCGCCAGTTGGTGGTGCCACGCGCGCAGGGGCGTGTGCTGGAGGTCGGCATTGGCACCGGGCTGAACATGCGCTACTACGACCAAAGCCGCGTCACCCACATCACCGGCCTGGACCCTGCGCTGCAGCTCCACCCGCTGGCGCGGGAGCGCATTGCGCAGTCAGGCCTGAAAGTGGAGTTGGTGGGCCTGTCAGCGGAAAAAATTCCTTTGCCCAACGCCAGCTTTGACACCGTGCTGATCACCTACACGCTGTGCACCATACCCAATCCGCATGCGGCACTGCTGGAGATGCGGCGCGTGCTGGCACCCACGGGAAAGCTCCTGTATTGCGAGCACGGGCGGGCTCCCGATGCGTCGGTGCAGCGCTGGCAAGAACGACTACAGCCACTGTGGGGTCCCGTGGCCGGCGGCTGCCAGTTGGGGCGTGACATCCCGGCCCTGCTAATTCTAACTAGCTTTCAAGATGATTCTAATTGTGGGACACTCCGGGAGTCAAATGTTCCCAGGAGTATTCCCATGGCAAGACCACGTCGAATTGATATGGAGTTGGTGACACAGGCACAAGTTGTAGCGGCGCAGGCC
>JAUXWC010000140.1 GCA_030685025.1 Rhodoferax sp.
CTTCCGCTTGTTGCCCTATGCCTTGTCGCGCTGGATGCTCAAGCGGGTCAATCACGGTGACGGTCAGGCCGCTATCTTCTATTTTCATCCCTGGGAGATCGACGTCGACCAACCCCGGGTGGAGGGCATCGGCGCCAAGACCCGCTTTCGGCACTACGTCAACATTGACCGCGTCGAGGTCCGGCTGGGCCGGTTACTCGATGACTTCAAGTGGGGCCGCATGGACCAGGTTTTTCTGCGCCCGGAACTGGCATCGACTCAAGCGCGGACGGCAGTGGCCTGAACCCAACTTGTTGAGCGTTCACCAACTCCAGCCTCACGATCACGAGACAGCCCGACGCTGGGATGAATTCGTGCTCGCCAGTGCGCAGGCCACCTTCTTCCACCGTGCCGGTTGGCAGCGAATCCTGCGTGAGGTGTACCGGCATGACACCTACTTTCTGTATGTTGAAGAGCAGGGTCACATCCAGGGGGTGTTGCCGCTCGGTCACGTCAACAGTTGGCTGTTCGGCAACGCACTGACGGGGCTGCCCTTTGCCGTGTACGGCGGCGTGGCAGCCAGCCGTCCCGAGCTTGCAGCGGTCTTGGTCGCCGAGGCACAAAGACTGGCGCAGCAGTTGGGCGTGGCGCATCTGGAGTTGCGCCACATCGACGCCCAGCGCCCGGACTGGCCAACTCAGGACCTGTACGTCACGTTTCGCAAAGAGATCCTCGCGGACGAGGAGGCCAACATGCTGGCGATTCCTCGCAAGCAGCGCGCCATGGTACGCAAGGGCATCAAGAACGGATTGACCGGAACGATCGACGCCAATGCCGAGCGCTTCTTCCCGCTCTATGCGGACAATGTCCATCGCCACGGCACGCCGGCGATGCCCAAGCGCTATTTCCAGGCATTAATGGATGAGTTTGGCGCCGACTGCGAGGTATTGACCGTGACCGCCCCGGATGGTCGCCTGCTCAGCAGCGTGATGAGTTTCTACTTTCGGGACGAAATCCTTCCCTACTACGCGGGTGACGACGAACGTGCACGCGAGCTGGCCGCCAATGACTTCAAGTACTGGGAGTTGATGCGTCGCGCCTGCGTGCGTGGCCTCAAGGTGTTTGACTACGGACGCAGCAAGCAGGGCACTGGTTCTTACGCATTCAAGAAGAACTGGGGGTTTGAGCCTCGACCCCTGCACTACGAGTACTGCCTGTACCGGCGCGACGCCATCCCGCAGAACAATCCGTCCAATGCCAAGTACAAGTTGTTGATCGAGACCTGGCGGCGCATGCCGATCTGGCTGGCCAATTGGCTCGGCCCCTTCATCGTGCGAAATCTCGGCTGAGCGGCAATATGGCGAATCTTCTCTACTTGGTTCACCGCCTGCCCTATCCGCCCAACAAGGGCGACAAGGTCCGCTCCTACCACTTGCTCAAACACCTGGCGGCGCGGCACCAGGTGTTTCTGGGAACCTTCGTCGACGATCCGCAGGATGAGGTGCATGTGCCGACCGTGCGCGCCCTGTGTGCCGAGCTGCACGTCGCCAGGCTCCATTCGCGACAAGCCAAACTGCGCAGTGCCTTGGCCTTGCTGGGTTCCCAGGCCCTGACGCTGCGCTACTACCGTGATGCGGGCATGGCCCAGTGGGTTGACCAGTTGGTGTCCCGCCACGTGATCGACGCCGTGGTGGTGTTCTCTTCCGCCATGGCGCAGTATGCGCAGCGCCTGCCACAGCTTCCCATGCTGGTTGATTTTGTGGATGTGGATTCCGCCAAGTGGTCCGAATACGCCGGCAATCACCGTTGGCCGATGTCCTGGCTGTACGGCCGTGAGGGCAAGTGCCTGCTGGCCTACGAGCGCCTGGTAGCGATGCAGGCCACGCGCTCGTTCTTTGTAACGGAGAAGGAATCCGCGTTGTTTGGCCAACTGGCCCCAGAGTGCGCGGCCAAAGTCGACACCATCAGCAATGGCGTCGATGCCGAGTTCTTTTCCCCCGATCCGGATCGGCGCTCGCCGTTCCAGTCCGCGCCGGCCAGTGCTGGTGCAGAGGCCCCCGAAATACCGATTGTGTTCACCGGCGCCATGGACTACTGGCCCAACATCGACGCCGTGACCTGGTTTGTCAGCGACATCTGGCCCACCTTGCGCCGTCGCTGGCCGCAACTGCGCTTCTACATTGTCGGGCGCAGCCCGCCTGCGTCGGTCCAGGCGCTCGCGGACAGTTCGGTGGTGGTGACCGGCACGGTGCCGGACGTTCGCCCCTACCTCCAGCACGCCAGCGTGGTGGTGGCGCCGTTGCGTGTGGCGCGTGGCATTCAGAACAAGATCCTGGAGGCCATGGCGATGGCCAGGCCGGTGGTGGCCGCGCGGTGCTGCGTCGCCGCGATCGACGCGCTGGATGGGCGTGAGCTCATTGGTGCAGAGTCCGTGTCCGACTATGTGGATGCGGTCACGCGCCTGCTGGAGACTCCTCGCGAGGCCAACTTGATCGGCGCTGCCGGGCGCCAGCGGGTGTTGACCAGTTACAGTTGGCACGCCCACCTGTCGCGTATCGACCGCTTTCTGCCGGTCGTTGCGCCCGCTGCGGCAACCGAGGCTTGATCATGACCTTACCCGCGCAATCCATTGCGACTCCTGTCTCGCCTGATTCGCAAGCGGCGGCGCCGGCACGTGCCGCCGCGTGGCGAAACGCCATCCCCCAGGTGATCGGCGTGATCGTCGCGATCCTGTTGTTGTACCGGGAGACGGCATTGGCGATGGTCACCATCTGGTACCGCTCGGAGACCTTCACCCATGCCTTTGTGGTGCCGCCACTGGTGGCCTGGCTGATCTGGCGCAAACGTGCCCAGTTGGCCTTGCTGACGCCACAGGCCGCAAGCTGGGTGCTGCTTCCGATGGCCGGCGCCGCGTTCGTATGGCTGCTGGGCGACCTGGCCGGGGTGAATGCACTGACGCAACTGGCCCTGGTCACCTTGCTGGTGTTGACGGTGCCGGCGCTGCTGGGTCTGGCGGTGGCACGTTGCATCTTGTTCGCCCTGTTGTTCCTGTTTTTTGCCGTGCCCTTGGGTGAGTTCATGATGCCCCAGATGATGGCCTGGACCGCCGATTTCACCGTGCTGGCCTTGCGCCTGTCCGGCATTCCGGTGTTTCGCGAGGGGCTGCAATTTGTCATTCCATCGGGCAATTGGTCGGTGGTCGAGGCTTGCAGTGGCATTCGCTACCTGATCGCGTCCGTGACCGTGGGCACCCTCTTCGCTTACCTCAACTACCAGTCGACCCGGCGGCGCCTCACCTTCGTGCTGGTCTCGCTGCTGGTGCCGATCGTGGCCAACTGGCTTCGTGCCTACATCATCGTGATGTTGGGGCACCTGTCGGGCAACAAGCTCGCGGTCGGGGCTGACCACCTGATTTATGGCTGGGCCTTTTTTGGCGTGGTCATCATGCTGATGTTCATGATTGGCGCGCGCTGGAGCGAGCCTGAACCCAAGCCGGGCTCTGCTCAGGTTGAAGCCGCGCCAGCTCGGGCGGTGGTCGGCGCGACCAAGGCCACCTGGCCATTCGCACTGGTGGTCGCTCTGCTGGCGCTGGTGGCGGCACCACACGGCGCGGTGTGGATGCTGGACAACGCCCGGTCGGCGACAGCCCCCAGCGCGCTGGTCGCGCCCAGCGCGCTGGCCATCGACTGGCGCCTGACGGCTGCGCCCGTGGCGGCCTTTGAGCCAGCGTTCAATGACCCCTCCGCCAGCGCGCAGGGAACGTATCGCAGCCGTGACGGCAAGGCTGTGGGCCTGTACCTGGGCTACTACCGCAACCAGGACTACCAGCGCAAGCTGATCAGCTCCGACAACGTGTTGGTGCGCTCCAAGGACCCCAACTGGAACCAGGTCGCCAGCGGTAGCCGGGAGATTCAGGCCGGGACCGAGCCACTGGCAGTTCGAACCGCCGAGTTGCGTGGCGCGTCATTGGCGGGCGGCGCCACGGCTGAGCGGCTCGTGGTGTGGCAAATTTACTGGATCAACGGCACTATTACAGCCAGCGATTACCTTGCCAAAGCTTATAGTGCCTGGTTCAGATTGACCGGGCGTGGTGACGACAGTGCTGTCATCATCGTGTACACCACAAAGGACCAGGTCCACGGATCCGAGGCGCTGCTGCAGTCGTTCCTGTCGGACAACCTGCCAGCCATCGAGGCACTGTTGGCGCAGACCCGGCAAGGCCGGTGATGGGTTGTCCCCAACTGATTTCAATGAGAAATATTTTGGAGGTATTGAGATGAGCGTGGTAGCGGTTATTGGATTGGGCTATGTGGGCCTGCCCCTGGTGGTCGAGTTTGGCAAGCACTTTCGCACCATCGGGTTCGACATCGCGCTGAACAAGGTCGAGTCCTGCCAGCGTGGCGTCGACCCATCGCGGGAACTCTCCGACGACGAGATGCGGGCCTCACCGCATGCGGTCTACACCGCGGACCCGGCGATGCTGGCCGAGGCCGACATGATCGTCGTGGCCGTGCCTACGCCGGTGGACGGCGCCCACATCCCCGATTTCCGTCCCCTGATCGGCTCCAGCACCAGTGTCGGGCGCCACATGAAAAAGGGCGCCGTGGTGGTGTTCGAATCGACCGTCTACCCCGGTGCCACTGAAGAGGTGTGCATCCCCGTGCTGGAGCGCGAATCCGGCTTCAAATGGAAGCAGGATTTCTTCGTCGGCTACTCACCCGAGCGCATCAACCCCGGCGACAAAGAACACACGCTGACCAAGATCCTCAAGATCGTTTCGGGCGACAGCCCCGAGACGCTGGAGAAAGTGGCCAAGCTGTACGAGACCATCATCCTGCCGGGCGTACACCGCGCGTCGAGCATCAAAGCGGCCGAAGCCGCCAAAGTGATCGAGAACACCCAGCGAGACCTCAACATCGCCTTGATGAACGAGTTGTCCATCATCTTCGACAAGCTCGGCATCGACACCAGCGAGGTGCTGGAAGCCGCTGGCACCAAGTGGAACTTCTTGCGCTTCAAGCCGGGTCTGGTCGGCGGCCACTGCATTGGTGTCGATCCCTACTACCTGACGCACAAGGCCGAAATGCTGGGTTACAACCCCCAAGTGATTCTGGCCGGCCGGCGCATCAACGACGGCATGGGCAAGTTCATTGCCGAGCAGACCATCAAGAACATGATCGCTGCGGGCAGCTATATCAAGGGCGCCAAGGTCAACGTGTTGGGGCTGACCTTCAAGGAAAACTGTGGCGACTTGCGCAACTCCAAGGTGATCGACATCATCAACGAGCTCAAGTCCTATGGCGTCGAGGTGTTCGTCACCGATCCACAGGCCAAGTCGGATGAAGCGGTGCACGAGTACGGCGTACCTTTGCTGCCGTGGGACGAGCTGCCGCGCGCCGACGCCATCGTCGCCGCCGTCGCGCACAAGGAGTTCGCCACGCTGTCCATGGAAGACTTTGGCAAGAAGCTGGTCAAAGGGGGCGCTTTCATTGATGTCAAGGCGGCCTTCGACGCCAACACCATTCGAGCGGCGGGTTACCGGCTTTGGCGTTTGTGAATGATGAGCCTGGCGCGTTGGCATGACGGGTTTGACCCGTGTTCATGGATTGCGGGTCAAGCCCGCAATGACAGCCACAAGAACGACCGCCGTGGCATCTGACGACCGTCCCCTGGTACTCCATGTGATGTACCGCTTCGACACCGGCGGTCTGGAAAACGGTGTGGTCAACCTGATCAACCACATGCCCGCCGATGCCTACCGCCACGCGGTCCTGGCGCTGACCGAGGTCACCGATTTCAGTC
>JAUXWC010000187.1 GCA_030685025.1 Rhodoferax sp.
TGTAGCTGGAGATCTTGACGCGAATGCCGCGCTTCATGCCTTCTTCACCCAGATAGGCGCCCCAAGGCCAGGCCGCCACCATCAGGTGAATGGTGTTGCCCTTGGGGCTGACACCGAGCTTCTTGTCACCAATCCAGGTCAACGGACGCAGGTAGCCGGATTCAAGTTTGTTCTCGCGGATCACCGCTTTTTGCGCTTCGTTGACTTCATCCTTGGTGAAGGGGATCTTCATGCGCAGGATCTTGGCGCTGTTGAAGAGCCGCTCGGTGTGCTCCTCCAGCCGAAAAATAGCCGTGCCGCCCACCCCCTTGTAAGCCCGCACGCCTTCAAATGCGCCACAGCCGTAGTGCAAGGTATGACTCAGCACGTGGATCTTGGCGTCGCGCCAGTCGACCATCTGGCCATCCATCCAGATTTTTCCATCGCGGTCTGACATTGAAGGAGGAATTGGGCTCATGGTGCGTTTCCTGGTGGGCTACAGACCCTGGCGCAAGGGTCGCCGGTCGGGGTGGTAAAACTCTGATTTTACGGGGCACTGGGGGCAGCGGTCGCATCGGTAGGCGCCTCGGCATCCGCTGTCGTCGCGGCCGGGCGTACCATGGCCCACTTCCTGAGCTTACCAGCGTGGAACTCGCAGTCCACCCATGACTGGCTGCCATCGGTCCAGCGGTAGCACTCAGGCTGGCTGTCCTTCGAACTCGTGAGCTCGCCCAGCGACCGGGTCATGGCCACCACGTGCAACAAGGTCACGCCGGACCGGAGCTTGGCGTTGAGCATCACCGCGCTGTCGACAAACCCGATCGGCCGGTTGGACGCGCGCTTTAGGACCTGCATCATGCGGGTGAAATGCAGCAGCAGCCACATCACCAAAGCGCCGCCCGCCACCGCCACGCCCGCCCATCCGTAGCCACGGTAGGCCGCCACCACCAACACCACACTGCCGACTGGAATCAATATTTTCTGAAATTGCATCGTCGCATTTTGGCAGGGCTGACCCAACTGACGGTCGAATCGGGGTGGTCCCGCGAACAATCGGCGCCACATTCAACCGGTCGGATTGAATCATCGAGCGGGGTGGTCTACGATTTCAGGGCAAGATACGGCCCTTGACCCTGGCCGACCTACCGCCAACATCCCCTGAAATCTTCTCATGCCCAAGACACTGACCAACGCTCGACAAGAACTGGCCGCGCCCAAGGCCCCGCCCGCCGAGGGTTCATTGCTGCTGTGGGCGACGCCCGTCGTGGTGGTCCTGCTGATTGTGGGCGCGGCGTACTGGTGGAGGACTTCGTCCGGCCCCGGCCCCGGCGCCGCGACCGCGACTCGCCCGAGCGCATCACCAACAGTGGGCGCAAAGTCGCCTCAAAACGCGGCGCCGCATGACACCGATTCGGTCCAGATTGCAACCGTGACAGAGCGGCTGGCGGCGAAGATGCAAGGCCGACCCAATGACGTGGACGGCTGGGCGATGCTGGCGCGTTCGTATTCGGTATTGGGGCGCCACGCCGACGCGGTGACCGCCTTCGAGCGGGGGTTGGCACTGCGCACCGACGACGCAAGCTTGATTGCCGACTACGCGGACGCCTTGGCCATGAAGGCCAATCGCTCGCTGGAAGGTGAGCCGATGCAGCAAGTGCAGCGGGCGCTCAAACTCGATCCGCGCAACCTCAAGGCGCTGTCCTTGGCCGGCACCGCCGCGTTTGCTCGCAAAGACTATGCCGCGGCGGTCAAGCATTGGGAGCAAATGAGGACGATCGGCCCGCTCGACGATGCGCTGGTGGTGCAGGTGCAAGGGGCTCTGGTCGAGGCGCGCACCTTGGCCGGTTTGCCAGCCGCCAGCCCCGCTCCAGCGCCGAGCCCAACGCCTGTGTCGAACGCCACCGTCGGCGGCACCGTCTCACTGGCAGCGTCCGTCGCCAAATTGACGGACCCGCAGGACACCGTGTTCATTTTCGCGCGCGCGGCACAAGGTGAGCGTGCGCCCTTGGCGGTCCTGCGCAAGCAGGTCAGAGATCTGCCGCTCAAGTTCACGCTTGATGACAGCCTGGCGATGTCGCCGCAAAACAAGTTGTCCGAGGCCACACAAGTCATCGTCAGCGCACGAGTCAGCAAGAGCGGCAATGCACTTCCCCAGCCTGGCGACTTTTCCGGGCAGGCCCCGCCAACGGCGCTTGGAAACTCGACCATTGCCATCGAGATTGGGGAACGCGTCAAATAGCGAGCAAGCGAACGCCACGGCGAGAAGATGCTGGCCAAGCCGCGCTGACCACGGCAGCCACAACGCCAGCACGGTACGGCGGGCCGTGCGCTGGCGCGGCGGGCTTGCGTGGTCGTGGTCGTGGTCGTGGTCGTTGTCCGCCATCGAGACACCCTTGAGGCAGCCACAGCGGCAGTCAGTGCTCTTTCTTGCGTTCGCGTGACTTCTTCTCGCGACCGTCACGGTCATCTGTCTTGCGGGGTTCTTCGTCGGCGCTGCGATGGCATTCAACGCAATTGTCGAAGCTCGCGATGCCCTCCTCTTCATGCTCCGCGCGTACGTTCTGGAGCGTGTGTTCATGGCATCCGTAACAGGTATAACGCTGGTAGTCCTCGTTGACGTGACAGGTCACACACTTCACCTCGTGATCACGGTCCAGCATGAACTGCTTGGCATGCTCAAAGGTGGCGGGCTTCCAGGCTTGCGTTCGATGACACTGGGCGCAACCGGCGGTAAGGTTTCGATGGAGCTTGTCGACCGGCTTGACATGGCAGTTGTCGCAACGCTCCTGCACCGCGGTTCGCAGCAGGCCGTGCGAGAACGGCTTGCGACTGCGTTGAGTCAGTTTGGGTCCCTGATGGTCGCTGTGGCATGCCATGCAATCGGGCTCCATCAAGTCCTGGTGAAACGAGGTCTTGAGCTTGCGCTGAACCAATGGCAAGCCTTTGGTCGTGCGCACGCCGATGTCAGCCGACAGGTGACAAGTGGTGCAACGGTCCGAGGCCGCGCCGCGCCACGGTGAATGACAAGCGAAGCAGTCGGTAGCCAAGTCGGCATGGCCCGCCACCAGCGCCCCCGGACTGATCATGAGGTGTGGATAGATGAAGGCCAGCGCCACCAGCGTCACCAGATTGGCCGCTATCACGGCCAGCAACCAGCCGCGCCTCACTTCCATCCCCAAAACAGAAACACCGCCACGATATGAGCAAGGGCCAGCACGGCGAACGCCAGCGTGATGGGCAGATGCACCACCCGCCACTGCTTCATCACGTCGAAAGTCAGGCTGTCCCGGTACAAACGCTCTTCGATGTCCTCGCCAGCCAGTTCCTTCTGTCGCATCCGCTGTCGCGCCTCCTCCAGCCGCCGCCGCGAGCGGTCCAGCAGGAACTTGCCAGTCAAGCCGCTGATCACGTTGACCAACATGGCGGCAGTGGCGAGCCACGCCAGGATCGCGTTGAAGTGCACCCCCGCATGGACCAGCACCAGCAGCGACCCCAACCAGGCCATGTACTCATGCCAACGCAGCAGGCGTGCGGTCTGACCAAGCCGGATCAAGCGCCGCTTACGCAACGAATACGTTATAGAACCCAGAATCAGCAGTGAACCCGGTATGCCCAGGTAGCGACCAATCCAAACCGCATCGAGCCCGTGCAGCACCGCGTCACTCAACAACGCAGCCACCACCAGCCCACTGAATGCCAACAAGAATGGTGTTACTTCGCGGCTGAGCAAATTGGCCCGCATGGCGATCACGCCTCCAGCTCAAGCGCCGATATCGGCGTGCCGACGCACAACAGGCAATGGCCTGCCGCGACATCATGATCCGGCCGGTTGGCATAGTGAACCGAGCCGGACACGACCCTGGTTTGGCAACTGCCACAGCCGCCCGAGCGGCAGCCGGAGTTCACCGCCACGCCATGCCGCTCGGCGAAGTCGAGCAAGTTGGCATCCTGCCCGCTCCAGACCAAAGTACGTCCTGAACGGCGAAAGTGCACGCCAACGGCTGAGACCGCGGCGGCGGCTGCCGGCGCTGGCGCAACACCCGGCAAGCGGACCGACGCGGGACCGAACGCCTCGAAGTGAATGTCCTCCATGGCCACGCCCCACTGCGCCAGCGCTGGCACCAGGTTTTCCATCATAGGCGCCGGCCCACATACGTAAAATTGATGCCGACCATGCGGCAGGCTGCGCCGCAACAGGTCCAGATCGACGTGGCCCGCATGCTGGTAGTCCCGCCCGGCAGCGTCGTTCGGGTCGGGGCGGCTATAGACCACGTCGAGATGAAAGCGCGCATGCTTCGCCGCCAACTGCTCAAGCTGCTGTTTGAAAGCGTGTTCTTTGCTGTTCCGAAGCCCGTAGTACAGGTGAACGGTGCGTTGCGGCTGTTCGGCCAGACACCATCTCAACATGCTCATCACGGGCGTGATTCCGATGCCGCCACCAATCAAGACCACCGGCACCATCGACTGTCGATCAAGGTGGAAATGACCCGCTGGCGCCTTGACTTTCAAGACAGCCCCCTCCTTGACAGCATCGTGGAAGTAGCCCGACGACAAGCCCGGCGCAACACCAGGGCGTTCGAGCGGAGCAGGCACGCGCTTGATCGTCACGCGGTAGTGCTTGGGATCAGGCCGATCCGAAAGCGAGTAGCAGCGAATGATCGAACGCCGTCCGCCAGGCTCAGCGGCGTCGGCGACTTCCAAGGCGAACGACAGGAACTGGCCCGGTTGGAAGGTGGGCAAGGGCGCGCCGTCCATCGCCGCGAGGTAAAACGAGCACTGGGTCCGCGAAGTGTCCTCGTACTCGCGGCGAATCACGCGGAACTCGCGCCAGCCGGGCCATGCTCCGGCCGCGACCGGCTGCGCGTGCAAGCCATCGGTCCCGGGTACGACCGTTGCGTGCCTGCGCCACAGCACGAAACCGAGCCCCAGTGCAAGCTGAAGCAACAGCGCGGCACAGATGTAGGCAAGCAGCAAGGGAGCGGTCATCAGGCAACGGGATGTGAATCGGGGCTTGCGACCTGACTCTGGACGCGTCACATGCACCGCGATTCATTCTGGACTGGCTCTACCCAAGGGGTTTGACATTTCTCAATCCAAAGGCCCAAGCTTCTCGGTGCGTGGTCGAAGCCGGCGCGCGCAGGGCGCTTGCCGCACACGAGCCACAGGGGCTTGACAAATGTCACGGGCGACGGCGTGGTCCGCAACTAGACTTTGCGACAGTTCGTGTCCAGACCGTCTTCAAGCTGGAAGTTGATCGTGGCCAAGCCAACGTATCACAAGCGGACTGGCAAGTGGACTGATTGCGGCATCGACGACACGCCAAACGCTATCCAATTGATAGCAACGTGTGCGTATTCACTGGTCACAGGAGGCCCCATGCGCGAACCACGCCCTGACCCGGCGCCCTGCTGGCATCGCCGCGCCTACCCAACCGCATGTTATGGATCGTGACCGGGGTGACGCTTGGGTTCTTGGGTCTGGTGCTCTACCTGCCGTGGTTGGCGCATCTGTTTCGTTTTGGGGTCCTGCCCTTGCCCGAGCTGCTGGCGGCGCTGGCTTTGGGCCTGGTCGGCCTGGCCTGGTTTGAAGCGATCAAGTTCGGTCGTCGCCTGTATCGGCAGGGTTCGCCGCGATCTGCGCGCGTAGCGTTTCGACTTCGTCGAGCAATTGCAGCACCAGCGCCGCACCGGCCAGGTTGACGCCCAGTTCGCGCTGCAGTCGCGCCGCCACCGAGACATAGCGCAATTGCGTGGCGGGAAACCGCCAATCCTCGGGATCTCGACCAGCATGGGGGGCGATGATGCCTTCGTGCACCAGCTCGACCACAAAGGTGGTCTCCACCGCGCAGGCGCGGCCGATTTCGATCAGGGTGAGCTCGATCAGCGGCGCGCCGGTCGAACTGCCACCCGATGGTGTGCGTTCGCTCTTGCTCATGTGGACGCTCCCAGGTTGGCACGCGGATTGAAGGACTTGAACTGGCTGGCCATGCCGCGGTAGAAGGCCTGTGAGGCCTCGGTATCCGCCAGCGGCAACGCGATCTGCAGCACGAAGTAGAAGTCGCCAGGCGGAGCAGACGGAATGCCGCGGCCCTTGAGTCGCAGCTTGCGCCCCTGCACCGAGCCCGGTGGAATCGTCAGCTCCACCGGACCACTGGGCGTGGGCACTTCGATTTGTGCCCCCAGCGCAGCCTCCCAAGGGGCCACCGGCAAGTCGAGGTAGACGTCGTGTTGGTCGACGCGGTAGCGCGCGTGCGGTCGGAAATCAACCTCCAGATACAGGTCACCGGCCGCGCCTTGGCCAATGCCTGGACCACCCTGCCCGGCCAAACGGATGCGTTGCCCGGCGCGCACGCCCTTGGGGATGACGAAGTCGATCTGATGCTCGCGCAACACCACGTGGCCGTGCTGGTCGACCTGTGGCATCCGCAAGGTAACCCGACGCGGCCCACCGTGGTAGGCCTCTTCCAAGTCGATCTGAATCCTGGCGTGATGGTCTTCGCCCGGCATGTCAAACCCGGCACCACCACGCCCCGTTCGTGCCGGACCGTGATTGCGACGAAACAGCGATTCAAAGAAGTCACTGTATTGGGCCGCCTCGCGTTCGTCAAAACCTCGTCCGGCCGACTCAAATCCGGCGTTCCAGTCCGGCGGCGGACGGAACTCCTGCCCACCTTGCCAGTTGGCGCCGAGTTGATCGTAGGCGGCACGCTTCTCGGGGTCCTTGAGCACCTCATAGGCCTCGCCGAGCTCCTTGAAGCGCATTTCCGCCTGGGACTCCTTGCTGACATCGGGGTGGTACTTGCGCGCCAACTTGCGGTAGGCGCGCTTGATGTCGTCCTGCGTGGCGGTTCGCTCCAGGCCCATGACCTTGTAGTAGTCCTTGTATTCCATGCATGCCCCAACAAAGAAGTCACTTTACTCCGACACACTGCGTTCATCAAACCCAGACCTCGGCACAACAGGGTACAATCGCAATTCGGTTTAGTTAAACGCCTTAGCAGCGCAGTTTTTCTGGCTTGCCCCACAAGCCCAGCACTCTTAACCTCCGGATTGAACAGTGTGTCCACGGCGCCGCTCACGCGCCAGGACTGTTGTCTAGGCACCTGGCACCCCTGCCGGCATCCGTTGGCACCGTGTCGTTCAAGACTTGTTCCGCCCGTCCCGCCCAGGGACTCGCGGCACTCCGAACCGAACACAGTCAGTCTGTTTTGCAGACTGTTTTCTCCTTTAATTTCCGCGCCAGACCGAGGGTCGTGGCGCTTTGTCGATCACTACCATGAACAATAACGTCGCCGTAGGCAAGTACCTTGTCTCACCGCTCACCAAACGACTCGATGATGGCCGCTACGCCGCATCGGTTTCCATTCGCTCAGGCCGCGGCAGCGGCACCCATGACCGGGTGATGCGTTTCACGCCGCTGTTTTGCTGCAACACCTCGGCCGCCAGCTATGCCACCGAACAGGGCTTGAGCTGGGTGCACAGCCGTGCTTCCTAAGCAGTTGAAGACAAAGCTGAAGCTCAGTCGCCCAAAAGAGTATCCACCTATCATTTTGAAAACCCAACCGGAGTAGAGGCCATGGCCAAAGAAGAACTGATTGAGATGAGCGGAATGGTCACCGATGTGTTGCCCGACTCGCGCTTTCGCGTCACCTTGGACAACGGCCACCAGTTGGTGGCCTACACCGGCGGCAAGATGCGCAAGCACCACATCCGGATCCTGGCCGGCGACAAGGTGTCACTTGAGTTGTCGCCCTACGATCTAAGCAAGGGTCGCATCACCTTCCGCCATATCGCGGGTCGCGGACCCGGGCCGGCCCAGCACTGAGCCAACCGCCGTCGCGCCAACCTGCGGGCGGTGGCAATGGTCTAGCCTGCGGGCGTCAGCACATTCGGTGAAGGCTTACCCAGCGCTTTGCGAACCTGCTGCGCGCTGATCTTCAACCTGATCCGCTGCGGGCTGACCGGCGAGCGGATCGCAAATTCGCTCTGGCTGGTGTCGCGCAGCACGTAGTGCCCCAAGGGCATGCCGTCCGCGTGCATGGCGCTGACCACAATCGGCGTATTCGCCGCCGCGCCACGCTGTGCCGACACGGCCATCTCGCCATTGGCCAAGGCCACATAAGTTCCAGGCGGATAGAAACTCACAGCGGTCGCCAGTGCCGAGCCAACACGGGCTTCGAGCCCAGTGGCGCTCACCAAAACCGCCTTGGCCGCGCCCAACGCGGACAACCCAAGGCGCGTCGCACGCGCAGCGATCTTGGCGACAAAGCCGTCAGCGGCCCGCAGAATACGGCGGCACTCCAGATTTCTGGGTAGCCCCAGCGTTTCAGCGTATTCGTGATGCATGCCAACCAGGTCAAGCCAGTCCTCGTTGGCCACACCGAAGTCGCGCAGCATCACGGCGCCGGCCTGGGCATGGTCCCGAATCACCTGGCGTTGCGCAGTGCTGGGCGGGGCGCTTTGACGGGCCAGCTTGTCCTGCTCCCTGGCCATGCCAATGTTCATGGTCAGCGCCGACAGAAACAACACCGGGCGAACAAAGTCGGGTACCTGCAGCCGACGTGCCGTCAGCTCACACAATACCGCCGACAGCAACCCATGCGTGGCACAGTAGCCCAAGGACACTTCATTCAGCGCCTGAAACAGGGTAAACAGGCTGTCATCGGTATCGGCGTCCAGCAATTGCATGGCCCGCCGGGCCACGGCGTCGATGCGCTCCAGCGGATGCGTGGCCGCTGCGCCCTGCGACAACATCACCCCCAACACCTCTTGCACATCCAACCAGTCCCCATGAATATCATGGCTGGCGGCGTAGTCGGCATCCGCAATGGCGTCCGGCATGCTGACCTCGGCAATTTGCGCCACGCTCGCGCCATCGCGCAGCAGCGTGTAGACCAGGCGGTCATAACTGCGTTGCCAGGCTTTGTAGTCAGTCTCGGTAGCACAGGCCTGATGCGCCTGCAGCGCCTCGCGATGCTGCTCCGAGCGGATCGACTGCCCCTTGCGCAGCAGCAGGTTGCCCTTCGGGTCCCACACATTTACCGGCAAGGGCTTGCCGAATTCAATGCGGTCAATCGGAATCGGCACGTAGATCATGCTGCAAACCTCACGACAAGGAGCGCACCACTTCCATGGCCTGCTCAACTCGCCCCACGGCGTGGATGGTCAAACCCTCGATCGGTTTCTTGGGCGCGTTGGCCATCGGCACCACCGCCACGCTGAAACCCAGCTTGGCGGCTTCCTTGAGGCGCTCCTGTCCGCGCGGCGCCGGCCGCACCTCGCCCGCCAGGCCGACTTCGCCGAAGGCCAGAAAACCCTTGGGCAGCGGCTTGCCGCGCAGACTGGAGGTAATGGCCAGCATCACCGCCAGATCGGCCGCCGGCTCGCTGATGCGCACCCCTCCCACGGCGTTGACAAACACATCCTGGTCCATGCAGGCCACGCCAGCGTGGCGGTGCAACACCGCCAGCAACATCGCCAAGCGGTCCTTGTCCAGCCCCACGCTCAAACGCCGGGGGCTGGGTCCGCCACTGTCGACCAGAGCCTGTATCTCGACCAGCATCGGGCGCGTGCCTTCAAGGGTGACCATGACACAACTGCCAGGCACCGGCTCGGCATGCTGACTCAAAAAGATGGCGCTCGGGTTGGACACGCCTTTGAGCCCTTTCTCGGTCATGGCGAATACACCGATCTCGTTGACCGCGCCAAATCGGTTCTTGATGGCGCGCACCAGCCTGAAGCTGCTGTGCGTGTCACCTTCAAAGTAGAGCACCGTGTCGACCATGTGCTCCAACACGCGTGGTCCGGCCAGTGAACCATCCTTGGTGACATGCCCGACCAGCACCATGCTGACGCCGCTGGCCTTGGCGGCGCGGGTCAGGTGGGCCGCGCATTCGCGCACCTGCGCCACCGAGCCGGGTGCGGACGTGAGCTGCTCGGAATAGACGGTTTGAATCGAGTCGATCACTGCGATGTCGGGCTTGGTTGCCTCCAGCGTCGCCAGGATCTTGTCCAGTTGAATTTCGGCCAGCACCTTGACCTGGGAGTGCCCCAGCCCCAGGCGGCGCGAGCGCAGGGCAATTTGCGCCCCGCTCTCCTCGCCGGTCACATACAAGGTGCTGCGGCCACTGCGCTGCAAGGAATCCAGAGCTTGCAGTAGCAAGGTGGATTTGCCGATGCCGGGGTCGCCCCCGATCAGCACCACGCCGCCTTCCACCATGCCGCCCCCCAGCACCCGGTCCAGCTCTTCGTGCCCGGTGGGCGTGCGGTCCAGGTCGGTTGCCTCAATATCGCCCAAGGTTGCCACCACGGCGGTCTTGGCCAGGGAGGCAAACCGGTTGCGCGCCGGCGCGGCGCTCTCGACCACCGACTCGATCAGGGTGTTCCAGGCATCGCAGTGCGGGCACTTGCCCAGCCACTTGGGCGTGACACCGCCACACTCCGAGCAGCAGTAGTTTGTTTTTTCCTTGGCCATGCGACGAATAATACGGGGGCAGCGGGTCCTGTTGACTGGAGACATCAATGATTGAACAAGTATTCCCTCGCGTGTGCGTCTACGGCGCGGGCGCCATCGGCGGCTGGATTGGCACGCGGCTGGCTGGCGCGGGCTGTCACGTCAGTGTGGTGGCCCGCGGCGCCACGCTGGATGCCCTGAAGCGCCACGGCCTGCGCACCGAGCATGGCCATGTGGAAGCCACGGTAAGCGTGCAGGTCAGTGCCAACCCTGCCGAGCTGGGGGTGCAGGATCTGGTGGTGGTGGCCGTCAAGGCCCCTGCCATGCTGGAAGTGGCGCGACACATCGCCCCCCTGATCGGCCCGCACACCGTGGTGCTGACCGCCATGAACGGCGTGCCCTGGTGGTTCCTGCAAGGCTTCGGCGGCCAGTTTCAGGGCGCCCGCCTGTGCGCCGTGGATGCGACGGGGGAGATTGCGGCCGCGTTGCCTACGCAGCGGGTCATCGGCTGCGTGGTGCACGCCAGTTGTTCGCTCAAGCTACCAGGCTTTGTGCACCACCATTTTGGCAACAAGCTGATCATCGGCGAGCCCTGCGGTGAACTGACCGAGCGCGTCATGCAACTCGCCGCACTGCTGAACCGGGCCGGTTTCGAAACCACCGCCTCCCAGCAGATTCAGCGCGACATTTGGTACAAGCTGTGGGGCAACATGACCATGAACCCGATCAGCGCCCTCACCGGCGCCACCACCGACCTGATTCTGGGCGACGATCTGGTCCGCGCGTTTGTCTCCCGCGTCATGCTGGAGGCCAAGGAGATCGGTGCGCGGCTGGGGATTCCGATCGACCAGCAACCGCAGGACCGCCACGCCGTTACGCTCAAACTGGGTGCCTTCAAGACCTCCATGCTGCAAGATGTCGAGGCCGGCAAAGCGGTGGAGCTGGATGCTTTGGTGACCGTGGTAAACGAGCTGGGCACCTTGACCGGCGTGGCCACGCCCAATACCGACGCCCTGCTCGGCCTGGCTCGGCTACAAGTGCGTGTGCGCGGCTTGTACTGAGGCGCCCCGACGAGGCGCATGAGGGCAAGTGAGGGGCGGTCGCGCCACCATGCCGCGCCGCCCAACAGCGCAGGGTTCGGGCGCTTCGACTACTGCGGTTTGCGCGATGACCAATGCACGTGGATGACCGACCAGGTGTCGCCGGTCTTTTGCAGCAACGCAGTCTCGGTGCCCAGGATACGCACGTCTTTGCCCTTGAGCACGGCCTTGGTATCGGTCTCGGCCCAGATCACGGCCAGATTGCCGTCGCGGCGCTCGCCCTGGCGCAAGACGTTGCGAGTCGAGGTCTTGGCAAAACTGATGTCTCCCGGCAAGTGGTGGCTAACGTATTCAGCCCGGGAGCGTTCAACGTGGCCGGATTCGTAAATCGTCACATCCGGCGCCAGCAACTCGGCGGCTTTGGCTTGGTCACCCGCGGCCAGCGCGGCATGGAACGCCGCCAAGGCGTCTTTGGGCTCGTTTGCATGACCGAGCGAGGCCAGCGCGCTGAGCAGTACGAAGGCGGTGATTTTGAGCATGGAACGTATCTCCCTGATGAGTTAGTTGGCCGACGACTGGTTCAACCACAGGGCCCAGTAGCGCACGGTGTCATCCAGACCAATTGGATCGGCTTTGCCCGATAAAGTGCTCAGCAGTTGCTTGGCCTTGTCGCGCTGGCCCAACTGCGCGTAGACGGCAACCAGGCGCAGCTTGGCGGAGTCGCCGTGGCGGGCAATGCCCTTGGCCAGCGCCTGCTCCATCTGCGTGACGCCGCGCTCGGCCAGCCCCAGGTGAACCATGTTGAAACCATAGTTGAACATGGCCGTTCCATCCGCCGCCTTCCTGGCGCTGACCAGGTCCTTCTCCAGCGTGTTGCGGTCCTCCGTTACCATCCGCGTCAACTTGTCCTTGAGGCGTTGTTGCTCGCCGGGCTTGTCCCCCGTGCCGAGCACGCCAGCGGCGTAACCTTGCTCCATCACTTTGAGCGCTTCGCCGGCCGACCCGGCCTGAAGCGCGATCTCGGCGAACTCGGTGAAATCACTGGACTCGCCGAGCCCGCCCGTGGCCTGTTGCAGGCGAAACACGTCCGAATGAAGACGGATTGCCAGCGCGGGCTTTGCCCACAGCCTCTGAACCAACGTAGCCCAATTGGCTTTGCTCGGATAGTGACGCACCAGCAGCTCCACGGTCTGGGTGCTGCCCGTTTCGTCCTTGATGCGACGGCGCGCATCCGCCAGCAGCTTGAGTTGCACTTCGGTCGGAGTCTGTCCAGCCGCCGTCGCTTTGCCGGCCTCAAGCTCCAGGGCCCTGGCCGCATTCGCGTAGTCACCCTTGAGGTAGAACGCCTGGGCACGCAGGTTGCCCATCATCGGCTCGGTGCCGCCAGCCTGGTTGTAGCGGTCGATCCACTCGATCGCCTTGGTGTAGTTCTTGGCGTTGTAGTAGAGGCTGACCAAGGCATGCACATTGTTGATCTTGTCGGCATCCTTCATCCATGGCCCCTGACTGGCCAGCTCGTACTGCTGCGCGGCCGCATCGGCGTCGCCCGTGGCGTTGGCATGCGCCGACTTCAGACGCGCCAGAATGTGCAACTCATAGGGTGTCTTGTCGGCAATCGCTTCGGCGGCGACCAGTTTGGCGGCCGCTTCTTTGTACTGCTTGTCGCCCAGCATGCGCTGCGCGTCGACCAGCAAGACCCGAATTTCTGGGCGAACCGTCGGCCCGGCATCCTCAGCGGCGGGCGCCGAAGCGGCGCTGGCCGGGCTGGCCGCTTTGGCTTGCGCCGCTCCCGACTGAGCCGCTGCCTGCTGCGCCAGTGTGCTGGCCAACAAGGCACCAACGGCAGCTGCGCGGCGCAGCATGTCTTTTCGAATCATGGTGGACTCCGTCAAATTCACAAAAAGCGATAGTGTCTCATTTGCGCAGGCGCCCTATGCCACGAGCCTGCGCAGAAGGTCGGCGCAAGGCTTTGCGGCCAGGACGTGTGGCACATGGCGCTGCGGTCCATGCACGAATCGCCTTGCGCCAGGAACTGGTACTCACGGAACTCCGGACTCTGCCCGCTCTCCAGTTGACCATCGAATGCATTGCCATGGATGACAAGACCGGACTGAACGCCACCGGGTTGCCCGCTGGCGACCCGAACGTCGAACTGCACCAACTTCCTGCGCAGTCGCTGCCCTCAGACAGTCGGCGATGTCGCCTTGACCGCAGCCAGCCGTTTGCCACGGGCGCGAATGTTCAGCGCCTCGACCGCCAGGGAAAACGCCATGGCCGCGTAGATGTAGGCCTTGGGGACCTGCTGGTCAAGCGCCTCGGCCGTCAGCGCCATGCCCACCATCACCAGGAAAGCCAGGGCCAGCACCTTGACCGAAGGGTGGCGGTCCACAAACTCGCCAATCGGCTTGGCCGCCACCAGCATCACGCCGACCGAGGTAACCACTGCGGCAACCATTACGCTGATCTGGTCGACCATGCCCACCGCGGTGATCACCGAGTCCAGCGAAAACACGATGTCAATCACCGCGATCTGGCCAATGATTACCCAGAACAACTTGTTGCCCGCGGCCTTGAGCGCGAGCGCGTCGGTTTGCGGCGGTACGTCCTGCTCGCGGGCCTCCACCTCCACAAAGATCTCGTGCGATGCCTTGTACAACAGGAACAAGCCGCCGCTGAGTAACACCAGGTCGCGCCCGCTGAAGCCCTTGCCCAGCACGCTGAACAGGTCCACGGTCAGCCCCATGACCCAACTGAGCGTGAACAGCAGAAGCAAGCGCGACACCATCGCGAACCCCAGGCCGAGCCGACGTGCCTTGTCGCGCAGGTGGGCGGGCAGTCTGCCCACCAGAATGGAGATGAAAATGATGTTGTCGATGCCCAGCACGATTTCCAGTGCGGTGAGCATCGCAAATGCGATCCAGATGTTGGGGTCGAGCAGGAATTCCAAAATTTGCCTTTTGCAGCGCGGCTGCGTCGGATTGAGTCAGAGCGCGCACTGAACCATGTGGAAGGGCTCTGCACCGGAACCTTCGATGATAGGGCTTTCATGGCGCGGCAAAAAGCAGACAATTGATGAACCTAATTCCTGTAAATGCTGAATATGAGCCTGGCATTCAACTACCGGCACCTGTACTACTTCTGGGTCGTGGCCAAGGAGGGCGGCATGTCGCGCGCCGCCGCGCGCCTGGACATGGCGGTGCAGACCGTGAGCGCGCAGGTCAGGGAGTTGGAGCGAGACCTGGGCTGCCAGTTGCTCAAACCGGCCGGCCGGGGGCTGGCGCTGACCGAAGCAGGCGTGGCGGTGCTGCATCAGGCAGAGCACATCTTCCAGTTGGGTCAGGCGCTGCCCGATCTGGCGCGCGCCGCCACCCAGGTCGCCTCGGTGCGGCTTACGGTGGGCATCGCCGACGGCCTGCCCAAACTGGTGGTACAGCGCCTGTTACAGCCGGTGTTGACCACGCCCGACCTGCGGCTGGTGTGTCATGAGGGTGAAATGGCCGACCTGCTGGCTGACCTGGCGGTGCACCGGCTCGATGTGGTGCTGTCCGACCACCCTGCGCCTTTCAGTCGACACCTGAAAGTACACAACCACCCGCTGGGCACATCCGGCATGGGCTGGTACGCACCACAACACTGGTGGGCGGTGGCGCGCAAGGGTTTTCCGGCATCGCTGGACAAGGTGCCGGTGCTGCTGCCCACCCACCATTCCACCGTCCGCGCACGACTCGATCAGTGGCTAACCCAACACGGGCTGCGCCCCAGGGTGGTCGGTGAGTTTGAGGACAGTGCCCTGCTTGAAACGTTTGGCGGCAGCGGGCTGGGGGTTTTTCCGGCCGCGCTGTCGGTGCAGGACGACCTGATGCAGCGCCACCACGCCAGACTGCTCGGCCCCTGTGAAGGCGTGGAAGAGCATTACTACGCCATCAGCACCGAGCGCAAGGTGGAACACCCGGTGGTGCGGCAGTTGCTGGCACGGCGCTAGCCAGCGTTCACGCCGTTTAGGCCTCGACACCACCCGCCTGCAGCGCTGCCGGCGCTTGTAGGGAACGCGGACTCATGCCTGCACCAGCGTCGTCACCCGTCGGCGGGTGCGTTCGCGCAACGAGCAGTCGCGCAAGGTGTCGGCCAACGCCTCCAGCTTGGGGATGCCAAAGATCACCACGGTCGAGAAATTGGTGTCGGAGGAGCGCAGGTCCACCACGCAGTGGCCGGCAAGGCGCATGCCCAGGGGCTTGTGCAGGTCGAAATGGTCAATGCGAAACAGCTCGACACTCTCCTTTGACTTGGACAAGATGCCGCGTTCGATGCGCACGCGCTGTGTGGTGATTTGGTAAGTGGTGGCGATGCTCTGAAACCAGTAGAACAGGTAAGCAATGCCCAGCGTCACCAGCACCACCAGCCATTGCCAGGCGCTGTAGATGACCACCGGGTGGCCCGAGAATAGGGTTGCCTCCGCCTCCAGCCCTTTGGCGGCCGAGTAGGCCACCAGATCGGTGCCGCAGAAGCGGCATTTGATGGCCACTGCCTTGATGGTTTCGCCGCATGCCGGACAGGCTTTGGATTCGTCACTCATCTGCGTTGCCCCCCATTCTTGATGAAGCACCTTGGCGGCTGGTCCACGCCACGCGCCAAAAACGGCCGCGCGTCGGGTGCAAGTCAGCAGTGTAAGGCGCGGCGACTAGTCGGCAAGGTCCGCGCCCGACACCAGGCTGACGCGCCGGTGTTGGTCGTAACTGTCCCGCGCGCTTGATGACAGCCGGCGTGGCACCCGGTACCATGCGGCCATGACCAAGTCCAAAGACGGGAAGTCCGACAAGCTCGGCAAGGACGCGTACTACGAGCAACTCGCGGTGCTGCAGCTCGAACTCAATGACGTGGCGCGCTGGCTGCAACACACCGGCAAACGCCTGGTGGTGGTGATCGAGGGGCGTGACACGGCTGGCAAGGGTGGCGTCATCACCGCCCTATCAGAGACCCTCAATCCCCGCCAGTGCCGCACGGTCGCGCTGGCCAAACCCAGCGAACGCGAGCAGGCGCAATGGTACTTCCAGCGTTACGTGCCACACCTGCCGGCCGCTGGTGAGATCGTGCTGTTCGACCGAAGCTGGTACAACCGCGCCGGCGTCGAGCGCGTGATGGGTTTTTGCTCCGAAGAGCAGACCAAGGCCTTTCTGAAACAGGCCCCGGTGTTCGAGAGAATGCTGGTCGACGATGGCATCCTGCTGTTCAAGTACTGGCTGACGGTGGACCAGGCGCAGCAGGAGCAACGTTTCGCGGAGCGTCTAGCCGACCCACTCAAGCGCTGGAAGCTCAGCCCGATCGATGTCAAGGCGCGGGAGAAATACGCCGAGTACGGCCTGGCGCGCGACGCCATGCTGAAAGCCACGCACAAGGCCCATTCACCCTGGGTGCTGGTCGACTTCAACGACCAACGGCGTGGCCGCCTGACGATGATCCGACACCTGCTCGATCACATCGCGGATCGCCAGGTACCCGAGGTGCTGGTGGAATTCCCGCCGCTGGACCACGCGCCGCTGCAAGAGCATTTTGGCGCCACGCCCAAACCGATCACGACCCGTGGCTGACGCGCGGCGAGTGGGGCAGGTGGCGTCGGCATCGGCCGGTTTGTTCATGGCGCGTGCCCGGTTCTTCTGGCGCGCACGAAAGCCTCGAAGTCGACTGCTGACAGGCCGTGTGAGAACAGGAAACCCTGCGCGTAGTCGCAGCCGGCAGCAGCCAGCAGATCGCGCTGCCGCGCGGTCTCGACGCCCTCCGCAATCACCTTGATGCCCAGCTCATGCGCCATCACGATGATGGCCTTGCACAAGGCCAGATCGGTGGACGCGGGATGGAGGTGGCGCACGAAGGACTGGTCGATCTTGACGAAATCGATGTCAAATTTCTGCAGGTAGGACAGAGACGAATAGCCGGTACCAAAGTCATCCAATGCCACCTGAATGCCGGCATCGCGCAGTGCCAGCAAATGATCGGTCACGCTAGCGCTGGTGTCCAGCAATAGCCCTTCGGTGATCTCGACCGCCACGCTCTCGCCCGGCAAACCCAGCCGCTCAAGCTGCTTGATCCACGACTGGTTGGCCAGGCTGTCATGGTGGAACTGCACCGGCGATTTGTTGATGCTGATCTGAAAATCCGGGGCCAGCAACTGGCGCCATTGACGCACCTGGTCGGCCGCTTGCTGGAACACCCACTCACCGATGTCCACGATCAGGCCGCTGGCTTCGGCAATTGGAATGAACGCCGCGGGGCTAACCAGCCCGCGCGTCGGGTGCTGCCAGCGCAGCAAGGCCTCGGCTTTGTGGATGGCGCCGGTGGCAAGGTCAACAATGGGCTGGTAGACGAGCCTGAACTGCGCTTCGGCCAGCCCGGCGCGCAGGTCATTGGCCAGGCGGACCCGCGTTTGCGCCGCCTCCTGCAGGGACGGCGTGAAGAAGCTGAAGCGCTTGCGTCCAGCCCCCTTGGCCACATACAGCGCCTGGTCGGCGTGTTTGAACAGGTCTTCGACCTCGGTGGCATCGCGCGGGAACATCGTGATGCCAATACTGGCCGAGACAAACACCTGCTCGGTGCCCAGTTGGAACACCGCCTCCATCTCGCGCAGCAGGGCTTGCACGATCGGCTCCAGGCGGCTGGCATCCGTCAGTTCGGTCAGGACCACCGTGAACTCGTCACCGCCCATGCGGGCCACCGTATCGCACGCGCGCACGCAGTGGCGGATGCGCCGGGCCGCCTCGACCAGCAACAGGTCGCCGCTACCGTGCCCCAGGGTGTCGTTGACTTCCTTGAAGTGGTCCAGGTCAATGAACAGAATGGCGAGCTGCAAACCCGCGCGCTGCGTCCTCTTGATCTCCTGCTCCAGCCAGTCGCGCAGCATGCGCCGGTTGGGCAGACCGGTGAGCGCGTCAAAATGCGCCTGGTGCCAGATCAAGGCCTCGGATTGCTTGCGCTCGGTGATGTCGGTGTGGGTGCCAATCATGCGCAGGGGCTGGCCTTGTTCGCCGCGGCTGATGACCATGCCCCGCGCCAGCACCCATTTCCAACTGCCGTCCTTGCAGCGCACGCGGTGTTCGTTGACATAGGTCGGCGTCAGGCCGTCAAAATGCGCCTGTCGATCCTTCTCCATCTGCGTACGGTCGTTCGGATGGGTGCGCTGGTCCAGTGCCTCGGGCACTGCGCTTAGTTCGTGCTCATCGAAGCCATACATTTCGAGCAGTCGCCTGGAGAAGAACTCCTTCCCCTCCTGGACGTGCCAGTCCCACACACCGTCGCCGGTACTCTCCAGCGCGAGCTTCCAGCGTTCTTCATTTTCGCGTAGCGCCGCCTGCGCCTGTTTGCGCTCCGTGATGTCCTGCAGAACGGATGTGCGCTTGATCAGGCGACCCCGCTCCCAGGTGGCGGTGGCCACTGAATGGACCCAGATGCGCCGGCCGGTGGCGGTGATGAGCGCCAGTTCGAGGTCATGGGACTTGAGCTGCAGCGCCGCGTCCGCATAGGTCTGGCGAATCCGCTGCTGCGTCTCGGGCGGCAGGAACTGGCGCGTCGACGCGGTGTCGGTTGGCTTGAAGTCCTGCTCGGTGGTGTCGAGAATACGATAGATGCCGGCGGTCCAGAACACTCGGTCATTGACCAGGTCGACCTCCCAACCACCGACCCGGGCAATTGCCTGCGTGGCGTCGAGCAGCTTGTCCAGGCGCTCGCGGGCCGCCTCGGCCTGGACGTAGTCGGTCACGTCGGCAAAGGTGCGCACCATGCCGCCAGAGGGGAGCGAATGGGTGTTGATCTCCAGCGTGCGCCCGGTTGTGGTTTCACGCAAGTAGTGGCCCGGCACCACCTCGTGGCCGCCAGCGACGACATAGCTGCGCACACCGGCGTCCACCAGGCAGGCATCGGGGCCGAAATCACCCCGGCGAAGCTGGAACTGCGTGATTTCCGGCAGTGTTGGGCGGGTCGCCAGATAGGCGGGCGTCAGATCCAGCAACTCACACACGCGTGGATTGAACGTGCCAACGCGACCGTCGGCGTCGATCATGAAAATACCCTGGCTGATGCTGGCCAGCGTGGTCTCCAACAAACGCGCGTTCTCGGTCAGGCGGGCATTGAGCTCATG
>JAUXWC010000189.1 GCA_030685025.1 Rhodoferax sp.
GCGCGCCAGCGCCGCATTGCCGTGGCGCTTGCGCATCACGGCGTCCAGCTCGATTCGTTGTTCGCTCGTAAGCATCGTTCTTTGCATGCCTCACTATCTGAGGGCAATGCATCCGATTTCAATGATTCATTGGACTAGCGAAGGCTTCGACGCCTTCAAAGCTGGGGTGTCCCGCACGGCAAACCCGTACGTTGGGTCGGACTCTAATCAAGGCAGTCAGGAGCACTTTGACTACTGGGATCGCGGTTTCACGCTGGCTGAGAAGCGTCACAAGAGAGAGAGCAAGTCTGGTAGTGGCGACGCCTAGCGCTAATGCGTTTTGAGCACTGATTGATTTGTGACGGTGGGAAGCACGAAAAACCCATTCAAGATCAGACACTTGAGGGGTGTTTCTTAAGAGAGAGGGGCATCTCCGCGGACCACATTCATGACTTCACCGAACACGTCGTCGTATGTAGTGCCAAACGCATACGCGTCCAGGGCTAACTTGTTGCTTTCGGCCAGAGGCTCCAGCAGCCGGCGCGACACTGTGCATGTCAATGGCATCGCTATTCGACCAGGCTTTGGTAGGCGAGCACTGTGGCACATCCCCGCGGCAATGTCCGCCCACATTAGCAGGCGCTCGTCGTCGTCTGTGGTGACAGTGACGCTTGGATGCGTCACTGTGTATCCGAGCCGCCAGAGCGCCTCCGTGGGAACGTGCTTGTCGTCCCAGAATGACGTGAACACCTCGATGTCCTCGTCGGCGCTGAACTCCTTGTCGCAGACGACATCGCATTCGATTGCGGTGGCGCCGAGGTGGGCAAATACATGCTGTGGACGTTGAGTTCTGAGCACGTGCGCAAGAGCTAGGAAGCAAGCTCTGCTCAGCAGTTCGTACGCCAGGACGATGGGGAGCTTCGCCCAGCCGGCCTTTGCACGCGACTGGCTCGCGATCTTTGCGTGCAGCCGATCTGAATCCTCGAGCGCTGCCGCCCATTGGGCGGTGTCTCGATTCACAGTGACCGAGGATACGACCACAGCATGGTCGAGCAGGAACTGGACCGCACGGCGGGCGGCTGGCCTTGTTAGGTGCTTCCACTTCGGCAGCGTTGCAGGTGTCTTTGATCGAAGCAGCGGCAAGTCCGCGCTGTTGAAGGCGACGACTCCGGCGGTCACAAGCGGATTCCCGTCAACGGTCCGGGTTGGTCTGCCTGCGATATCAGCGAAGAGCGAGATACGGCCCATTGATTCCATTTCTAATTCAATAGTGCATCAATAATCCACGGCCAGGCGACGATGGACTGGATGCATTGAGGATCGAGTTCGAAGTCTCGGAGTGCAATTTCGAGGTGATCCTCGAGGGCGTCCAGGCTGTCGAAGACCCGGTTGTGGAATCGCTTCTCGCGTAGCTCGTCCCAGACATGCTCGACCGGGTTGAGCTCCGGGGCGTACGGCGGCAGGCTCAGCAGCCGCATGTTGGGCGGGGGCGTGAGTTCGCCGCCGGTGTGCCAGCCCGCGCCGTCGAGCACCATCACGATGTGCTCGTTGGGGTGGCGCTGGCCGACCTCGTCGAGGAACAGTTGCATGCAGTGGGTATTGACGTGGGGCAGGATCAGCGAGTCCAGCTCGCCGGTCTGGACATCCACCGCCGCGTAGGCGTAGGTGTACTCGTGGGTGAGCATGGCTTGGCACAGCGGGCGCATCGGCTTGGGCGCCCAGCAGCGGCGCACGTCGTTGATGCGCCCGAAGCGGGCCTCGTCCTGGAACATCAGCTTGATCGGGCCTTGGCCGGGCCAGAGCGCGCGGGCTTGGGCGAGGTTTTCGGGGAGTTTTTTTTCCACTCCTGCTGAGCCAGCGGGTCGCTTTGCGGGTGGCGCTTGTCCGGCGCGAGCTTGCGCCAGCCGTGGCGGTGCAGCAGGTTGTAGACCGAGGACAGTGCCATCGAGCGCCCCAGTCGGGCTTCGATCTCTGCCTTGACCTGGCCGACGACCAGAATGCCGCCCGTACTGGCCCGCTCCAGGAACGGTGCCAGCAACTCGCGCTCTTGCTCGGCGCTCATGTTCTGGCGCCGGCGCCCGCCGCGCGACTGGCGCTGGCCGTCACCGACGATCTCACCGGCCAGGAAGCGATTGCGCAGTCGGCAGGTCCACGGCACCGAGCGGCCGATCACGCGTGCCGTTTGCTCCATGCTCAAGCCGTAGTCCAGCGGCAGCACCACGGCCTGGGCTTGCCGCAACTGCTCAACCGTCTGCGCCTGGGCCAACACTTCGCGCGCCCACTCCAGATTCTCCGCACCTCTCGCAGTTCTCGCCATGTCCGTCTCCTTCACGGGATTACGACATGGGTATTATTGATCTATTGAACTGGAAATGGAAT
>JAUXWC010000190.1 GCA_030685025.1 Rhodoferax sp.
CGCGTCCGGGCGCGCGCTACGGCTCAAACAAGAAGCCTTTTTGGTGAGCGCCTCAATGCAGGACATCGTGGCGCGCCATCTGCGCGAACGCCCCAGCCTGGACGACCTGGGCCTGCGCAATGCGATTCATTTGAACGACACGCATCCTGCGCTGGCGCCGGTCGAGTTGATGCGCCTGCTGCTCGACGAACATGGCCTGAGCTGGGAGCGCGCCTGGCGCATCACCCAGCAAGCGGTGTCCTACACCAACCACACCCTGATGCCGGAGGCGCTGGAAACCTGGCCCGTGGCTTTGCTGCAAGCCTTGCTGCCGCGCCATCTGGAAATTGTTTACGAGATCAACCATCGCTTTCTGGCCGACGTGCGTCTGCAGCAGCCGGGTGACGACGCGCTGGCCGCAAGGGTATCGCTGCTCGACGAGACCGGTGAGCGTCGCGTGCGCATGGCGGCGTTGGCTATTGTGGCCTCGCACAAGGTCAATGGTGTTTCGGCACTGCATTCCGAGCTGATGGTGCAAACCATCTTTGCGGACTACGCCAAGTTGTTTCCGACGCGCTTTCACAATGTCACCAACGGCGTGACGCCCAGGCGTTGGCTGATGCAGGCCAATCCCGGTTTGTCGAGCTTGCTGGATGCCCGCATCGGCACCAGTTGGCGTCGCAATCTGGCGGGCTTGGCGGCGCTGCGTCCGCTGGCGGGTGATGCAAGTTTGCAAGCCGAGTTCCTGGCGGTGAAGCGCCAGAACAAGGAGCGCCTGGCGGCGCGTATCCGCCGTGACCTGGGCCTGGTGCTGGACCCGGCCAGCCTGTTTGACGTACAGACCAAACGTATCCATGAGTACAAGCGCCAGTTGCTCAACCTCTTGCACGTGGTGGCGCGCTACCAGGCTATCCTGGACAAACCACACGCCGACTGGGTGCCCCGCACGGTGGTGATTGCCGGCAAGGCGGCCTCCGCCTACCAACAGGCCAAACTCATCATCGAGCTGGCGCACGATGTGGCACGGGTGGTCAACCACGATCCACGTGTGGCGGGCCGCCTCAAGCTGGTGTTTGTGCCCAACTACGGCGTCAGCCTGGCCGAACTGATCATGCCGGCGGCCGATCTGAGCGAGCAGATATCCACCGCCGGCACCGAGGCCTCGGGCACCGGCAACATGAAGTTCGCCCTCAACGGCGCGCTCACCATCGGCACCTGGGACGGCGCCAACATCGAGATGGCGCAAGCCATGGGCGCGGACAACATGTTTGTGTTCGGCCTGCGCACCCACGAGGTGCAGCGCGTCCGCGACCTGGGCTACGACCCGCGCCTGTATGTGGAGCAGGATCGTCAGCTCCAGCGTGTCATGGCCGCCATCGAGGCGGGCGACTTCTCACTGGGCAATGCCGAACGTTATAGAGCGCTGGTGCACAGCCTGCTTGGGCGCGACAGTTACCTGTTGATGGCCGACTTTGCCAGTTATGTGGCGGCCCAGTCCAAGGTAGATGCCCTGTTTGCCCAGCCTGCCGCATGGGCCGAGCGTGCCTTGCTCAACGTGGCGGCCATGGGTGAGTTTTCGTCCGACCACACCATCGCGCAGTATGTGGACCGGGTTTGGTCCGCCGCAGCGGTGGCGTGAGGAAAGACGCCCTTTGGGTTGGTCCGTCATTTGTTGAGACTTCGATCATTCATGGCAACGTTGCGCCACCCTTCTCCACTTGGTAGAGGTGAGCTAGCCAAGTCAAGAACCCAGGGTCGGGTCTGTGCTGGCCGTGGGCGCAGGGCTGGACGGCTACGCGAATGTCCCCCGGCCTGCGGCCTCCTCCTTGATTTGGCAAAACCCCAAGTCCACGCTGCGCCATCCAGCCCAGCGCCCTCGCGGGCAAGGGGTGGGGCCGCTTTGATGGAATACCCACCGCACTCGCAAGATCGGGGCGATGGGGCGCTCTGTGCGGAGGCATCAAGGAGGAGGCCACAGGCCGGGGGACAGCCGCAGCACAGAGTGCCACGTCGGCCTGATCCCGCCAACCGGTTCGAACCCAGTGAGCCTGGATGGCTTCATGTTGGCCAACAGCAATAGGACGACCATGAGACCAGGGGGTCATGGCATCAAACGAAATCGGGTTCTGACCCCAAATGTTGTGACCCCCGAAATCACGGCAGGCGACCTGCTGGGTTTGGCGGAGGGTTCGCACTTGCGGCCCTACACGGTGCTGGGTGCGCACCCAGCCTGCGAGGCAAGCGTGGACGGTGTGCGTTTTGCGGTGTGGGCACCGCGGGCGCAAGCGGTGGCGGTAGTGGGCGACTTCAATCTGTGGAATGGGCAGCAGCACGCCATGCGTTTGCACACGCAAGCAGGGGTGTGGGAACTGTTCGTGCCGCACCTCGGCGTCGGTGATTTGTACAAGTTCGAGATCACCGGTAGCGACGGTCAACGCCTGCCGCTCAAGGCCGATCCGTATGGTTTATCGGCCGAACTGCGCCCGGCCACCGCCAGCCGCGTGGCCAAGCTCGGTGTGCGCAAGAGGCTGTCGCCTAAACGGGCTGCAGCCAACCGTGCCGATGCAGCGATCTCGATCTACGAAGTGCATGCCGGCTCGTGGCGGCGTGGCGCGGACGGTGGCTTCTTGCGCTGGCATGAACTCGCGGAAGTTCTGCCGGCCTACGCGGCCGACCTGGGCTTCACCCACATCGAGTTGTTGCCAGTGAGTGAACACCCGTTTGACGGCTCCTGGGGTTACCAGGCCTTGGGCCTCTATGCCCTGAGTTCGCGTTTTGGCCCGGCTGCCGGGTTTCATCGTTTTGTACAGGCCTGCCACCGCCTGGGCCTGGGCGTGTTGCTCGATTGGGTGCCGGCGCACTTTCCCAGGGACGGGCATGGCCTGGCCAAGTTTGACGGCGAGGCCTTGTACGAATACAGCGATCCGCGCGAAGGCGAGCACTGCGATTGGGGCACCTTGATCTACGACTTTGCCCGGCCGCAGGTGCGCAATTTTCTGGTCGGCAACGCCTTGTATTGGCTGGAGCGATTTGGGGTAGATGGCCTGCGTGTCGACGCCGTGGCATCCATGTTGTACCGCGACTACTCGCGAGCCAGCGGCGAGTGGATTCCCAACGCACAGGGCGGGCGCGAGAACCTGGAAGCGATCAGCCTGCTGCGCCAGCTTAACGACACGCTGCGCCAGCATGCGCCCGGCGTGATGATCGTGGCCGAGGAGTCCACTACGTTTGGCGGTGTGTCGGCCCCCGTGAGCGAGGGTGGCCTGGGTTTTCAGTTCAAGTGGAACATGGGCTGGATGAACGACACCCTACAGTACATGCGCGAAGACCCGGTGCACCGCCGCTGGCATCACGACAAGATGACGTTCGGGCTGGTCTATGCCTTCAGTGAGCACTTTGTATTGCCGCTGTCACACGACGAGGTGGTGCACGGCAAAGGCTCGATGCTCGGCAAGATGCCGGGTGACGATGGGCAGAAGTTTGCCAACCTGCGTGCCTACTACGGTTTCATGTGGGGCCACCCCGGTAAAAAGCTGCTGTTCATGGGGCAGGAGTTTGCCCAACGTAGCGAGTGGAACCACGACATCGCGCTGCCTTGGGAACTGCTGCATCAGACATCACACCAGGGTGTGCAAAGTCTGGTGCGCGATCTCAACACGCTGTATCGCAAGCACAGTGCCTTGCACAAGCTCGATGGCGAAGCGCGGGGCTTTGAGTGGCTGCTGTCCGACCAGGTCGATCTGTCGGTTTTTGCGTGGCTGCGCCGTGACGAGGCCGGCGCCGTGGTGCTGGTGGTGTGCAACTTCACGCCGGTGACGCGTGTCGGCTTTCGGCTCGGTGTGCCCGCCGGTGGCGGGGCCTGGCGCGAAGTTCTCAATACCGACGCGGCGCAGTATGGTGGTGCCGGCCTGGGAAACTCGGCCTCAGCCATCGCGCTGCAGCCCATCGCCGCGCAGGCGCAGACGCAATCCATCGTGCTGACTTTGCCGCCCTTGGCCACGCTGTTTTTGGTGCCGAAGTGAGGCCTGCTTGCAATCACTTGAACGAAATGTCGCATCGATTCCGTCATTGCGAGCGAAGCGCGGCAATCACCTTTGCCTACCGCGGACATGGATTGCCACGCTGCGCTCGCAATGACGGGGACAGGACTATCCGCAATGACGGGGCAATACTTTCGCGATGACGACCCACCTTGACTGGCTCCAACATGTTTGACACGCGCTCTTTGCTTTCGGCCAACATGCTCCCCGGCCGCGCCGAGCCCAGGGGCGCGCACGCGCGCGACGGCGGCGGCGTCAACTTCGCCGTCTTCTCGCGCCACGCCGAACGCATCGAGGTCTGTATGTTCGACGCGAGTGGTCAGCAGGAACTGCAGCGCTTCCCTTTGTTTGGCCCGCACGATGGTGTGTTCCACGGATTCTTGCCCGGCGCGACGGTGGGCCTGGTCTACGGCCTGCGCGCGTACGGCTCCTACCAGCCGCACGAGGGGCATTGCTTCAACCCCAACAAACTGTTGCTCGACCCCCACGCGCGCGAAATCCTGGGCCGCTTCGAGTGGCGCGCCGAACACCACGCCTACACGCTGGACCACCCCGAGGGGACGCTGTCCTACGACACGCGTGACAATGGCCCGTACGCCTTGAAGGCGCGGGTGGCGCGGTCCGACGAACTGGCACTGGGCTGGTTCAACCGGCCGCGCCATGCGGCGGCGGAACTGGTGCTGTACGAGCTGCACGTCAAGGGCTTCAGCAAGTTGTTGCCAGGTGTGCCCGAGGCGCTGCGCGGCAGTTACGCGGCCTTGGCGCACCCCGCGGCCATTGCTCACTTCAAGACCCTGGGCGTCACCACCTTGTCGCTGTTGCCGGTGCAGTATTGCATTGACGAGCCGGCGTTGGGCGGCAAGGGTTTGAGCAACTACTGGGGCTACAACACGCTGGGGTTCTTCTGCCCGGATCCCCGCTTGGCGACCCAGCGCGACGACCCCAGCGCCGTGGTCGCCGAGTTTCGCGACATGGTGACGACCCTGCACAGCCACGGCCTGGAGGTGGTGCTGGACGTGGTCTACAACCACACACCCGAGGGCAGCGAACAGGGCCCGTGTCTGAGCTTTCGCGGCCTGGACAACGCCAGTTGGTACCGCCGCCTGAGCGATGACCCCGGTCGCTGCGAGAACCTCACTGGTTGCGGTAACACCGTCAACGTGGCGCATCCGCAAGTGACGCAGTTTGTACTGGATTCGCTGCGCTACTGGGTGCAGGTGATGGGGGTCGATGGTTTTCGTTTTGATCTGGCGCCGGTGCTGGGCCGCACCGATCTCGGTTACCAGCCGGACGCCGCGTTCTTCACCGCGCTGCGCCAAGACCCGGTGCTGGCGCAAGTGCACCTGATTGCCGAGCCTTGGGACGGCGGGCCGCGCGGCTACCAGTTGGGGCGCTTTCCCGGCCGCTTCATGGAGTGGAACGACAAGTTTCGCGACGCCGTGCGCGGCTACTGGCTGGGCACCGGCGTGACCCGTGGTGAGCTGGCGCGCCGCTTCACCGCATCGAGCGACGTGTTTCACCACTCGCAGCGTTTGCCGGCGGCCTCCATCAACTTCCTGAGCGTGCACGACGGCTACACCTTGGCCGACGTGGTGAGCTACCGCCATAAACACAACCAGGCCAATGGCGAGGACAACCGCGATGGCCGCGACGATGAGTTGTGCGCGGATTTTGGTTGTGAAGGCCCCACCGACGACCCCGCCATCAACGAGCGGCGCGCGCGGGTGCGTCGCGCCATGATGGCAACCCTTTTGTTGGCGCAGGGCACCCCCATGCTGTGCGCCGGCGACGAATTCGGCAACAGCCAGCAGGGCAACAACAACGC
>JAUXWC010000201.1 GCA_030685025.1 Rhodoferax sp.
CTGACGATCGGCGCCAAGCGCGCCTCTCGCAGCTCATCCAATTCAAACCCCAACGCCTGCACCGGCGGTGGCAGCCTCTTCTTGCTGACCCGTTGTCCCGGTTTCACCTCTGGCGCATCGGTCCACACAATCTGCCAACCCGGCTCGCCGTCCACGCGGACGATGCGCTCCAACGTACCGCGAAATTTCTTGCGATTCGCGTTAACCTGCCCATCCGCCGCCGCACCCATGGGCGCTTTGAGCGTGATGTCAATCACACGCCCAATGAAGCGTTCAAAATCCTTGGCGTGCCGCAGAGGTCGGTCAATGCCGGGTGAAGACACTTCCAAGCGCTTGTACTCCACGCCATCTACTTCCAGCGCGAACTGCAGTTGCCGGGTAACCTTTTCGCAGTCCTCAACATTGACAAACTGCTCGGGCTCCGAGACGCCCAGCCAAGGCATGTCAATCGTCACGCGCAACAGCCCCCCGGCGGAACGTTCAATGCCGACTAGGTCGTAGCCGAAACCAGCTACTGTTTGCTCAACAATTTCCTGCAGTGCCACTTGCCCTCTTCCGCTTCTTGCGCGTCGAAGTCTTTCAACTTTCACGGCCAGCAAAAACAATCGACCAAAAAAAACGGGCGGTAAATACCCGCCCGTTTGGTCGTGAAGCCGCGATTATAGAGGCAAAACCCGGCGACTGGTAGTGATTTTGTTGGATGCAGCCTAGCGCCGATGTACGCGGGGCGTTTCTCGAAAACCGTTCTCGCTTGAAACCGCGCAGAACGGCGAGTTTCGAGAAGGTTAGGCCATCTTGACCTCGTTGAGCAGATCGGGATGACGATCCAACAGCTTGAACAGCTTGACCAAGGCCAGCGGCGGCTTGGTTTTGCCGTTTTCGTACCGTGAGAAGGCATTGATGCCACCCCCGAAGATTTCGGCGGCCTCGCGCTGGCCGAGGTCGAGCTTCTTGCGTACGTTGAAGATGAAACCGGGGTCAACGATGGCCGCGTTTACTTGCTTGTTAAACGCTTGCATCTCGCGCATGACACGCTCGGTTTCGGTCATGTCTGTGATGGACTCATCGCAAGCAGGGCAGAAATCGGCAGTCACCGCCGGAATCATGGTGGTTTCGCCCTTGTAAGTGTAGGGCAAGTCGCGGGTGTCATGGATCAGTTCCGCCGCGCCGCAAACAGGACATTTCATGTTCATAGCTCCTTAAAGGACACGATAAGCACATCATCAATGACCGTCAGCTTCAGGTACACTGTGATTTTGTTGGATGCACCTGTCAATGACTGCCGGCGCGGGCGCCACTGATGCAGCATGGCGCCAGGCAGGCAAGCGCAATTCCGTCTCGCTCGGCTCGGTGCAACCGGATTCAGCATGCCCAAGATGACATCCGACAAACCCACGCTGCGCTTGGCCGTGGCACGGCAGCGGCGCAATGGGCTTGAAAGCCAGTTGAAATGCCTGCTAGACCTTTCCCGCGCCGCGCTAGATTTGGCATGGCGGCCACCACGTCACGGCATTTTTTGCGCCGCGTGTTTCACTCTCAAAATCTCGATGGTGTCGGCCTCGGCCAGCACGCGATAGAAAACGATGTAGTTCGGATGCGCGACCAGCTCGCGCACGAAAGCCGGCAAGCCGGGCCGACCGGTGCGGCCCAGTTTCGGATGCTGCGCAAGCGGCAATGTCTTGTCGCGCAGCTCCTGGCCGAACTCCTCGGCCCTAGTCGGGTTGTCCTGGGCGATGTAGTCAATGATGTTGTCTAAGTCGGCCTCGGCTATCGGTCGCCAGACGATGCGATAAGGGGTCTTTGCCTTCGCCATAGGTCGGTTGGCCAACTCGTGCTGCTGCGGCTGCTGATTCATGCGCGCTTTCCCCCCGCCGTTTTGTGGCGAGCAATCCGGGCGTCCATGCGCGACATGACTTCATCGTGCGGAACGCTCGGCCGAGGGTCGTCGATAGATTCCTGAATCTCGCTGGCAAGCCACTTCACATAAGCGCCGGCTTCGTGCGCTTCGCGCAGAACCTGCGCCCGGGCGTCGTCGCGGCTGTTGACCACCTTTTCGTCGGGGTTCCAGTCGCTGGCGTCGAACTGACCAACCGTGATTCCAAGATCGCGCAACAGGGACAGGGCCGCTATCGGATTGCCAAACCGGCGCGGCTCGCTGCTGCGGGCTTTCGACAGAACCGCACCGGAACCGCTACGGGTGTCGATCTGGACGAGGAACGCCCCGCCCTGCCCTTTGAGGGTCACGCCTGAGACGCCGCCGCTATTGCTGGCAACTCGTAGCTGTTCAAGGGTCATGCTGTGCATGATTCACTCCTTATGCGTTGATGATCAGATTATATTTTGCATAAAAATTAGAAATCGTGCAAGTGTGATTTTGTTGGATGCACCTGTCAATGACTGCCGGCGCGGGCGCCACTGATGCAGCATGGCGCCAGGCAGGCAAGCGCAATTCCGTCTCACTCGGCTCGGTGCAACCGGATTCAGCATGCCCAAGATGACATCCGACAAACCCACGCTGCGCTTGGCCGTGGCACGGCAGCGGCGCAATGGGCTTGAAAGCCAGTTGAAATGCCTGCTAGACAAGGCTCGTTCTTGCTTGCCGTTGCCACCGTGTCGTAAAACATCTGCTTTGCGCCCAAAACTGGGCCAGTGCTGGCTTTGCGGTCAGTTCTGAAAATCCATCGATTCAGGCATACAAGCCCTATCAGGCGACGTGTACGGGCTGGGCGACCAGGCGCACGCCGAGCGCCGCACAGACACGGCTCACGGTGTCGAAGCGTGGCGCGCTGTCCGGCCGCAATGCTTTGTATAAGGCTTCGCGGGTGATGCCGGCAGACTTGGCTATCTCGGTCATGCCGCGAGCACGGGCAATGTCGCCGAGCGCTGCGGCCAGCAGGGCGGCATTGTTCGCTTCCAGAATGTCGGTCAGGTAGGCGGCTATAGCCGCCTCGCTGTCCAGGTAAGGTGCTGCGTCGAACTCGGGCAGATCGTCCACCTTGATGCGTTTATTCATAGTTGTTTCTCCTGTCAATCCAGCAATGCGGCCAGCGCCTTTGCTCGCTTAATATCGCTCTTTTGTGCGCGCTTGGAGCCACCAGCCAGCAATACGATCAGTTGTGAGCCGCGCTGCGTGAAGTACACGCGCCAGCCCGCGCCCAGGTGGATGCGCAACTCAGACACGCCTTCACCCACCGGCTCCACGTCGCCCATTAGGCCCAGTCCAAGGCGTTTGATCCTGGCCGCGACCACACTGCGGACCATGGCATCGGTTAGGTCATCGTGCCAGGCGGTGAATTCGGGAAGGGGCTTGACCGTGAACATGTGTTAATTGTAATCGACCGATTACATGGCGTCAAGCAACATGTTTTCCGACATTCAAAATCTGAGCGCTGGACAAATTCCGCCGGTTTGGGCTTAGAACCCCAAACAGCAATGAGCGCCCAGGCAAGGCAAGTGGATGGTGAACGGCTTTGTTGCCGAACGGCCACAGAGCGGAGGCCGATATGCTAAGGACAAACCCTGTGAATCGCCAGCTCTGACAGCAGGCCAAGTCCTTTCAGTTCTGCTGCGGATTGGAGTTATCAATTACAAATCAACAGCTTAGTTGGCATTCCATAGGTTTTTTCTCTGTCAATCCAACTTTTCGCAAGACCTTGATCGGGTCGACCCCGTGCGTTACTGGCGATCTTAGCTACGACAATACCGGTTCCGACCAAGATCACGCCGTTGGCACCCCGTTGTCGCTGTATCCATGTGTAAGCATGAGGCCTCACGGGGCGACAGCAAAGTGGCTGGTTCCCTTAATCTTCCTTTGGAGTATCAATGTTTAAACATACAAAGCTATGCACTGGCTTGGTGATTGCGTTTGGCGGGCTGGCGATTGCGCCGGGCGCTGCGCTGGCGCAGGACACCGCGAACTTGCAGCGTGTGGAAATCACCGGCTCGCGCATTAAGACCGTCAACACTGAAGGCGCCAGCCCAATCGTGACGTTGACCGCAGAGGCAATCAAGGCATCGGGCGTGCGCACAGCGGAAGGACTGCTGAACAGCCTCCCGCAAGTGATGGCCGATTTCGGTGGAAGCGTCTCGAATGGCGCTACTGGTACCGCAACGGTGAATCTGCGCAACCTCGGGTCCAACCGCACACTGGTGTTGGTTAACGGTCGCCGCCTGCCTGCCGGTAGCCCCAGATCGGTTGCCGCGGACTTGAACCAAATCCCAGTTTCCATGATTGAACGCGTGGAGGTGCTCACTGGTGGCGCCTCGGCGGTGTACGGCGCCGACGCGGTGTCTGGGGTGGTCAACTTCATCATGAAGAACAGTTTCAAGGGGGTAGAACTGGATGCCACCCACTCCTTCTACAACCATAACCAGAAGAACGATGTCGCGAAGCTTGTCGAGGCACGCGGCTTCGCAGTACCCGGGGACAAGTCCGCCGATGGCAAGGTCTCCGAAATTAGTCTGACGATTGGTGGCAACTTTGCTGGCGACAAGGGCAATGCGGTTGTCAACTTCACCCAGAAAAAGGAAAATGCGTTGTTGCAGTCGGAGCGTGACTTCTCTGCCTGCGCATTGAACGCGGCCAATAGCGCCTGCGGTGGATCGTCCACCAGTTTTCCCGGTCGCTTCATCACCGACGCGGGCAATCTTACTGTTGCTGATGCGGCAGGCAACACACGCCCGTGGAGTTCCTCGAAAGACATCTACAACTTCGGCCCCCTCAATTACTTTCAACGACCGTCGGATCGCACGTCTGTCACGGTGTTGGCCCACTACGATATCAATGACATGGCCCGCGTCTACACGCAAATGGCGTTTCATGATGATTCGACGGTTGCTCAGATTGCGCCAAGCGGATTGTTCGGTTTCGATGCATCCGGCCCAAATTCAATCAAATTCGAAAACCCTCTGTTGTCTTCGGACTGGAAAGCCAAGCTGGGGTTGGCGGCGGCCGGCGACACTGCGGACGCCCTCATCCTGCGCCGAAACGTCGAAGGGGGTGGTCGTCAAGATCACTTGCGGCACACGTCCTACCGCAGTGTCATCGGTGTGAAGGGCGACATCGGCGCCTGGAACTACGATGCCTTTGGTCAGGTCGGTCGAGTTGTGTACCAAGAAACCTACAAGAACGACTTCTCGATTGCCCGCACGGCGCGAGCGATGGATGTCGTAACTGATCCCGCAACTGGCAACCCCGTCTGCCGATCTGTGCTCAATGGCTCCGACCCCAACTGCGTGCCATACAACATTTGGGCGTTGGGCAAGGTTACCCCAGCCGCCTTGGCCTATTTGGCGACGCCCGGTTTCCAAAAGGGCTTCACGGCGCAGAGCGTATTTGGAGCAACCGTTGGTGGAGATTTGACTCAGTATGGAATGAAGCTGCCGTCAGCAAACAACGGTGTTGGCGTCAGTTTTGGCTTCGAACGTCGAACGGAGAAGCTACAGCTCGAAACCGATGCCGCATTTACAACCGGCGACTTGGCTGGCCAGGGTGGCCCGACAATCGGCGTGGAAGGCGAATACACCGTCAAGGATGTGTTTGGAGAGATCCGGGTACCACTGGCGAACGGCAAGCCCTTTGCACATGATTTGAGTCTGCATGGAACTTACCGCCATTCGACGTACAGCAGCGGTCAGTCCACCAACACATACGGGACCGGCATCGAATGGGCACCCATCAAAGACTTCAGGCTGCGCGGCAGCCATCAACAAGCGGCTCGCTCGCCCAATGTTGTGGAGCTCTTCTCAGCTCAGGCAGCCGGACTCTTCAACATGGATTCGGACCCCTGCGCGGGCGCTGCGCCAACTGCCAGCTTGGCCCAGTGCCAGCGCACCGGCGTAACGGCGGCGCAGTACGGCACGATTCCAGACAGCACGGCGGGACAGTACAACGCGCTGTATGGCGGAAACCCTGCCCTGAAACCGGAGGTCTCAAAGAGCATAACCTTTGGCTTCGTCGCGACGCCAGTCAAAGATCTGAGCTTCTCGGTTGACTACTTCAGTATCAAGGTTGACGACGCAATCAGCATCGTCCCACCTACGACCACCGTGACCCAGTGCTTGGCCACAGGCGATCCCAAGTTCTGTAGCCTGATTACGCGTGACCGCCTAGGGTCGCTGTGGGCGACGGGGCAAGCACAAGTCATTGCGACCAATCTGAACATCGGCGCTTATAAGACCGTGGGATTCGACTTTGGCGCAGACTACGGTTTCAAGATGGGGACGATGGGCAAGCTTGACTTGAGCTTCCTGGGTACGCTAACGAAGGAATTCAGCGCAGACAACGGGGTCGGTTTGGGGTCCTACGACTGCGCCGGATATTTCGGCTCCACTTGTGGAAATCCACATCCAACATGGCGGCACAAGCTTCGCGGCACGTGGACTACCCCATTGGCTGGGCTGACCGCCGGTCTGGCGTGGCGCTACTTTGGTGAGGTGAAGGTGGACACGAGCAGCGACAATACCCAATTGGCCGGCACCGTTCCTGCAATAGGCGCTCGTATTGGAGCGCAAGACTACATAGACCTGTCGATGGCTTACAAACTGACAAAGAATGTCACGCTGTCAGCCAGCATCAACAACTTGCTGGACAAGGATCCCCCTGTTTTGAACACCGGCGCCCCGTTTGGTAACGGCAATACGTACCCAATCGTCTACGACGCGCTGGGTCGCAAATTCTCGTTGAACCTGAACGCCAAGTTCTAAGACGGGACCTCTCCCCCCGCGAAAGGCGTCTGTGTACACACGGACGCCTTTTTTTTGCGTTGCATGTGCAGCGTAAGCCTGTCAGTGAGTCCGCCCTGTGCTTGAGAACCGCCAGCCCCAAGTCGGAATGCGAGCGATACACCAAACGCTGTTGTCTGATGACAACGCGTCACTCGAGTGCCTTCCTAGGACAAACCCTGTGATGCACGCCCCAAAGCGCGTTCCCGGACTCGGCAACGCACTGCCACAACCCCACGTTTCTGATGTAAATCAACAGGTTAGGCGACAACAACGAACGCATATAGGCCTGTCAAGACGGGAATCTTGGTGTTTTCCCTCCGTTCGGTGACCCGCGATTTGAGGTGAGAACAATCACAATAGCGTTTCTGACCAAGACCAAAAAGTTGACGTTTCATTTACTGTCGTAACAAGGTGTAAATCCGCTTTGCAACGGCTCGGTCGACAGCTTGGCTGGTTTTCTTAATCTTCTTTGGAGTATCAATGTTCAAACACACAAAGCTTTGCACCGGCTTGGTTGTGGCCTTTGGCGGTCTCGCCATCGCGCCGGGGGCTGTTCTGGCGCAGGAAACGGCCAGCTTGCAGCGCGTGGAAATCACCGGCTCAAGCATCAAACGCATCGCCAGCGAAGGCGCCTTGCCCGTGCAAGTGATCAGCGCCAAAGAGATTCTGCGTTCTGGTGCGACAACCGTGGCGGAAGTGATTCAAAAGCTCCCATCTATGCAAGGGTTCCAGATTGCCGACATCGCCGTTGGCTCCAATTCTGGCGGCATCGTCACCGCCAGCATTCACGATATCGGATCCTCCTACACACTGGTGCTGTTGAATGGTCGCCGCGTCGCACCTACTGGCTCTGGCAGCACGGTGAATTTGAACGCTATTCCCATGAGTGCGATCGACCGAATTGAAGTGTTGACGGATGGAGCATCTGCCTTGTATGGCTCCGACGCAATTGCTGGTGTAGTGAACTTTGTGCTCAAGCGCAACCTGAAGGGGGGCACCGTATCGGCCTCGGCCGATGTCCCACTGGAGGGCGGCGGTAGGTCGGCCAATGCCAGCGTTACCTATGGCCTGGGCGATATCGAAGCGGACAAGTTCAACCTGATGATTGCCTATCGCCACGACGAACAGAAGCAACTCAAGGCGACCGACCGTGATTTTGGTAGCACCGCCTACCTGCCTTTTAGTTGGAATGGCACATCCTATATCTATGACCGTACCAGTTCCTTTGCCAGTCCGGCGAATGCGACCGTGACGTTTAAGAAGCTGCCCAACGGCACAACCTTGCCTGCCTACTCCTTCAATCCGTACCGCAAGAAGACCGGCAATTGCGCGGAGCGCAATTTTTACAGTCTGAACAACGCAGTTTCCGCTACCTCAGTGACCGAGAATTGCGCGTTTGACTTCGCCAACACGATCGAAATCTACCCAGAGAACAAACGTGACTCAGTCTTCTTGTCCGGCCAGTTCAAGGTAAATGACCAACTGAAGTTTTTCTCAGATGTGGCATTTTCCCGCTTTGATCTGACGGCGCGTATCGCTGCCAACCCGGTGCCAGTGGCGATACCAACGACATCAAGCTACTACATCAACTCGGTGTTGCCTTACCTGACCGCTGAGCAGGCTGCGAACGTGAACACGGTGTCTGCATCCTATCGGGCCCAGGACTTCGGAACGCGGGACTCAAGAACCATTACTGATTCGAAGCATTTCGTGGTGGGCGCGGACGCCGAGTTTGGTGCGTGGAGCATGAACACCGGTTTGACCTGGTCGCAGAACGCCATCGACGAGAAATATGTCGGAGGCTATTTCCGAGACAAGGAGTTTCGCGACATGGTAAAGAACGTAGCATTCGATCCCTTCGCCCTTGCTGGGACTCAAACGCCCGAGACGATGAAGCTGATTCAGCAGTCCATCTTCAACGGCACGGTTCGTACCGCAACCACCACACTGACCGGCGCTGACGTGCGCGCGTCACGTGAATTGTTCAAGTTACCTGCTGGCAACGCGAGTCTGGGCTTGGGTGGTGACGTTCGCAATTACAAGTACAAACAGACGCCCTCCGCCGCTGCACTCGCGGGCGAGGTGTACAACTACGCAGCCGTGACGGGTTATGACCTCGAACGTGATACGGCTGGCGTATTTGGCGAACTGTTGCTCCCGGTAATGAAGAACCTCGAGCTAACCGCCGCCCTGCGGTACGACACCACGAGTGCCATTAAAGACGCAGTGCGTGCCAAAACCGTTGGCGAGCGACTGAGCGCCACCACCTACAAGGTGTCTGGGCGCTATCAAGTGTCTTCGGCACTGCTGCTGCGCGGCTCCTTGGGTACCGGATTCAAAGCACCGGATATGCTGGATTTGGCGCAACCGCTGGTACCTGCTGGTGTAACAGCAGCCAGCTACGACTGTCCGTATCCCAATACTGACCCCTGCAAGCCAGGCAAGCTTCAATACAGCGTACTGAGTGGTGGCAACGACCAACTTAAGCCGGAGAAGTCGACGCAGAAGGCGCTGGGCATTCGCTTCGAGCCCAACAATGACTTCGGCATCGGCGCCGATTTCTGGGAAGTGAAAATGCGCGATGCGGTCGCTGGCGTGACGGAGAAACTTGCCTTCTCTGACCCGCAGAAATACAGCGATTTGTTCACAACCTATAAGACCCCGGCCGAAACTCAGTTGTACTACGCATTCCGCAGAGCCTCAATGAATATTGGTCGGACCCTTAACCGCGGTATCGACTGGGATATTGTTAGTCGGCACAACACGCAGATCGGTCGCCTGACCATCGGCTTGACTGGCACTTATTTGCTCGATTCGTCTTACACCCGCCCCGGCACCGACAATGACTGGACGACCAGCCTGGGCATCTACGGTGAGAACAGCGCAGTGTCTTTCCGCAACATCGTGCGCGCCACTGCCACCTTGGACACAGGGGCGATGTCCAACACCCTCACTTTCAATTGGCGTTCGGGCTACACTGACGTTAATCAGACGGTGCGCAACCTGAGCACCAACAAGAATGAGCGGGTAGCGATCGAAGTGCCGGATTACTCCACACTGGATTGGCAAGGCACATACAGATTCAATAAAGATACCGAAATGCGCGTCGGTATCAAGAACCTGCTAAACACCCGTCCGCCGTTGACCTTGCGTGACTCCTCCGGTCACCAGGTAGGCTACGACGCACGCTACGCCGACCCCATGCTGCGCAAGCTGTTCGTGAGCGGTACGTACAACTTCTGAGTCGGTTAATCCCGCGTTCGCGGGACATGGCTGTGACGAAACACCGTGCATTGGCGACTCTCCAGTCGTCAATCATGGTGTTTGGGTACTGAAAATGGCTGGAATCCTGTAACTGTTACCGGTTGCCAGAAAGCACCCAGAAATGGCGGAGTTCCCAGTTCGGGAGGCGAACGTTGTTGGTGCCGAGCATGTACCGCGACATTCCCTCTCGAATTGGGTGCGTGAGTCATCTCATCCGGGCATCCATCAGACGCGTCTGGGCAACGCCCTGCTCAACGTCCCACAGATTGCTCTGTCCCAGGCGTCGCTCAAGGTTCCTGGGCGTTAACCGGATAGGCACGGTTTGGTTCTTCAACAGGTGGCCCGCCGGTCTTCGTAGGCGGTCGCCAACTTGAGCCACAGCGTCAACATGGAGGTCGATCGCAGCACCGGCACGCGCGGCAACTGCAGAAAATCAGCACCACTTGCGCACCCCGATGGCCACCCCAAACTGCTCCACTTATGGCCACCCAAACTGCCCCAGGCAGGACGGCTGAATTATCAACTCTTTGGCCTGTCTGGTTCTGACTTCCTTTCCTGGTAATTCCTCCCTGACTTTTTGGGATTTTTTAT
>JAUXWC010000213.1 GCA_030685025.1 Rhodoferax sp.
CTGCGCAGAACGCTCTGGCACCAAGGCTCCTGGCACACGTGGAATGTGCGTGAGCAGCTATCAAAAAGAGAGTGATATGAATAGGCTTGGGATGTGGAAGATTGCGCAGGGAATGCGGATGTTCGGGGGATGTTGAATTGAGCACTCTCGCGACTGCAGCTATGCGCTCGCTGCTCGATGTCAGTCACAAGGCGAAGCGGCCCGACAACGATGTCGAGGTGTGGTGTCTCAATCTCGACCAAATTGAGTCCCACAGCGGGAAGGTGCTTTCAAAGCTAAAGTGTTGGCATTGTTCGCGGCGAAATCCGCATCCAGCGGTGGTATCGGCAAAGGCAGCGGCCTTCGGGTTAGTAGGCGACGTAGAGTTGCAGATCATATTTCGCCACTAAAAACTGGTTATTTTTGTGGCGAAAATTAATCCAAGCGCGCTCCCCACTTGTTTTTGCCACAAATAGCTGTTATTTTTCGTGGCGAAAATGGGAAAACACACCGAATCCACCGATACGCAGGTTCTGCAACGCATCCAGTCGCATGAGGCCGGGTGGGTGTTTACGCCTGCCGACTTTGTGGACCTGGGTAGCCGCGACGCCGTGGCCACTGCGCTCAAGCGGCACAAGGCTGCGGGCACCATCCGGTTGCTGGGGCGTGGGCTGTATGACGTGCCACGCCAGCATGAGTTGTTGGGCACGCTGTGGCCGTCGATTGAGCATGTGGCCGAGGCCGTGGCGCGCAAGGACGGTTTGCGCCTGCAGCCGATCGGGGTGTATGCGGCCAATCTGCTGGGCCTGTCTGAACAAGTGCCTGCGCAGGTGGTGTACCTGACCGATGGCGCCTCGCGCACCGTCAAAGTCGGCCCCACCCAAATTGTGTTCAAACGCACCACACCGCGCCAAATGGCGGCTGCCGGGCGGCTGAGCGGCCTGCTGATCCAGGGGTTTCGCAGCATGGGTGTGAAGCATGTGAGCCCGAAGCACATCGAGAGTTTGCGCAGCCGCATTCCGGCGGAAGAGCGTGCCAAGGTCCTGGAAGATCTGGCCTTGGCTCCAGCCTGGATGCACGCGCACCTGAAGGAGATAGCCCGGCCATGAAAAACAACAATAAGTTCTTGTCTCTATCGCAGCCAGACCAAAAACTGGCTTACGAGAATGCGGCGCTCACGCTCAGGACCGAAGCCGTCATTCTGGAAAAAGACTTCTGGGTGAGCTGGCTCCTGGGTGTGCTGTTCACGCTGCCCGAGGTGGCGCCGCACCTGGTGTTCAAGGGTGGCACGTCCTTGTCCAAGGTGTTCGGGGTGATCGACCGGTTTTCGGAAGACATCGATCTGTGCCTGGTGCCTGAGTTTGTGGGGGCCGATGCGGCGGGGTTTGATGCGCTCACCAGCCGTGGCAAGCGCGATGCCGCTGTGATGGAGATGCAAGCGCTGTGCAGTGCCAAGGCGCAAGCGGTGTTGATGCCTGCGCTGGAGGCCACCATTGCTAGTGCTTTGGGGCCATCCACCACAGGCGGCTGGCTGCGTTTTGAGGCGGATGTCGACGCCAAGTCGCCCATCGTGTACTTTGCCTACCCCAGCACCCAGGGCGGCGGGTTTGATTACCTGCGCCGTGAGGTCAAGCTGGAGTTGGGCACGCTCACCGACCAGCAGCCCACCGGAGGCCATGCCATCAAGCCTTTGCTGGCGGATGCCTTTCCCCAGTTGTTTGATGGCTGGGCCTGCACAGTGACGGCGCTGGAGCTGGAACGCACGTTTTGGGAAAAGGCAACCATCCTGCATGCCGAGTTTCATCGCCCGACGGAGTCACCCACGCCTACCCGCTATGCGCGGCACTACTTCGACATGGCCAAACTGCTGGGCCACCCCAATGCCGGGCAATACCTGGCCGACAAGGCCCAGTGCCAGCGCGTGGTGGACTGGAAAAACCGCGTGTTCGCCCGTGGCTGGGCACGCTATGACTTGGCTATGCATGGCACGTTTCGGCTTGTGACATATTGCGCTTGCCGGAATATCTGGGCCATATCGTTCAGGCCATTGACCGTATCCACCGCTACGTTGACGACATGGCCGAGCCCGGTTTTCTATTGGACGAGAAAACGCAAGACGCCGTTATTCGCAATTTTGAAATCATCGGGGAAGCTTCGAACAACATTCGGCGCCATCACCCTGAATTCGTCATCCGCCACCCTGAGGTGCCTCTCAATTTCGCGTACGAGATGCGCAATGCACTCGCACATGGCTACTTCAAAGTCGATTTTGAGGTGGTATGGAAGACCATTCACGCCGATCTGCCCGGGCTGCGGGCGCAAGTAGTGGCTTTGATTTCGGGTGATGCTAGAGAAGCTCTTGGGAAATGACCCCATAAGGTCAAAATTGCTTAAGCATTGACCAAGTTACGCTTGTTTGACCTTATGGGGTCAAATATTTGCGTACATATCGGTTTTCTGTTTGAATTGACCCCATAAGGTCAAAAATGCAACTCCACACCAAAACTCTGAACTCCTTGGCGCAGCGCCTGCAAAGGGAGCGCCAGCGTCAGGACCTGTCGCGGGAGCAACTGGCGGCGGTGTGCAACGTGAGTCCGTCGTTCATCCGGGATGCTGAGAGCAACCCAGGGCGGTGTTCCCTGGAAAAGTTGTTGCAGCTCACTCAAGGGCTGGGCTTGCAACTGACGATTACTGGCTGGCAAAACGACATCCAAATAGATCAGCAGGAAATCATTTCCTCAGAGAGTCCCGCCGCATGATCCGCCTGCGCGTGTGGGCCAATGTCCGCCCAATGGGGTGGTTTGGCCATGCGGCAGGCGAATTCTTTTTTGAGTACGACGCGCAGTGGCTGACCCAGCCCGGCGGCTACCCGTTAGCGCCGCAGTTTGCGCTGCAAGCGGGGGCGTTTACCGGACACCTGGTGCGCAGCTTTTTTGAAAATCTGCTGCCCGAGGGCACGGCGCTGGACGATGTGATGGCCGCGCTGGCGCTGCGCGATGCGTCCACGCTGGAACTGCTGGGACATCTCGGGCAAGAGCTGCCCGGTGTGCTGAGCCTGTTGCCCGAAGATGCGCAGCCGGAGTTTTTGCAGGCCTACCGCCCGCTGCCATTCGAAACATTGAGCGAGCGCCTGCGCAGCCAGCAGCCGCTGCTGGTGTCCAACGACCAGACCACCATGTCACTGGCCGGAGCGCAAGAGAAGATGGGCCTGCGTTGGGATGCCAAGAAGTGCGCCCTGTCCGAGAGTGTGGGCCTGTCGCCCACCACGCACATTCTCAAGCCCGACACGCGTCAGCTTCGTTACCAGCCCAGCGCCATCAACGAATACGCCTGCATGCAACTGGCCCGCGCGCTCAAGCTGCCGGTGCCTGATGTGTGGCTGCTGCGTGTGCCCGAGGCGGCCTATGTGGTGCAGCGCTATGACCGATTGAATGTGACAGGCAACATCGTGGGCCTGCACCAGATCGACGGCTGCCAACTGTTGGGCCATGGCTCGGGTTGGAAGTACCAGCGCCAGGGCGGCTTGGCCAGTATTCCCCGGTTGGTGGAGGCCCTGCGCGCCTTGCCGGTGCGCGGCGCGGACCTGCTGCAACTGCAGCGCTGGGTGATGTTCAACTATCTGATAGGCAATGCCGATGCGCATGCCAAAAACATTTCGGTGCTGGTGGATGACAAGGGCTACCGCCTGGCACCGTTTTACGACCTGTTGTGCGTCAAGGCCTATGGTGATGAAAGCCTGGCCCTGTACATTGGTGACGAAGACACCTTTGACGCAGTAGGCGCCCATTCGTGGGAGGCGCTTTGCAAAGACTGCGGATTCCGGTTGCCGGAAACGCTAAAGGGCTTTCGCAAACTGGCGCAAGACCTGTTGCCCGCGTGGCACAAGGTGTTGGGCCGCATGAAGCAAGACACACAGCCCACCGAGGCTGAAAGCGCGCTGCTGGAGCGCATGACCCAGGTATTTGAAGCGCACAGCAAGAATGCGCAGTCCATGACGGAGGGTGGGGGGTAATGGCGTCCAATTTCTCATTTCTGCAAGCTGAGTGGCCTGCCTTGTTTGCGGAGGCGGGTAAGGCCGAACAGGCCGCGTTGACCGACCCGCGGACTGCCTGCTTCTATGCACGCCGCACCTTGGAGCTTGCGGTGGTGTGGCTGTTCCAGGCCGAAGGCGGGCGGGGCGGCATACTGCAAGTGCCTTACAAGCCCGACTTGTCGGCGTTTTTGTTTGAGTCCAGTTTCAAGGTGCTGGTGGGCCCTGCGTTGCACGCCAAGATGGATGTGGTGCGCAAGCAGGGCAACAACGCGGTGCACAGCGCGCGGCCCATCACCGCTGCAGACGCTACCGCCGTGCTGCGCGAGTTGTTTCAGGTGGCCTTCTGGCTGGCGCGCAACTATGGCCGCAACGTGGCGGCGCGGCCTGACCCGGCGCTGCAATTCCGCGCCGAGCTGTTGCCGCGCGCGACGCTGCATTGGCCACCGCCCAGCAAAAGACGGCGGCGCTGGACGCCGAGCTGGCCCAGTTGCGCGCCGAGGTGGCTGCAGCCAAAGCGGCCAACACGGCTACGCCGGACACGCACGACTACGACGAAGCGCAAACGCGCGACCTCTACATCGACCTGCTGCTGAAGGAAGCGGGCTGGAAGCTGGATCAGACTCAAGGCAACGATGTACAGCGCGAGTTCGAAGTCCAGGGCATGCCCAACAATGAAGGCAAAGGCTTTGTGGACTACGTGCTGTGGGGCGACGATGGCAAGCCCCTGGCCGTGGTGGAGGCCAAACGCACCCGGCGCGACGCCCGCGTGGGCCAGCAGCAGGCCAAGCTGTATGCCGACTGCCTGCAAACCCAGTTTGCCCAGCGCCCACTGATCTACACCACCAATGGCTACGAGCACTGGTTCTGGGACGACAGCCAGTACCCGCCCCGGCCGGTGCAGGGCTTTCACAAGAGGGTGGAGCTGCAACTGCTGGTGCAGCGCAGGGACTCGCGCAAGCCGCTGGCGGGCATCCGCTACGCCGACTTGAGCGAAGACGAGCGCGAGCAGTGGGACGTGCTGGAGTGGGACGAAGGCCACCCACCGGACGAGGTGGGTGCCGAGGCTGTGAACAAGTGGCTGTTCAACACCGACACCGTGGACAAGGTGCTGTTGACCTTGATGACACGCGGACACAAAGTGGCGGGCGGCGACCGGCTCGGCAAAACGATTGTGTTTGCCAAGAACAACGACCATGCCGAGTTCATCGCCCAACGCTTCAACGCCAACTACCCGCACTACGCCGGGCTGTTTGCGCGGGTCATTACCTTCAAGACCGAATACGCGCAGAGCCTGATCGACGACTTCAGCGTCAAGGACAAGGTGCCGCACATCGCCATTTCGGTGGACATGCTCGACACCGGCATTGACGTGCCCGAGGTGCTGAACCTGGTGTTCTTCAAGGTCGTGCGCTCCAAAACCAAGTTCTGGCAAATGGTGGGGCGCGGCACGCGGCTGTGCAGGGACGCCAAACGCTTTGACCTGCTGATGCTGCGCACCCAGTTGTGCGTGTTGCGGGCAGAGCCCGGATTTGACCGGCTGCAGGCTGCGGTGCGTGAAATTGCAGACCGCTTGTCGGAGTTGGGCACGATTCCGGCGGTGCGCCAGCACATGCTGTTGATCGAGCGAGTGGCCGGTGACGCGTGGTGGGTGGGGCTGGACCGGGCGGCAGCCACCCAAGCCTTGAATGGCTTTGTCAGTGGCAAGACGCTGACCGCCAACCAGTTGGAGTTTGTCAACCTGATCGTTACGCACCTGACGGAGCGTGGCGTGATGGATGCGGCATTGCTCTACGAGCCGCCGTTCACTGGGTATGCGCCTACCGGGCCCGATGCCCTGTTCACACCCAACCAACTTGACGAACTGTTCGAGGTGCTAAAGCAGGTACGCCAAACCGCCGTCGCGGCCTGAGGCTGCCCGCTTCACACCACCAGCGGCTCCTCCTGCATCGCCTCGATCTGGTCCTGCAACATCTGCACCTGGCCCTTCCAGTAGTCGCTGGAGCCAAACCAGGGGAAGTTGATCGGAAAAGTGGGGTCGGCCCAGCGCCGCGCCAACCAGGCGCTGTAGTGAATCAGGCGCAGCGTACGCAGCGGCTCGATCAGCGCCAGCTCGCGCCGGTCGAAGTCGCGAAACTGCTCGTAGCCATCCACCAGGGCGCCGAGCTGGCGCGTGCGCTGCGGGCGGTCGCCACTGAGCAGCATCCACAGGTCTTGCACCGCCGGGCCGCTGCGGGCATCGTCCAGGTCCACAAAGTGCGGGCCTGGCATAGCGCCCGCCGGTGCGTCCAGCGGGGTCCACAAGATGTTGCCGGGATGGCAGTCGCCATGCAGGCGGATTGTGTCAATCGGCTCGGCTTCAGGATCAAACCGGGCTGTCAAGTCCGAAAAATAAGGGCATGACGCTATCGTATCAATAGCATCTTGACTGGTCTTGGCCCACAGGGTCTGCACGTCCAGCGGCACCTGTTCGTGGGCCAGCAGCCACTCGCGCGACTCGATCCCAAAGCTCTGCATGTCCAGCGCGGGCCGACTGACAAATGGACGTTGCGCGCCAACCGCATGGATGCGCGCCAGAAAGCGCCCCACCCACTCCAGCACGTCGGGGTCGTCCAGTTCGGGCGGGCGACCGCCGCGACGCGGGCTGACGCTGAAAGCAAAGTCACCAAAGTGGTTGAGGGTGCTGCCCTTCAGGGTTAGCGGCCCGACCACCGGGACCTCGGCCGCCATCAGTTCGGCCGAGAAGCTGTGCTCTTCCAGAATTTGTTCATCACTCCAGCGCTGCGGCCGGTAGAACTTGGCCACTACCGCGCCGCCATCTTCAAGATGCGCCTGGTAGACCCGGTTCTCGTAGGAGCTCAGCGCCATCAGGCGGCCATCGCCGTACAGGCCAACACTGGCCAGGGCGTCCATCACCAGGTCCGGCGTGAGGGTCTCGAAGGGGTGAAGGCTTGCGGTCATGGCGCCATTGTCGCCGCCATGGCGCAAACCGTTGATGACGAAGGCTAAATCAAAAATGGCCTGGTCATTGCGGGCTTGACCGGCAATCCATGGATCCCGGATTGAGTCCGGGATGACAGCAAAGGAAACAGTATTGGGGTTAACCGGCCATCTCTTCACTGCGGATTTCGACACCTGGATTGGCTAGGCGTTCAAACGGCAACGACTGCTTGACCAGGATCACCGTGCAGGGCGCCTCCATGGCTACCTTGATCGGGACCGTGGCCACGAAGCGCTGCATCTGCAGACCGTGGGTCGCCGCACCCATCACGATGACGCTGACGTGGTTGCCTTCGGCGTAGCGCACCAAGGCCTGCGCCACGTCGCCCGACTCCAGCACGTGGTATGAGGTCTGGTGAGTGCTCAGGTCCAAGGGCTCGGCCCATTGGCGCATCTGGTTGAGGTAGCGCCGGTGCACGCTGGTTTCGCTGTGCTCGTTGCTGGAGGCACTGGTTTCGTTCGGCGAGATCACGGTGACGCAAGCCAGGCGCGCGCCCGGGCGCAGACCCAGCGAGCGGGCCACCGCCTGGCGCAGTGAATACAGCGTGGCATCGCTGACGTCCTTGTGCGGCAAAGCCACCATCAGAATCGGCACCTCGTCAAGCTGTTGCGCGGTCAAGGGGCTGGGCCGGTAGTGCATCCCTGCCGCCTTCAGCCAACGCTTGAAATGCACCGCGAAGCCGGTGCCGCGGGTCTTGCGGCCACGCCGGGTGATGTGGATGTGCGCCGGATGGCTGAGGTCAAAGGCCAGGTGCGCGCACGACGCGTAGCGGTTGGCGGCCTCGGGCTCCAGGCAGCGCAACACCACCTCCTGCAGCCACTCAGGCAACTCGGGGCGCAGTTTGCGCGGTGGGGGCGGGTCCATCCACAAACGCTGGCGCAGGCCCGCCGCCGTCTGCGGGTTGCCAAAGGGCAACTCGCCAGTGGCCAACTCATACAAGATGACCCCGATGGCAAAGATGTCGCTGCGCGGGTCGCCGCGAACACCGACCACCTGTTCGGGCGCGATCCAGACCGGCGAACCAACCGCCTTGCGCAACTCCTCCGCCAGCAAATCAGGATAGTGCGCGTGACAGGACAGCCCAAAGTCGAGCAGCACCGCCTTGCCCTCGGGCGTGATCAGCACGTTGGCCGGTTTCAGGTCGAGGTGCACCACGTTCTGCTTGTGCAGGCTGTGCGCCGCGCGCGCCATCGCCGCGCCCAGGCGCGCCACCTCGCTGGCGTCCAGGCGCGGGCCCTGGTCGATCCGTTGCTGCAAGGTTTGTCCGGGCACGTACTCCATCACCAGGTAGGGGACGTTGGCGAGGTCACCCGCCGCAACGAAGCGGGGCACATGGGAACCCGTCACCACCTGCATGATCTGGTGTTCGACTTCGAAACTGATGATGTTCTCGGCGCCGTCGCCGGCCGTCATGCGCGGGATTTTCATGACCATCGGAAAACCGGGGTCGCGCGCGCCCTCGGCATAGCGAACACGGTAGATGTGGGCCATGCCGCCTGAGTGCAGGCAGTCTTCGAGCTGGAAACCATCGAGCGGGGTTCCGGATTCAAGCAGTGTCATCGTCCGAGCTCCAGACGGTCGGCAAAGAAGGCGGGCAATTGGGTCCGCAAAATCGCGGCGGCGGCGGCGGCGTGGTCGTAGGCGACCCGATGGAACGTCAGTTGCGACCTGGCGGTGTCCATCATCGCGTACATCGCGTGCGGGTTGCCATCGCGCGGTTGGCCGACCGATCCGACCGTGGCCAGCCAGAGACGATGCCGGGGTACCGGCACCGGGATGCCGGGCGTCGGCACGAACTTCATCAAGCTGGCGCTGGCCCCACGGTAATAAAGCGTCTGAAAGTGAACGTGGCCACCGAACACATGGCGCACCTCGGGCAGTTCGCAGGCGGCGTCCAGACTCAGTGTGGCGACCTGCTGGTCGTACACATAGCGCCAGCGATGCGGTGCGTCGGCGGTGGCGTGAACCAGCAGCATGGCGCCGTCCTGAACGGTCATCGGCAGCGCGTCCAGAAAGCGGCGCTGCGAGCCATCGAGTTGGGCATGGGTCCAGGCCGCCGAGCTGTCGCCGACGGTGCGGGCCGACTCGGGCGGGGACACCGCCATGTCGTCATGGTTGCCTTTGACCAGCAAGGCGCCCTGCTCGGCCAGCCGCATTGCCTGGTCGACCACCGCGCCCGGATTGGCACCGTAACCAACCAGATCCCCCAGCAGGGCGTAGCGTTGCGCGCCCTGGCCGCGGGCATGCGTCAAACAGGCGTTCATCGCCTGAATGTTGGCATGAATATCCGACAGCAGGGCCCACTTCATCGCGTCGTCCTTGTAGCGTTGTGCTGATCATGCACGAGCTGACTGACGGCAGGGTTGCCGGCGGCAAAGGTCGAGTTGGCCAGCGGGCCTTGGTGCGCACCTGATCAGTTGAGGACAGAGCGTCGCTGCGCTGCGGTCTGTCCCGCAAAACACCCCTGATCAGTTGAGGACAGAGCGTCGCTGCGCTCCGGTCTGTCCCGCAAGGTATCAGGAGAGCGTAATGCTGACCTCGATATTGCCGCGCGTGGCGTTGGAGTAGGGGCAAACTTCATGGGCCTTGTTCACCAGCGCCTGCGCCACGGTGCGATCCATGCCCGGCAGGGCCACCACCAACTGGACTTCAATGCCAAAACCGGCCGGCGTCTTGCCGATGCCCACCGTGGCGTTGACTGCGGCGTCTGCGGGCAGGGCGATCTTTTGCATGCCAGCGAGGAACTTGATGGCACTGAGAAAGCAGGCGCTGTAGCCGGCCGCGAACAACTGCTCGGGGTTGACGCCGCCGCCGGCGCCGCCCATTTCGCGCGGCACGCTCAGTTTGAGATCGAGCAGACCGTCGGATGACTTGACTGTCCCGTCGCGCCCGCCGCTTGCCGTGGCGTGGGCTTGGTAGATGACGGCTTCGACTTTGGTGACCATGGATTTTCCTTGGAGAGTAGGCGCTTCAGGTTCAGAAGCGGGTTGAAGAAAAAGGGATTCGGGCGGCGGTCGAGCGCCAGCCGGCGGGATCAATGCCGCAGCTTGCTGCGCAACTGCTGCATCTGGCGGGTCAGGGCGATCAACTCGGGCACCGGGCAATCGACCGCCTTGAGCACACAGGGGGGGACCGCGGCGGCCCGCTCTCGCAAGCCTCGTCCGGCGGCGCTCAGCATGACCTGGACGCGCCGCTCGTCCGCCGCGTTGCGACGGCGCTCCAGCAAGCCGGCGAGCTGCAAGCGTTTGAGCAGGGGTGTCAGGGTGCCCGAGTCCAGGAACAGGCGCTCGCCGAGTTCGGACACACTGAGGCCGTCCTGCTCCCACAGGACCAGCATCACCAGATACTGGGGGTAGGTCAAGCCGAGCGCCTTGAGCAAGGGCTGGTACAGCTTGGTCATCGCCAATGACGTTGAGTACAGCGCAAAGCACAACTGGTTGTCCAGCAGCAGAGCGGGATTCAGCGCGGTGGGGGGTGCTTTCGAGTTCATGGCGCAATTGTAGTACACAATGTAATTGTGTGCAATATAAATTCAGGGTTAACCCGCGATTGACGGTCGGACTGTGTCAAGCGGCAACACCGGTACTGGTCGGGTGCAATTCAAAGTGATGTGGCCGGGGTGGTAGCGAAGGCCAACAGGCTAGCACTGCCAACTTCGCTTGTTTCCCCCACTCACTCCCCCCAGCCCCTCTCCCGCCCCACCGGGCGGAAGAGGGGAGCCTCATTTGGTTTCTGGTCTCGACCAACGCGTTCACGGCACCAAGGGCGCGACTGCGACCGCTCGGCAAGATGGGTCGCCAACGGTCGTAACCGGTTGGGCTCACCGCGGCACACGACCGGCTGGCAGCTACGCGCCAGCGACGAGGCAGTGGGGTGAAGCTCCCCCTACCCCTCGAACCGTCGAACCTGCCTCCGGCGCTCGGAGCTCGCGCCCTGAGTGCCTGCCGAGCCAACACCGATTTCAACAGTTCCCGGTTTACCCGGTGTCGAATCGCGCGGTCAAATGAGGCTCCCCCTTTCCGCCCTGGCGAGGGTGGAAAGGGGGTTGGGGGGAATGGGGGTGAGT
>JAUXWC010000214.1 GCA_030685025.1 Rhodoferax sp.
TTGTCCATCGCCACGGGTGCGCCTTCGAGCAGCCACAACACGCTGCCCGGAACTGCCGCGACGATACGGCACCACAGGTCAAACACCATCGGCGTGATCTTGTAGATCTGGTTGAAGCTGCAGAAGATGAACCCGGTCGCGGGCAACCCGGCCTCTATCCGACTGGGCTGCGCGCCAATCTTGCGACCTGCGTCGGTTGGCTGATAGCTGTGAGGCATTAATGCCAGGGTCTCGCTGTAGTCAGCTTGGTGCGCCAGCGGGGTGACCACCGAATCACCAATGATGTAGTCGGCCAGGCGCCGGTGCCCCATTGTCCCGGGATAACCGAGCCAGTTGACCACCACCGGCGCGGGCCGCAGCGCCGCGATCTGTGGCCGACCGTTCTCGGTGAAGCCCTTGAGGTCAACCAGGATGTCGATCTTGTCCGCCGCAACCAGGGTGGCGGCCGCTTCATGTGAACAGGCGCCGATGTCCCGGAACACGTCGCAGGCGCGCTCAATGCGTTGGCGCATGCCATCAAGGGTTGACGGGCCGTAGGAGTAGCCGTACACCTCGACCTGCGCACGATCATGGCATTCGAGCACGCCCGCCAGCAAGTAGGCCGTGGCGTGTTCGTGGAAGTCCGCCGACAAATAGCCAATGCGCAAACGCGAGTGGCCCGAAATCGCGGAGGTACATCGGGTCGGTTGATCGAGAAACCCTGCGTACTGCTCGACCACGAATTGCTCGGCGCAACGCCTTTGCTGAGCCCTGGTCGAACCGGGCAAGCCATTGAAAACAAAGGGCGTGGGGGCTTGGTAGCCGGGACGCCCCAGGTTGGCCTGCAACTGCGGCACAGCGCGGTCAAACTGGCGCCAGTCGGCGCTTTGCAGCATGGCCAAGCACGCCATGCTGAGTGCCTGCTGTTGCGCCGGGTTCAGCTCGACCGAGCGCAACTGAAAGGCAATGGCATCGGCCGGCATGCCTTTGGCCAGCAGTGCATTGCCGAGATTCTGGTTGGCTTCTGGGTAATCCGGGCTGAGACGCACGGCATTGCGAAATGCCGTGACGGCATGGTCAAGCTCGCCCTTGAGCATGAACGCGCCACCAAGGTTGTTGTGAACCTCCGCCGCCTGAGGATTCAGGCCAACGGCCTGGAAGTAGTGGCCAATGGCCTGGTCAATCTGGCCAATGCCACGCAGCAGCGTGCCCGCGATGTTGAACAACTCCGCATCCGGCGGCAGGGTTTGCGCCGCCATGCGCACCGCATGAAAGGCCTCCTCATGACGCGCCATGTTCACCAGGAACGCCGCGCGGAGTTTCCAGCCCAAGCCCCAGGCCGGATGCGCCCGCAGCAAGCCAGCCAGTTCAGCCTCGCCCTGCGAAAGGTGCCCGGATGACAACAGCCCGGCGGCACGTTCTGCCTGCTGCTGCAGAAGCGTGTTCAACGAAGTTTGGTCGGGATTGCTCAGATTGTCGATGTCCACTTGATCGTCCTGTTCCAACCGCTTGGCAGCTCCGTGCGGCGCCTGTCGGTGCCGAGTTCACTCATGCACGGCAAAGCATGACCACTTGATTGACCAGTAGGGTCTCCCTCTTGAAGGTATCCAAGAGCATCGCAGGCAGGCGACTTGCGTTAGGGTCTTCGGTTGTGTAGTCCCGCACCACCTTCAGACCGGCTTCGGAAAGGAGCCTTTTCAGCTCAGGCACAGTCAGACGATTGAGCCACTGATAGCACGACCACAGCGCGTCGACCTCTTCCTTGTTGCCGCAGGCTTTGCACAACTTGTCGAAGTACACGCTGTCTTGGTTTTGAAGATGACCCCAAGGCTCGGCGACGCGGTGAAAGAGATGCGACCCCTCGGACGAGTAGTAGAGCGGGGCGATCTGTATGAACAAGTACCCGCCGGGGCGCAGCAGCCTCTTGAGTTGCGCCAGAACGCTACCTATCAGGGGCTGCTGCACGTGCTCGAACACTGACCAACTATAGATCAGGTCAAAACTGCCCGGCTCGGCAACCTGCGCGCCCGGCTCGATCTGCATCAGGGACAAATTCTGCGGCAAAGCATCCAAACCCAGCGCCTGTCTGGCACGGGGAAGGCACTGCAGCGGGTCCGGCATGATGTCAACGCCTCGCACGCTGCGTGAGTTGAAGCGGCGTGCCATACCCAAAGCGGTTATGCCTTCACCGCAACCGAAGTCCAGCACGTCCGATGACTCCAATTTGAGGTAATCCCCTACCCAGCCCTGAATGATGTCAGGCAAGTCAATGTAACGAACTCTAAACGCCTCATCGCCTATTCCTGAAGCACATGCGGTCAATGCTGTTCTCCCTCTTCTGTAGATGCCAAGACCGTGAACTCGAAGTGCATTGCCCAGACGATGCAGTTCTCCGTTGATTTGGCGCGAAAGTGCCATGGCGTGATCACCATTTCAAAGCGATTGCGAGACAGCTTCGCAAGTCAACGAACCACTTGCACAACCGGCAAACAGACGCCCATTTCAACACTCCGCATCGGAATGCCAATCAAGCCCGCCGCCACGCTGGTGGACGCCGATTGGAACACCAGCGCATCGTGCATCCAATGATGTTGCACATGCTCGTGCTGGGTGCCGTCGGCGACGGCCACGGTGACGGAGTAGTCGCCCTTGGCCAGGCGCGGCATCTCGAAGGTGAACCTGGCACTTAGACAATGGCCCGCCTCGCACGGCTGCGGGTTGTCAACGTAGGTGAGAAAGGTGTTGTCGCCAAACAGGCCCTGGCCCAACCTGTCCTTGACGGTGAACCCAACAATTGGCGAAGCCAAGGCACGCTGGCATTCAACGTCGATCTGAAGACTGACCAACTCCCCACCGATGACCCAACTCAATGGCTCGCCGCTACTGTCCAAAAACCGCACGCCGACGATGCTTGCCCCACCTTGCCCGAAGCCGCTGGCGTTCGGGTCAAATGCAAACATCTGCAGATCGTTGCGCAAGTTGCTGGCATTGATGAACTCCAGACGTTGATCCTTCAGCGCGGGGCTTGCCTCCTGATCGTTGGGCGTCTTGAGCCGGGTTGTGGTGCCCTTGCCCTGCTGCGCCTCGTAGAAGGCTTGCAAGTATTGCTCGGAGACCTCTTTGGGGTGGCCCGCCTGCGCAATCTGCCCCTGCTCCAGCCAGATGGCGCGACTACAGAGATTGGTCACCGCCGCCGTGTCATGACTGACAAACAACACGGTGCCGCTCCGCATGAATTGACGCAAAAAGCGCATGCATTTCTGCGTGAAGAAGGCATCGCCCACGGCCAGGGCCTCGTCGATCACCAGTATGTCAGCGTCAACGTGCGCGATCACCGCGAAGGCGAGCCGCACCAGCATGCCGCTGGAATAAGTTTTGACCGGTTGATCGATAAACTGGCCGATGTCGGCGAAGGCCTCGATATCGGCAAAGCGCTGCGCGGTTTGCGTCCGCGTCAAGCCCAAGACACCTGCATTGAGGTAGACGTTTTCTCGCCCGGTGAACTCTGGGTTGAAGCCGGACCCCAACTCCAGCAAGGCCGCCACGCGCCCGGATACTTCCACCTGGCCTGCAGTCGGGTGCAAGGTCCCGCAGATGATTTGCAACAGGGTTGACTTGCCCGAGCCGTTGCGCCCGATGATGCCAACGGTTTCGCCCCGCTTGACTTCGAAGCCAATGTCCCTGAGTGACCAGAATTCGCGAAAGTAGCACTTTGGCTCTTGCCCCACCAGGCGCTGCAGCCGGGGCAAGAGAAACTGCTTCAGGCGGTCGCTCGATTGGTCGTAAATCTGGTAGCACTTGCTCAATGCCCGCACGCGGATGACGGCGTCGTCAGAGGACATCGGCGAACCCTTTCCTGGTCTTCTGAAACCAGGCGAAACCCAGCCACGCGATCGCAACCGCGATCAAGCCGTAGACGCCGAGCCCCAGCCATGAAGGCTGGCGGCCCCACACCAGCACCTCGCGGGCCTGCTCAATGATGAAAGTCAGCGGATTGGCCATCAGCCACGGCCGAAATGCCGGTGGCAAGGCACTGACGGGATAAAACACCGGGGCCAGAAACATCAAGACCGTGGTGACGATTCCCGTGGTCTGCCCGACATCGCGCAAGAACACCCCGAGTGAGGCCAGCATCCACCCCAGGCCCAGGGTCAAGACCACCAGCGGCAACAACACCAGTGGCAGGAAGATGACGGTCCAGTGCAGAAAACCATTGAACAGCACGAAAGCGAACAGCAAAACCGTCACACTCACCAAGCCGTGAAACAACGCCGCCCCCATGGTCACGACCGGCAGTATTTCCAGCGGGAACACAACACGCTTGACGAAGTTCTGGTTGTTGAGAATCAGCGTGGGGGCGCGGTTGAGCACCTCGGAAAACACGCCATGCACGATCATTCCTACAAATAAGACCACCGCAAAGTCGGTCTTGCTTTCCGCGACGGCGGAAGCCGCCGACCCCCAGCGCGCCTTGAACACCACGGAAAACACAAAAGTGTAGACCGCCAACATCAGAATCGGATTGAAGAACGACCACGCCAAGCCGAAGAACGAGCCCTTGTAGCGCCCCACCACCTCGCGCTGGGTCATTTGCAGGATCAGCGCACGATGCCGCCAAAGGCTGTAGGCCAGTGCCGCAAGCGACGTTGGCGGATTGGCATGTGGATTCATCGTGTCCGTCGGTCGCAGCAAAGTGCGTCAACCAATTCAGGGGGCATGGGCATCGGCGAATTCTACGTTGCACGGCAGTGTGTCCCAGGTCGTACGCACGCGTAACGCCTTGTAAATTCGTACGGCATCCGCTCGGCGTGAATGACTTCGCCGCGTCTGATAGCGCAGGCGCCGTCCAAATCGCCTACATCGTCTCCGCAAACAACTCCCGCCCAATCAACATGCGCCGGATCTCGGAGGTGCCCGCGCCGATTTCGTACAGCTTGGCATCACGCCACAAGCGGCCCAGCGGGTACTCGTTGATGTAACCGTTGCCACCGAAAATCTGCACGCCCTCGCCGGCCATCCAGGTGGCCTTTTCGGCGCACCACAGGATCACCGAGGCGCAGTCCTTGCGGACCTGGCGCACATGCTCCATCCCTAGCAGGTCCAGGTTCTTGGCCACGGTGTAGGCAAACGAGCGGCCGGCCTGCAGCACGGTGTACATGTCGGCCACTTTGCCTTGAATCAATTGGAACTCACCAATGCTCTGACCGAACTGCTTGCGGTCGTGGATATAGGGCACCACGTTATCCATGACCGACTGCATGATGCCCAGCGGACCGCCCGTCAATACCGCGCGTTCGTAATCCAAGCCACTCATCAGCACCTTGGCGCCGCTGTTGAGGCCACCCAGCACCTGGCTGGCTGGCACCTCCACGTTATTGAACACCAGTTCGCCGGTGTGGCTACCGCGCATACCGAGTTTGTCGAGCTTCTGCGCGACCCCGAAACCCTTCATACCCTTCTCGATCAGGAAGGCCGTGACGCCACGCGCACCCAACTCGGGCTCGGTCTTGGCGTAGACCACCAGGGTGTCGGCATCCGGGCCGTTGGTGATCCACATCTTGGTGCCGTTGAGCAGGTAGTAGCCGCCCCCCGAGGCACTCGGCTCCTTCCACTCGGCTTTGAGCTTCATGCTAATCACATCCGAGCCCGCGCCGGGCTCGCTCATGGCCAGCGCACCCACGTGCTCACCGCTGATCAGCTTGGGCAGGTATTTCTGGCGCTGCTCGGGCGTGCCGTTGCGCTTGATCTGGTTGACACACAGATTGCTGTGTGCGCCATAGGAAAGGCCGACCGAGGCCGAGGCGCGGGAGATTTCTTCCATGGCGATCATGTGCGCCAGGTAACCCATGTTGGCGCCGCCAAACTCCTCGCCGACCGTGATGCCCAGCACACCCAGATCGCCCATCTTGCGCCACAGGTCCGCCGGGAACTGGTCGCTGCGGTCAATCTCGGCGGCTCGGGGCGCGATCTCGGCTTGGGCAAAGTCGTAGACGGCGCTGCGCAGCGCATCGATGTCTTCGCCAAGTTGAAAGTTGAGTCCAGGCAGGTTCATAAAGCGGTCTCCGTCGGCAACGTTGTTGTTTGTTGTGGTCAATAGATTCGGGGTACCGGCAGCAGCGTTTGTTGCACCACCGCGCAGGCGCGCTCCTGGCCTTGCGCGTCGACGTGCGTCACCTCGGCGCTGGTGACAATGACACGCTTGCCGGCGCGAATCACGCGCCCGGTGGCGCGCAGCTCACCACCCTCAAAGGCGGCCAGGAAGTTGATCTTGTATTCGACCGAGGTCACCTCCATGCCCTCGGGGGCCTGGGTCAGGCCGGCATAACCAGCCGCGATGTCGGCGATGGCGCCAATCGCCCCGCCATGGAAGCTGCCCTGCTGCTGCGTCACCTTGCCTGAGTAGGGCAAGCTGATCACGCACAGACCGGACTCGACCCGCACCAGGCGCGCGCCCAAGTGCTGCATCATGCCCTGGCGGGCAAAGCTGCGTTGCACGCGTATCAGGGGGGACTCGGTACTCTCAGACAGATTTGAGGCTTGCATGATTTGCTTTCAGGGCCTTGGCGGCGCCGCTTGCCGAGGCTTTGGGTTTGGATGCCTGATTGGCCTTGGCCAGCAGCGCGCGCGCTTCGCGCTGATGCACCTTGATCTCGTCGAGGTTGGCCTGCAAATCGGCCATCTGCTCCTCCAACTGGCGTTGATGTTCGGCCAGCACCACCAGGAATTTCTCAAGCTGCAGGCCGGTATCGCGCGGACTGTCGTACATGTCGATGATTTCCTTGGCCTCGCTCAAGCTCAGGCCCAGTCGTTTGGCGCGCAGCGTGAGCTTGAGGCGGGTTCGATCCCGACCGCTATAGACCCGCTGGCGACCGCCGGGGCCGGAGCGCTCGGGTTGCAGCAGCCCCATGTCCTCATAGAAGCGCATGGCCCGGGTGGTCAGGTCAAACTCCTTGGCCAGATCGCTGATGCTGTAGGTGATGCCCATGGGTGGTCTTCAACATTGGTGACAGGATGACGGATAACGCCCGCCTACAATGGCTTTTCTGGATTGACGTTTACGTAAACGTCAATTATGAATCAAAACCAAGGTCCGCCATGAACGAACTCGAAAAGCGACTGCACTACCCCCTGGGCGAGACCCTGCCCGAAAGTGGCGGAACGCTGGAGGTCGCCCCCGGCGTCAAGTGGCTGCGCATGGGTTTGCCCTTCGCGCTCAACCACATCAACCTGTGGCTGCTACGCGATGAGATGGACGGCCCGACCGGCCGGGTACAGGGCTGGAGCGTGGTGGACTGTTGTATCGACCAGCCCGAATCGCGCGCCCAGTGGGAGCAGGTGTTCGAACGGGAGCTCGACGGCCTGCCGATCCTGCGCGTGATCGTGACCCACATGCACCCCGACCACATTGGCCTGGCGCATTGGCTATGCGAGCGCTGGAACGCCCCGATGTGGATCAGTGCCACCGACTTCAACGCCGCCCGCATGGCCTGCCAAAGCACCACCGGCTTTGGCGGCGAGGCCGCTGCCAACTTCTTTGCCTCGCACGGCCTGACCGACCCGGATTCGCTGGCCAAGGTGCGCGCGCGCACCGGCTACTACCCCAGCATGGTGCCCAAACTGCCGCAGCGCTACCACCGCATGATGGATGGGCAGGTCATCACCATTGGCCAGCGCATCTGGACCTGCATCAGCGGCTACGGCCACGCGCCGGAGCACATCGCGCTGCACTGCGACGAGACCCGCGTGCTGGTCAGCGGCGACATGATGTTGCCGCGAATCTCCACCAACGTCAGTGTCTACGACCTGGAGCCCGAATCCGACCCGTTGACACTGTTTTTGGCGTCGATCGACAAGTTCCAGACCCTGCCCGAAGACACCCTGGTGCTGCCGTCGCACGGCAAACCGTTCACCGGCTTGCATGAGCGAATTCAGCAATTACACGACCATCACCGTGATCGTCTGGCGGAGGTGATGCAGTTCTGCCAAGACACGCCCCGCAGCGCCGCCGAGGTGCTGCCGGTGCTGTTCACTCGCGCGCTGGACCTGCACCAGACCACCTTCGCGATGGGCGAAACTGTGGCCCACCTGCATGCGCTGTGGTTCGGCGGTCGGCTTAAGCGCCTTATTGGCGAAGACGGCGTGTACCGCTTCATTGCGCCCCAGCGCCCCTGATCTACTTTCTCGGGTCGAATCTGGGGGAGTGCTTTGCCAGGAAAGGCTTCATCTTCATGTCTTCCTTGATGACATGGTTGATCAGCCAATCGCGCAAAAAAGCCGTGAAGTGTTCACCGGCTGAGTCGGTGAGCCGGTCGCCAATTTCCTGCTTCATTTCAGTCAGCTTAGTCAGCAGCGTTTCGTGCGACGCGTGCAATTGCGCAACATCGGTATAGCCCACCGCACTGGCGATCATCTCTTCTCGCGAAAAGTGAATCTTTGAGTAAGAGAACAAGCTGTCGAGCACCATCGTCAACCCGCCCATGTTCTTGGCCTTCAAACTGTGCTCAGCACTATTGATGATCCCGATCAGGTGCTGATGATCAGCGTCGATCAGATCGTTACCAACGCTCAACTGCGCTCGCCATTCCAAAGTCATGAGACCTCCAAGATCGACGCGGACTGAGACCCGCTGGTCGCATAGTTTAGCGGCTGCAAGCGCCCGGCGAAGTGACCCGTGCCCCACAATCCCCCCATGACCGACAAGGCCGCCCCCCACCAACGACGCGTGCGCTACGCCGGCACTCACCCCAAACGCTTTGAAGACAAATACAAAGAGCTGGACCCGTCGCACCATGCCGACGAGTTGCAGAAGGTGATGAACCGGGGGCAAACCCCGGCTGGCATGCACCGGTCCATTTGCGTCAGCGAAATCCTGGCCATCCTCCAACCCCAGCCGGGCGAGGTCGCTCTGGACGCGACGCTGGGTTTTGGCGGGCATGCCCAAGAAATCTTGCCACGCCTATTGCCGGGTGGGCGCCTGTTCGGCGTGGATGTGGACCCGATCGAGTTGCCGCGCACCGAAGCGCGCCTGCGCAGCCTGGGCTTCCCGGAATCAGCGCTGGTGGTGCGACGCATCAACTTTGCCGAAATCGCCACGCTGCTGCCCGAAACCGGGGGTGGGTTTGACGTGGTGCTGGCCGATCTGGGCGTGTCCTCGATGCAGATTGACAACCCGGCGCGGGGCTTCAGCTTCAAGGCCGATGGCCCGCTGGACCTGCGGCTGGACCCCACCAAGGGGCAGTCAGCGTCCGAACTGCTGCAGACGGTCACGCGACAGCGTCTGCGTGACTTGCTGACGGACCACGCCGACGAGCCCTTTGCCACGCCCCTGGCCGCCGCCCTGCAGGGGCAGTACATCGAGACGACCACCCAGTTGGCCGAAATGGTGCGACAAACGCTGAGCGCGACCTTCAAGCGCAGCATGCCCGGAGAGGAGCGCCAGGCAGAGACCAAGAAGGTGTTGCAACGCACCTTTCAGGCGCTGCGCATCGAGGTGAACGACGAGTTTGGCGTGCTGGACCGCTTCCTGGGGCTGCTGCCAACTTGCCTGAAACCCGGCGGCCGGGTGGCGATCCTGAGCTTTCACTCGGGCGAGGATCGGCGTGTCAAGAAAGCCTTTCAAACCGGTGAGCGCTCCGGCATCTACGCCAGCGTGGCGCCGGACCCGATCCGGGCGTCGTTTGACGAACGTCGCGCCAACCCTCGGTCCAGCTCGGTCAAATTGAGGTGGGCCATCAGGGCGCCGACGGCGTAACTTCCGGTCGGTCGCGCGCGCGAATCTTGACCTAGGGCAAAGGATTAATGCGAAAGCCCTCTAGGATTCGCACCTGGAGACCGCCATGTTTGACCGCCCTATTCGAACCATCATGGAGCACAAGAAATTTCTTGTTGCCCCACCCGACGCCAGCGTCAGCGACGCCGCCAAACTGATGGCGAAAAAGAACGTTGGCGCCGTCCTGGTCGTCGACAACGAGCACTTGGTCGGGATATTTACCGAGCGCGACGCCGTGTTCCGGGTGATTGCCCATGGGCGCGACGCCAAGACCACGCCGCTGCGCGCCGTGATGACGCCCGACCCGGAATCCCTGGAGCCCAACTGCTCCTACGGGCACGCGCTGCTGCTGATGCAGGAGCACGGCTTCCGCCACGTTCCGGTGGTCGAGAACGGTCGCCCGATCGGCATCATCTCCTCGCGCAATGCCATGGACCCCGAGCTCGAAGAATTCGTCTCGGAAGAGCGGCGGCGCCTGCACCACCGCTAGCCGCCGGGCCGAGCTGCCTCAAGCCAGACGGAGCGCCCTGACCTCGGCGCCATCCGCACTGCGCCGGTAAGTCAATCCGCAGGCTTGCCGTCCCCCGACGGACTCGACAGCAGGCTGATGTCACCCTTTGCGCTCGAACCCAGCAGCCCCACGCGCGAGTAGATTTGCAGCTTCTCGCGGGTGTCGCTGATGTCCATGTTGCGCATGGTCAACTGGCCGATGCGGTCTTGCGGCGTGAAAGCGCCCTCGCCGCTTTCCATGGTCAGGCGCTCGGGGTGGTATGTCAGGTTCGGGCTGGTCATGTCCAACAGCGAGTAGTCGTTGCCACGGCGCAGCTCCAGCGTCACTTCGCCGCTGACGGCACGCGCCACCCAGCGCTGCGCGGTCTCGCGCAGCATCATGCTTTGGGAATCGAACCAACGGCCCTGGTACAACAAACGCCCCAAGCGGCGACCGTTGTTGCGGTACTGCTCGATGGTGTCTTCGTTGTGGATGCCGGTGACCAGCCGCTCGTAGGCGATGTGTAACAAGGCCATGCCGGGCGCTTCGTAAATGCCGCGGCTCTTGGCCTCGATGATGCGGTTCTCGATCTGGTCACACATACCCAGGCCATGGCGCCCGCCAATGGCGTTGGCCTCGCTGAACAGGGCCACGGCATCCGCGAACGTGCGCCCATTGAGCTCCACCGGCTGACCGTCCTCGAAGCGCACCCGCACCGTCTCGGCCTTGACCGCCACCTCATCGCGCCAGAAGGCCACGCCCATGATCGGCTGCACGATGTGCACGCCGGCGTTGAGGAATTCCAGATCCTTGGCCTCGTGGGTGGCGCCCAGGATGTTGGAGTCGGTCGAATAGGCCTTCTCGACGCTCATCTTGTAGCCAAAGCCGTTGGCGATCAGGTACTCGCTCATCTCCTTGCGCCCGCCCAGCTCGTCGATGAACCGCTGGTCCAACCAGGGTTTGTAGATGCGCAGCTTGGGGTTGGCCAGCAAACCGTAGCGGTAGAAGCGCTCGATGTCGTTGCCCTTGTAGGTGCTGCCGTCGCCCCAGATGTTGACGTCGTCCTCGCGCATCGCCACCACCAAGGCGGTGCCGGTAACGGCGCGGCCCAGCGGCGTGGTGTTGAAGTAGGTCGCGCCCGCGGTGGAGATATGGAAGGCGCCGCACTGGATGGCGGCAATGCCCTCGGCCACCAGTTGGGGACGGCACTCGATCAGGCGCGCCAGGTCGGCCCCGTAGCTCAGTGCCTTGCGCGGAATCTCGTCGTAGTCACTCTCGTCGGGCTGGCCCAGGTTGGCGGTGTAGGCGCAGGGAATGGCCCCCTTGGCGCGCATCCAGTGCACGGCGGCGCTGGTATCGAGCCCGCCCGAAAACGCGATCCCGACCCGTTCACCGACGGGGACTTTTTGCAGAATGTTGGCAGCCATGGCAGAGCGATCCGAAAAGCGTCGATTTTAACTGGCATGCGGGGGAAACCGGCATATACTATTGCGCTATCCCATCCCGATTTGAATGTTCGATCATGGCTACAAGCACCGTCTTCACCAACAACCGCAGCCAGGCGATCAGGCTCCCGGCCGAACTGCGCCTGCCTGAGAGCGTCAAGCGCGTGGACGTGCGGGCGCGAGGTTGCGAGCGCATCATCGCCCCGCTCGGGCAAACGTGGGACAGCTTCTTCTTGAATGGGCCACAGGTCGCCGACGACTTCATGGAGATGCGCGCCAGCCAGGACCAGTCCGAACGCGAGGCCTTCTGATGCTGCGCTACCTGCTTGACACCAACATCGTCATTTACGTGATCAAACGCAGGCCACTGTCGGCCCTGCAGTTGTTCAACCAACACGCGGGCCACATGGCGATTTCCGCTATTACGCTGGCGGAACTGCTGCATGGCGCGGAGAAGAGCAACGCCGCAGCATCGTCACTGGCGACCGTCGAAGACTTTTGCAGCCGACTCGAGGTGTTGCCCTATGGCCCCAAGGCCGCGCAGCACTACGGCAACATTCGCAGCGCGCTGGAGAAGCGCGGGGAACCCATCGGCGTGAACGACTTGCACATTGCAGCCCATGCTCGCAGCGAAGGGTTGACGCTGGTGTCCAACAACCTGCGCGAGTTCGAGCGCGTCGAGGCGCTGCAATTGGCCAATTGGGCGGTGTAAGACAAGCCCTTGGCGCGCGCACCAAGACGATGACGAGTAGCGTTTGAAAGCTGCCGCAGCGCCTCAGTCCCAGCGCGGCGCCGCGTGATCCTTGAGCGCGTTGCGTAACGCGGGATAGTCCGGCACCACGGCGCCCACGGTCTCCCAGAAACGCGGGCTGTGGTCCATCACGCGCAGATGGCTCAACTCATGCACCACCACATAGTCGATAACTGCCTGCGTGAAATGCACCAGGCGCCAGTTCAGACGGATCGAGCCATCAATGCGCGCACTGCCCCAGCGCGTGCCGGCATTGCTGAGCGACAGGCGACGCCATTGCACCTGCACCTTGGGCGCGAAGTGATCGAGCCGCTCGGTGAAATTGGCCTTGGCCTGGCGCATCAGCCAGGCTTGTACCGCGTCCCGAATCTGCTGCGGCGCGGCGCTGTGCGGCAAGGCCACGCGCAATTGCGGCGGCAGCGGCGGCGCATTCGCGTCGTGCACGCCCATGGCCTGGCGCACAAGCTGGGCACCCACGCCATCGAAGCTGTGCGTGGGGTCCAGCACAAGCTGGATGGACTCACCCATGAACGGCAGGCAGGCGCCATCTTTCCATTCGATGCGTGAACGTTCCCGTAGCGCCTGGTGCTTGCGGGTGTCGTCAAGCTTGCGCACGATCCAGTCGGCCTTCTCTTGCAATGCCGCTTCCACCTCATGCAGCGGCACCCAGCGCGGCGCGCTCACCACCAAGCCCTCCGGGCCAACGGAAAAGCCAATCGTGCGGCGCTTGCCACGCTTGAATTCGTAAGCCACCACCGCCTCGCCCAGGCGTGACTCCCGGTTGGCCTTGGGGTGGCGAAAGCGCGTCGAAGGCAAGGCCGCAGTCAAGGGCTCACCCGCTGGCTGCGGGTCGAACAAATCGAGCGTGTAGCGCAACAGGCTTCGCATCAGGGTGCTCATTGCCGGTAGGCGTCCGGGTCGAGCCGGCGCATTTCGGCCTCGATCCACTCCTGCGCCTCACGGGTCAGGTCTTTGGATTCACGCCCGGCGCTGGGGATGGGTTTGCCGATCGACACGTCCACTACGCCGGGGTATTTGATGAAGGCCTTACGCGGCCAGCACTTGGCCGAGGTCACCGCAATCGGGATCACCGGCGCGCCGGTCTCGATCGCCAGACGGGCGCCAGCCGGCTGGTACACACCCTGCTGGCCGCGCGGTATGCGGGTGCCTTCCGGAAACATGATGATCCAGATGCCCCGTGCGGCCAGCAGCTTGCCCTGCGCCACCACCTTGAGGAAGGAGCGTGCCCGCGCCGCCCGGTCAATGTGAATCATGTCCAGCCGCGCCATCGACCAACCAAAGAACGGGATCTTGAGTAGTTCCTTCTTGAACACGAAGGCCAGCGGGTGTGGCATCAATGTGGGCAGCAGCAAGGTCTCCAGCGTGGACTGGTGTTTGGACAGCAGAATGGCCGGACTGGTCTCGCCCACCGGCAGGTTCTCCATGCCGGTCACACGGACCTGGATGCCCAGAATCACCCGCGCACCCCAGATCACCACCCGCATCCAGTTGACCGCGAACCACCACAGCGGCGTGCCACGCACCCAGATCGAGGCCACGACCAGCGCCAATCCCCAGGGAACGACCGTCACGAAGATCCAGGCCATGTGCAGAATGGATCGAAGCAGAGCGATCAGACGCAAACCAGAGCCCTCTTCAGCAAGCGGTGCGAGATGGCTCAGCCATGAGAGGGCGCCACGTGCGACGGCTTGACCTCTCGCGTCAGCAGGACGCTCACAAACGCAGCCAGATCCGCGTGTACCTGGGTGTTGGCGGGAAAACCCTCGGGCAGGGCCCGATCACGGAATGCCGCGCCCTTGCCGGTCAGCACCAGGTGCGGCTCACAGCCCACCGCGGAGCCGGCCTGCACGTCGCGCAGCGTGTCGCCCACGGAGGGCACACTCTTGAGCTCCAGTCCGTAGCGCTCGCCAATCTGCTCGAACAGGCCCGATTCGGGCTTGCGGCAGCGACAGCCCTCGGTCGGCGCATGCGGGCAATAGAAAATCGCGTCGATTCGCCCGCCCACTGCGGCCAGCGCTTTGTGCATCTTGGTGTGGATCGCGTTGAGCATGTCCACGTCAAACAAACCGCGACCCAAGCCCGACTGATTGGACGCCACCACCACATGCCAGCCGGCATGGTTCAGACGTGCGATGGCTTCGAGCGCGCCGGGCAGCGGCTCCCATTCGGCCGGGGACTTGATGAACTCATCGCTGTCTTGGTTGATGGTGCCATCACGGTCCAGAATGACGAGCTTGAGGCCGGACATGGTTAGCTCGCCAGACGGGACAAATCGGCCACGCGGTTCATGGCCTCGTGCAGACTCTTGAGCAGTCCCTGGCGGTTCAGGCGCAGGTCCAGTTCATCGGCATTGACCATCACACCGTCGAAAAAGGCATCGACTGGCGTGCGCAGCACCGCCAGAGTTTGCAACGAAGCGGTGTAGTCGCCGGCCTCAAACTGCGCGTTGGCTGCGGGCGTTACCGCCCGCATGGCGGCGTACAAGGCCACTTCGGCCGGTTCCTTGAGCAAGACCTCGCTCACATGCGCATCGACTTCTGGCGCCTTCTTGAGGATGTTGCCGATACGCTTGTTGGCCGCAGCCAGCGCGGGGGCCTCAGGCAAGGCCACAAAGGCACGCACCGCCGCAAGCCGCCGGGGCAAATCGCCCCAGGTCTTCATGCCATGGGCGTGGACCGCCGCATCCACCTCGGCGGGCGCATAACCAGCGTCTTTGAGGTAGCCCTTCAGGCGTTCCGCGAAGAAGCCATCCAGCGCCGCTTGCACCGGCTCCAGGGTGCCGGGCGCAAACACGGCGAACGTGTCGTGCGACAACTCCCGAAACGACAGCGGCAGATCGCGCTCCACCAGCATGCGGATCACCCCCAAGGCATGGCGGCGCAAGGCAAAGGGATCCTTGTCGCCGGTCGGCAGGTTGCCGATGCCAAACATGCCGACCAGGGTTTCGAGCTTGTCGGCCAGCGCCACCACCACGCCGACCTGGGTGCGCGGCAGGGCGTCGCCGGCAAAGCGCGGCCGGTAGTGGTCTTCAATGCCCAAGGCAATGTCTTCGCTCAAGCCATCGTGGCGCGCGTAGTAGCCGCCCATGATGCCTTGCAGTTCCGGGAACTCGCCCACCATGTCGGTCAACAGGTCGGCCTTGGCCAGTTTGGCAGCCGTGTCGGCCGCATCGGCCAGCACCTCGCCACCCAGTTGCTGCCCGATGTCACGGGCAATGGCCCGCACACGCTCGGTGCGCGCGCCCTGCGTGCCAAGCTTGTTGTGGTAGACCACCTTGTCCAGGCCGCCAACGCGCGAGGCCAGGGTCTTCTTGCGGTCCTGATCGAAGAAGAACTTGGCATCGGCCAAGCGTGGGCGCACCACCCGTTCGTTGCCACCAATCACGGCGCTGGCATCGGCCGGGCTGATGTTGCTCACCACCAGAAACTGGTGGGTCAGGCGCCCCGCACCGTCGAGCAAAGGGAAGTATTTTTGGTTGGCCTTCATGGTCAGGATCAGGCACTCCTGCGGCACATCCAGAAACTCACCCTCGAACTGGCACACCAGCACGTTGGGCCGCTCCACCAAGGCGGTCACTTCGTCCAGCAAAGCATCGTCGTCGACGGGATGCGCGCCATTGCCCACTTTGGCAGCCGCAGCCGCCAATTGCCGGGCAATCTCAGCCCTGCGCTCGCCAAAGCTGGCGATCACCGCCCCGTCGCGGGCCAAGGTGGCGGCGTAGCTGTCGGCGTCGGCAATGACCACCGGCGACACGGCCGCCTCGAAGCGATGGCCTTGGGTGAGCTTGCCGGCCGTCAGCCCCAGCACCTTGACGGGCACCACCGTGCTGCCATGCAGCGCCACCAAACCGTGCGCCGGGCGCACGAACTGCACGCTGGTCCAGCCCGGCAGCGCGCAATCGCTCTCCAACTGGTAACTCATCACCTTGGGGATGGGCAGCTTGGCGATGGCCTCTTCCAGGGCCTTTTGCAAGCCCACATCGAGCGTGGCGCCGGTAACCAGGCTGTCATAAAACAGCACTTCAGCCTTGCCATCGGGCTGGCGCTTGAGCGCCGCCACGGCCGCCACCGGGTCGGACAGGTCGGCCCCCAGCGCCTGCAGTTTCTTGATGAGCGCGGGCGTGGCGTGGCCCGCCGCATCAAGCCCGACCGCCACCGGCATCAGCTTTTGCTGCATCGCCTTGTCGGCAGCTTTTAGCCACACATGCGTGACGTGTGCCGCCAGTCGGCGCGGCGAGGCGTAGGGCGTCACCACCGATTGCGCCGTGGCCAGGCCCTGCGAGCGCAGTTGCTCGGCCAATTGGCTGGCGAAGGCCTCACCCAGCTTCTTGAGCGCCTTGGGTGGCAGCTCTTCTACAAACAGTTCAACAAGCAGGTTCTTGGTCGTCATAGTGTGATCGCACCCAAGCCAAGCCGTTTGGCGTTGTCATTGAGCACAATGTCCAGTGAAAAGAATTCGGTGCATTGGCAGCGCATCGCCACCGCCAGATGCAACGCGTCGCCAGCGCGCATTTTTGTGGCGGGGTCAGCACACAGGCGCGCTGCTTCAAAAAAGTCTTGTGTCTCCACGGAAAGCCATGTCGGGCCTGCCACGCAGATTTTGCCGAAGGTACGATGCGCGCGTTCGAAATGATCGTCGTCAATATCGCCACGCCTGCGCTTGATCGACAAGGCGCTGGCGTATTCGGTTTTCACCCACTCCGCACAGGCAAGCCCTGTCATGCCGTGCGCTTCTACCCAGGCCTGCACGGCTTCGGTTTTGGCCTCTCGCAGTTGCAAGGCAATCCAGACGCTGGTGTCCACGTATATCAAAACAATGCCTCAGTAGCGCGCGTCATCGCGCATGGCTTCAATCACCGACGGAGTGACTGGCATGCTCTTGGTGATTGACCGCACCTCTGCCATGTAGGCAGACAGGTCGAACGCCTGAGGGGCGGTCAGCGTGGCGCTTCCATCCGCCTGCACGGACAACTCGATCTTGACACCTTCGCGCAAGCGCATTTTCTTGACCACCGTTGCGGGCAGCCGCAGCGCCAGGCTGTTGCCCCATTTGCCGATTTGCAGTTCCATTGTTCACCTCCTGCGTAGAAACACGTATCTACATTGTAGACCTGCCGAAAGTGAACCGCGCATTGGTTCCACTACGCCGCCTTTTTGGGTTGCATCTGCTCCACCCACTCGCGTGGCGCCATCGGGAAACCCAGGCGTTCGCGGCTCTCGAAATAACTTTGCGCCACGGCGCGCGCCAGGTTACGAATGCGGCCAATGTAGGCGGCGCGTTCGGTGACCGAGATCGCACCCCGTGCATCGAGCAAGTTGAAGCTGTGCGCTGCCTTGAGCACTTGCTCATAGGCCGGCAAAGCGAGCCGCTCGGCGATCAGGTGTTTGGCCTGCTTTTCGTGCGCGGTGAAGGCGGTGAACAGGAAGTCCGCATCGCTGTGCTCGAAGTTGTAGGTGGATTGCTCGACCTCGTTTTGCTTGTACACATCGCCATAAGACAGACCCTCAGTCCAGGTCAGGTTGTAGACGTTGTCGACGCCCTGCAAGTACATCGCCAGGCGCTCCAGCCCGTAGGTGATCTCGCCGGTGATCGGCCGGCAGTCAATGCCGCCGACCTGCTGGAAGTAGGTGAACTGGGTCACCTCCATGCCGTTGAGCCAGACCTCCCAGCCCAGGCCCCAGGCGCCCAGGGTGGGGTTCTCCCAATCGTCCTCCACAAAACGGATGTCGTTTTTCTTCAAGTCGAAGCCCAGCGCTTCGAGCGATCCCAGGTACAGCTCCAGAATATTGGCCGGCGCGGGCTTGAGCACCACCTGATACTGGTAGTAGTGCTGCAAGCGGTTGGGGTTCTCGCCATAACGCCCGTCCTTCGGGCGGCGGCTCGGCTGCACATAGGCGGCCTTCCAGGGTTCGGGCCCGAGTGCTCTCAAAAACGTAGCAGTATGCGACGTGCCGGCGCCAACTTCCATGTCATAGGGCTGCAAGAGCGCGCAGCCTTGGGCGTCCCAAAAGGACTGAAGTTTCAGAATGATTTGCTGGAAGGTCAACATGGCCAGATGGGCACTGCGCAAGCAGCGCCCGAAGGTTGGAAAAACAAGCGCGACAAGGGCGCGCAATCTGCAATTTTACGGGGGTTCCACCCCGGTCTGGCCACGTCGCCAGCGCCTTGGCCGCTAGGGGCTTGGCCGGCGCTTCATCCAGGCCACCACCACGACGCCCAGCGCCAGCAGCCACAGCGGCCACAACCCTAGCCGCGAGGCCCACCAGGCAAACGGCGTGAGGCCGGTTCGCCCTTCCACCTGCGCCCGCAGCACGCCCTGGGTGTGGCGCGGCAGGGCGGCCGTGACTTGGCCGCGATGGTCAATCACCACCGTGGCGCCGGTATTGGTGGCGCGCACAAAGGGCCGCTCGAACTCCAGCGCGCGAAAACGCGAAATGCCCAGGTGCTGGTCAATCGCCACCGTATTGCCAAACCAGCCGATGTTGCTGCTGTTCACGAAGATGGTGGGCGCCAGCGCGGGCTCGGCAAAGCGCGCGGCCAGCTCGTTGCCGTACAAGTCTTCGTAGCAGATATTGGCCGCCAGGCGCTGGCCCTGCCACTCAAACGAGGCCTGCCCCACCGCGCCACGGTTGAAGTCGCCCAGCGGGATGTTCATCATCTCGGTGAACCAGCGAAACATCGGCGGAATGAACTCGCCAAACGGCACCAGGTGGTGCTTGTCGTAGCGCCAGAACTGCGCCTGCCCCGGCTTGAAGGCCACCATCGAGTTGGAATAGCCCTGTTTGTAGTCGCCCAGCGGCAGCCCCAGCATGGCCGCCTGATCGCCGGTGGCAAACCGTGCTCGCAGAGCCTCCCAGTAACCCTCGGGCAATTGCTGGGGCAAGACCGGAATGGCGGTCTCGGGCGCCACCACCAGTGCCGCCTGGCTGCTTTGCAACTGCTGCGCGTACCACTGCAAGGCCATCGGCACGCCGGAGCCGGCTTGAAACTTCTCGTCCTGCGGGATATTGCCTTGCAGCAACGCCACCGACAACTCGCCCGCGCTTTGCGTGAAAGGCGTGGCCTCCATGCGCGCCACGGCAGGCACGGTCAGCACCGCCAGCATGGCCAGCCGCTGCCAGGGCGAACAGGCCAGCAACTGCGGCAGGCTGGCCGCCAGCCAAGCCGCCAAGGCACCCACGCCGTACACGCCCAGCCACGGCGCGTAGCCGGCCAGCAGCCCGTCCGGATGGGCATAACCCGAGCCGCCCCAACCAAAACCCGTCAGCCAGTGGCCGCGCGCCAGCTCGGCCAAGGTCCACAGGGCGGCAAACAACAGCGACCGCGCAGCCGCCCCGCCTGGGCGCCAACGCACCATCCAGGCGCCCGCGACGGCGAAATAGAGCCCCAGTGCGCCGGCCAGCGCCAGCACCGCCAACACTGCCAGCACGGCGGGCAAGCCGCCGTAGGTGTGCATCGAAATGAACAGCCACCAGAAGGTGCCAGTCAGCCAGGCCAGCGCAAACAACCAGCCCAGCAGTGCGCCCGAGCGCCAGTGCGCGCAGCGGCCAAGCTGCCACGCCAGCACCGCCAACGCCAGAATCTGCAGCCACCAGACTGGCTGCCCGGCGCTTTGCCCCAGGAAATCAGAAAAAGGCCATGCAATGCTTGCCGCATGGGCCAAACCAGCTACCAATGAAGTAGCAACCTGAAGCCAAGCCGGCCATCGGGGCGCGCTGGACGACGGCGCGGCTGACGCCACCGTGCGGGTGCTCACGAACCAGTCGTCTGGGCCGCGGGCGACACCCGGAACCACTTGACCGCGCCGCCCTTGGTGTGCATCACCAGGAAGTCCAGCCCCGCCAGCGTGTGGCGCTCGCCGCGCTTGGGCACATGGCCCATGGCGTGCGCAATCAGCCCGCCAATGGTGTCGAAGTGGTCATCGGGCTCCAGATCGGCCAGCTTGACGGCAAAGGCCTCCTCAACACGTTCCAGCGGTGTGTCACCACTGACGCGGTAGGTGCGATCAGACAGGCCAAAAATATCGCCCTCGTCGGCGGCCACGTCAAACTCGTCCTCGATCTCGCCAACGATTTGCTCCAGCACGTCTTCGATCGTCACCAGCCCCGCGACTCGGCCAAACTCGTCGATAACGATGGCCAGGTGATTGCGGTTGCCCCGAAAATCACGCAGCAAATCATTGAGCCCCTTGCTCTCGGGGATGAACACCGCCGGGCGCAGCAAGGCGCGGATGTTGTGCTCCGGCGCGCGCTGCAGCTTGAGCAAATCCTTGGCCATCAAGATGCCGATGATGTTGTCCGGGTCACCCTCGAACACTGGAAAACGCGAGTGCGCGGTGTCGATCACCTGGTGCAGCAGTTCGTCAAACGGGGCGTCAATGTTGAGCCGGTCCATGCGCGGCGCGGCCACCATCACGTCGCCAGAGGTCATGTCGGCCATGCGAATCACACCTTCGAGCATGGCGCGCGATTCGGCGCCAATGATGTGGTTGTCCTCGGCGTCGGCCAGGGTTTCAATCAGCTCGTCGGTCGAATCCGGTCCGGGATGGATGAACTCGGCCAGCTTTTGTAGAAAAGTGCGTTTGTCCTCGCGCAGCAGCGAGGGTCGTTCGGGATGGGGTTCTGACACAGCCAGGATGCAGGGCTTGCAGTTGTTGCGGACCCTCAAGGATAGCCCATTGGAAGCCCCAATGGATGTCCCACTGAATCGCCGCGCACCCCGGTTGGGGCCTGACGCGGCCGCTCGGGCCGGCTCAGGACGCGCTGCGGCGCTCGGCCTCTTGCACGTCGCGCCGCAGCGCCTGCAGGCCAGCGAGAAAACCCCAAAAGTGCTTGGCCTGGCTCTTGATGCGGTAGTCGGTTTGCGCAATCTGCTCTTCCACCAGCTCAGTCAGGTGGCTGTCCAGCGTGGCCGGTGCCAGGCGCAAGTAGGCCTCGGACTCGGAGCCATCGCGCTCCACGGTGGCGCCGGCGTTGCGGGCGATCTTCAGCATGGCGGTGTTCTCGCTCAGGGCGTGGATGAACATCAGACTCACACCATCGTTGCGGGCGTGCATGGCGGCGCGGTCAAACAAACGCGCCCCGTAGCCACGGCCGCGCGCCGATTCGGACACCGACACCCCAAACTCGGCGCAGGCGTCGCACTGCGCGTCAGCCGAGTACGCTAGGTGCGCCACGGCAAGCAGCGTGAGCTTGCGGTTGTAGATGCCAAACACCTCGTCGCGCTCGAAGTCAAGCTTGTCCACATAGCGCTGGATCTGCTCGTCGTTCGCCGCATAACCAAAGCGCAGGTAACGGTCGTGCTCGCTCAAGGCCAACAGGTGCTGGGCGATGCGCTCACGGTGGTTGGCACCGAGCGAACGGATCGGCACCAGGCTCGGGCCGGGCTTGGCGCCATCGGGCGCGGGCGGCGCCGCAGCCGTGAGTCCCAGCAACTGGTCCTTGGTCGATTCGATGGGCTCGGGCGGCTCTTGAATGTCATGCATGGGTTGAATATAAGGGTTTTCCCTAGATTGCGCAGCCCAAAGGTGACAGCCCCTACAAAGGCAGGGCCGTGGTCGCCTTGACTTTGTCGAGCACGAAGCTGGTTTTGCAGTCCAGTACGCTGGGGTGCTTGAGCAAGGTGTCCATCACAAAACGTGAGTACGCACTCATGTCGCGCACCAGTACCCGCAAGAAGTAATCCATCTCGCCACTGAGTGCAGCGCACTCCACCACCTCGGGCCAAGTTTGCACGCTGGCGCGAAACAGGTCCATCGGGTGGCGCTTGTGGCTCTCGGTATTCTTTTCCAGCCGCACATTGATATAGGCGGTCAAGCCCAAACCAACCGCCTCCGGGTTGACCAAAGCCACGTAATGGTCGATCACACCGCTTTCTTCCAGCCGTTTGACGCGTCGCAAAACGGCGCTGGCCGACAGGCCCACCCGTTCCGAGATTTCGTCGTAGGTGGCGCGGCCATCGGCCTGCAGTGTGCGAAGAATCAGCTTGTCTAACTTGTCGAGTGCATCCATGCCTAGCATTTTGCAGAAATCTTGCAATTGATGCAAATCAAACTTTATAAATTGCAGGATTATTTGCATACTCCTTCGATAGACTGCCCTGCTACACCCCTCAAGCAGAACGTGGCCCCCAGTTGTGGCCACCCAACCGGAGACAAGACATGTGGGACAACCCAATGGGCACCGACGGCTTTGAGTTCATCGAGTACGCCGCGCCCGACCCGGTTGCCATGGGCGCGCTGTTTGTGCGCATGGGCTTCAAACCGGTGGCCAAACACCGGCACAAGAACGTCACGTTGTACCGCCAGGGCGGCGTCAACTACCTGATCAACGCCGAGCCGGACTCCTTTGCGCAACGCTTTGCCAAACTGCACGGCCCCAGCATCTGCGCCATCGCCTTTCGCGTGCAGGACGCCAAAGTGGCCTACGAGCGGGCGCTGGAAAAAGGTGCCTGGGGCTACGCTGGCAAGGCCGGCCCGGGCGAGCTCAACATCCCCGCCATCAAGGGCATTGGCGACAGCCTGATCTACCTGGTGGACCGTTGGCGCGGCAAGAATGGCGCCAAAGAGGGCGACATTGGCAACATCAGCTTCTTTGATGTCGACTTTGAAGCGCTGCCCGGCATCAGCGCCACCGAGGCGCTCAACCCACCCGGCTTTGGCCTGACCTACATCGACCACCTGACCCACAACGTGCACCGTGGCCGCATGGGCGAGTGGGCCGGCTTTTACGAGCGGTTGTTCAACTTCCGCGAGGTGCGCTACTTTGACATCGAGGGCCAGGTAACCGGCGTCAAGAGCAAGGCCATGACCAGCCCCTGCGGCAAGATCCGCATCCCGATCAACGAAGAAGGCAACGACAAGGCCGGCCAGATTCAGGAATACCTGGACATGTACCACGGCGAAGGCATTCAACACATCGCGCTGGGCAGCACGGACTTGTTCAAGACCGTCGACGCCCTGCGCAGCAAGGGCGTGGTGCTGCTCGACACCATCGACACCTACTACGAGCTGATCGACCAACGCATCCCCGGCCATGGCGAGAACGTGGCCGAACTCAAGAAACGCAAGATCCTGGTCGACGGCAAGAAGGACGCGCTGCTGCTGCAGATCTTCAGCGAAAACCAGCTCGGCCCGATCTTCTTTGAGTTCATCCAACGCAAGGGCGACGAGGGCTTTGGCGAGGGCAACTTCAAGGCGCTGTTTGAGAGCATCGAGTTGGACCAAATCAGGCGCGGTGTGTTGGAAGCCAAGCAGACGACATTGACATGACCATCGCAAACATCCGAATCCGCGCCGCCCGTCATTGCGAGCGCAGCGCGGCAATCCATTGCGGTACGACTCGACCATGGATCGCCACGGCCCGCAGCCTCGCGATGACGATCACAACGCATTTTGCCGGGACGCCACGCCATGGCTGTTGAACCGGTTGTTTATGGCGCCAGCGAGCGCCCTCCGCGCGGCGACTACCGCCGCGCCGGCGCCGACTACACTTGCGCACAAAACTACGCGCAGTACACCCAAGCCGACCACGACACCTACCGCCGGCTCTACGAGCGCCAAAGCGCGCTGCTGCCGGGCCTGGCGTGCGACGAGTTCATCGCCGCGCTGCCCTCGCTGGGCGTGAAGGACCACATCCCGCGCTTTGAGGAAATCAACCTGCGCCTGCGCGCCGCCACCGGCTGGGAGATCGTGGCCGTGCCGGGCTTGATTCCGGAAGTGCCTTTCTTCACCCTGCTGGCCAACCGCAGGTTCCCGGTGACGGACTGGATTCGCAGGCCCGAAGAGTTTGAGTACATCGTGGAGCCCGACATCTTCCACGACCTGTTTGGCCACGTGCCGCTGCTGTTCAACCCGGTGTTTGCCGACTACGTGCGGCGCTACGGCCAAGGCGGCCTCAAAGCCCACGCACTGGGCGCGTGCGAGTTGCTCAGCCGCCTGTACTGGTACACCATCGAGTTTGGCCTGATCCGCCAGCACGACGGCCTGCGCGCGTATGGCGCCGGTATCCTGAGTTCATCCGGCGAGTTGCAGTACGCCGTGCAAAGCCCCGAGCCGCAGCGCATCCCGCTGCAACTGGAGCGCACCATGCGCACCCGCTACAAGATCGACAGCTACCAGCAAACCTACTTTGTGATCGACAGCATCCAGCAACTGTTCGACATGACCGCGCCGGACTTCGCGCCGGTGTACGAGCGGGTCAAGGGTTTGCCGGAGCTGGCGGCGGATGCACGGGATTGAATAGGTTCGACGCCGAAACGGGCGCTCAGGCCGCCGCCAGTTTGCGCGATGGCCGCCGCTTCGCGACTGATGACGCCCTCGGCTTGGAAACACTCACAACCGGCGCCATTCCTGCGGTGGCAGCCATATCCATCAAGGTATCCAGCGAAAACAGATTCACCTTGCCGCGCATCAGATCAGAAATCCGAGGCTGCGTCACACCAAACATCTCCGCAGCATCGCTTTGAGTCAGACCGCGCTCCTCAATGACGACACTCAACGCCATCATCAAGACAGCGCGTGCCTTCATGCTGGCCGCTTCTTGCGGGGTGTCTTCGATGGCATCCCAAACACTGGCGAACCGGGTCTTGTCGGTCATGGCATCAACTCCTTGAGCAGTTCCTTGTAACGTCTGGCAGCCAGATCGATGTCTCTCTTGGCAGTCTTCGGCGTTTTCTTCTGGAAGCAGTGCAACACGTATATCGCGTCGGCAAACTTGGCGACATACACCACACGAAACGTCCCTGCCTCATCCCAAATCCGCAACTCCATCACGCCAGCGCCGATCGTGTGCATGGGCTTCGCGTCATCTGGCGACAGGCCGTGCTGGACCTTGTCCAACTGAAAGCCCGCGTCCCGCAAGGCAGCACGCGGAAACTCACGTAGGTCGCCGAGTGAACTGGCTCGGAACTCGATTGGCTTCATTCCGGGATTATATATACTTTTGTATACATCGAAGCCGCTGATGCATGACCACGGGCTGCTTCCGATTGACCCGGCGCCGCCAACTGCGTGCAGGCAGGAAACCCGGCGCATCCCGCTGCAAATGGACCGCACCATGCGCACACGCTACAAAATTGATAGCTACCAGCAAACCTACTTTGTGATCGACAGCATCCAACAACTATTCGACATGACCGCGCCGGACTTTGCGCCGGTGTACGAGCGGGTCAAGGGCTTGCCGGAGCTGGCGGCAGATGCCAGGGATTGAGGCAACGAAGTGCAACCCAGCGCCGGGCAGCCTCAGGAATTCGGCATATGGCAATAATCATGGACTTCTATAAAATGGCAGTATTCAGCCATTGCGGATAAACACCATGAAAACCCACTCCAGCCTATCCAATGGCAGAGTCGTCATTCCCGCCGCCTTACGAGAGCAACTCGACCTCAAGGACGGTGACCAACTGATCTGGACTGCTCGCGATGGCGAACTGGTTGCGACCACCCGGCGCGCGCAGTTGATGAAAGCGCAGGCCCTGTTTCAACAGTTTGTGCCCAAGAACGCACCGTCATTGGCGGACGAACTCATTGCGGAGCGCCGTGCTGCGTCTGAAGCTGAATGAGTCGGGTCACGGTGCTCGATGCCTCGGCCATCATTGCCTTCTTGCAAGGTGAGCCGGGCGAGGACATGGTTCGGCACGCCCTGCAAGCAGACCGCTGTGTGGTGAGCGCAGCCAATCAGGCCGAAGTGATTGCGAAAGCGCTGGATCGTGGAGCGCACGCCGATGCGATCAAGACCGTTCTGGCGGACCTGGCCTACACAGTGATGGACATCAAGGCCGAGGACGGCGCGCGCGCCGGCTGGATGCGCGACCAAACCCGCGTGATCGGCTTGAGTTTGGGGGACCGCCTGTGTCTGGCCGTGGCGCAGCGGCTGGGCGCGGTGGTCCTGACTGCCGACCGGCCCTGGTCGTCCATGGCACAGCCGCTGGGCCTTGACATCCGTTGCATCCGCCCGGATGCGCATTGAGCAATAGCCCGACATCACCGCGGCCGACAACGCGCCACTGAACAAGAGGGGGGGGGGAGGGCTTGCCAGAGTTCGGGCGCAAGTTCTGGCGCACACAGTTGCCAGACTGACCACAGTGCGCAAAAGAAGCCAGCAAGACGCTGGACAAACTACTTGCAGCACAAGGCGTGGATGTCGAATCCGTGGTGTCGGACTTCAAGGCTGCACGAAGAAGGGCGAGCACCCCAGCGAATAGACAGAGGGTTAAGGCGGCATGCGCAGCAAGGTCATCGTTCTGCCCTGAGGGTTCGGCTGGCTGAGTAAGGCACGGGGCGGCGCGCCGGTGATTGACTTGGACGCGGCCGATCTGGCCGCTGATCTCGCCAGCGCGTAGGGAGTTGTGGTGTCACGCGAACGCACCCTCGTCACCAACACCACGCCCTTGATCGCCAATCGAGCACCGTGGAACTCTCCGCCTATCTCGGCAACACGCTGGATCGCGGAGAAGCGTCCGTGATTCAAACCGCGCTGAATCTGAAACTCTCCTTGGTCTGCATCGACGAGTCGGTCGGTCGGCGGGTCGCGCGGCTGAGCGGCTTGACGCTGACGGGCTCCATCGGCATCTTGCTCAAGGCAAAGCAGACTGGTTATCCAGTTTCAGTCGAGCAGGCCGTTGAGCGGATGCGCGAGCACGGCATCTGGCTGAGCGAGCCGGTCATCGCATTTGCGCTTGGCAAGAACCACTGACTTCAACGGCTCACTACGGGCGCAAATCTGCGTGATTTCACTGCCCGATGATTCATGGCTTCCATTGACGAACAGCCGGAGCCACGACGTGAGCAACATTGACGATGAAGAGCAAACCTTTCTTGTGGTAGTCAACGACGAAGGCCAGCACTCTATCTGGCCAGACTTCAAAGCCGTGCCGGCGGGTTGGCACGAGATCGGTTTCAAGGGGTTGAAGCCAGATTGCCTGAACCACATCGCCAAGGTGTGGACCGACATGCGCCCGCTGTCCCTGCAACGACGCATGGCGCCATAACCCGGTGCTCGGCTCCGCGCCGCCCGCCCTCTGTACGTCGCCGCCAAGCCAGCGCGTGACAGAACCCGGCAGCGCCGCCTTCATCGTCGGGGCGGACCTGCGCATCCGCAGCACGTTGGACGTGGATCTGCTCCTCCAGCCGGCCGACGCAGTCCCCAGCCAGCGGGCAGATTTACACCGCACGCCTCATTTGGCTCGCAGCACGACAAACCCATTCAACTCGGCCGGTTCTCTTGCGTGACCACGACTATCAGGAACGGCAACATGTGCAAGGGCAGCGAGGCCGATGCGGACAACAAGCTGGCGCCGAAAATTGAATACACGTGGGTTCCTTTGTGCGCTACCGATCAAGTGGTTCGACTCCCGCCAGTCCCGGCAACTGCCGGCTGTGGCTCGGACTCGACCAATGGCTGCGAAATTATGCAGCCGGTGTAAATCGAGACAGGTGAGGCATGAAATGACGGGAGTGTTGTGCCACCACCAAAAACTGTGACCTAAGCACCATTTCCACCGCGCACCCTTTGCGGCGACTTCGCTTGTGTTTACACTGCGACGCTGGGCTGAAACACTTTCTTACGATTGCAGTGCAGCTCAGGGCGATCTAATCTTTAACGAATCAGGAGTGAGTTATATGGGTGCATTCATGAAGGAGCACGACATCTACGTCGGCAGCATGTTGGATGAGCTGAATCTGCGCTTTGCGCCGCCACAGGGGAAGGAGACTCACTTTGGTGGCATTCAGGAGATGGTGGCACTGCAAAAGGAGTTCAAGATTTTCAAGAAAGGCCGCTCGTTCAGGACCAGCATCTCAGCCTTGAGCCTTGGAACATGGAACCATGATGCAAAAAACCGGTGGCTGGCTTACCTCGCCACGCTGAGCAAATACGAATCGAATGTGCCGAAGCAAAATGGCGATTCGGCAATCGTAAGCGCCATCATTAAGAATCTTGCCGCAAAAGATCCGTTGCCCATCTATTTCGCTTCCCACGACATGCGTGGCCCGAAGGAAAACAACCGGGTCATTGTTACTGCCAAAGGGCGCCCTGTGTTCTACCTGGAACTTGACTATCTCACTATCTCGCTTCCAATGCAGCCGCTGACCGCCAAGAATCCGGCCAGACCTGGCAAGTAGTTGCAGTTGGCAACAACATTCAGCAGCGGCGTTCCAAACAAAACATCGCTGCTTGATGCCCTCTACGGCAGAGTCGACCAATACTACGCGCAAAAAATACGGACGTATGGTCCGACCCGGCGCGTGTCAAGCTACTTGTCGCCTCATTCATGCGGCCAACCGCTGAATATCGTTGCAACCCAAATGCGCCTTGATGACGCAGTCACGTTCGGGGTTCAGCGTGACCGCACCGATGGGCGACCAGTTGCGTGTGCTGC
>JAUXWC010000216.1 GCA_030685025.1 Rhodoferax sp.
TGCGCGAGGCCGTGCACGACCCCGATGTGCTGGCGATCAAGCAGACCATCTACCGCACCGGCTCGGACTCGGAATTGATGGACTTGCTGCGCGAGGCGGTTCGTCGAGGCAAGGAAGTGACCGTGGTGGTGGAACTCAAGGCACGCTTTGACGAGGAAGCCAATATCAATTGGGCCGAGATGCTGGAGTCCATCGGTGCTCAGGTGGTGTACGGCGTGGTGGGTCTCAAGACCCACGCCAAGATGATGCTGATCACCCGGCGCGAGGGCAAACAACTCAGGCGCTATGGTCATTTGTCCACCGGCAACTACAACCCCAAGACTGCTCGTCTTTATACCGACTTGAGCCACATCACGGCCGACGCTGCCTTGACGCTGGATATGGAGCACGTCTTCGTGCACTTGGCCAGTCAGAACCGGCTGCCTAGGCTTAATCGTATGTGGATGGCGCCATTTCATCTGCAGCGCAAGCTGATCGAGAAGGTCGACGCCTTGGGCAAGGCGGCGGCACTGGGCCGGTCCACGCGCATTGTGCTCAAGATGAATGCGCTCACCGATGAGGCCTTGATCCGGGCACTGATCGAGGCGGGGTGCAAGGGCACCAAGATCGACCTGATCGTCCGTGGGGCGTGCACGTTGCCGGCCGAGGTGGCAGGCGTTACCGACAACGTCCGCGTGCGCTCGGTAATCGGCCGATTCTTGGAGCATTCACGGGTTTTTTACTTCCGCCAGGACGATCAGGACGAGGTGTACCTGTCGAGTGCCGATTGGATGAACCGCAACATGATGCGCAGGATCGAGTTGGCCTGGCCGATTACCGATCCCTTGCAGCGCCAGCGGATCATCGACGAGTGCCTGGTGGCTTGCATGCAGGACAATATCGACGCCTGGGATCTTCTGTCCGATGGCACCTACGTGCGCGTTCGGCCAGACGGAAGACGTGCCGCCCATGGCGCGCAGGCCGCGTTGATGGCGCGTTACGGCGATCCGACCAACAAACAGTAAAGGAGCGGGAAATCATGGATCTGGTGTTGTGGCGTCACGCACAGGCACAAGACTGGGCACCCGGTTGCAATGATCTGGCGCGCGCCCTGACAACAAAGGGCGAGAAGCAGGCGCTGCGCATGGCCAAGTGGCTGGATCGGCAACTTCCGCAGGGCGCTCGCATCCTGTGCAGCCCGGCGCGACGGGCTGAGCAAACTGTGGCTGCGCTGGGTCGAAAATACAAGCTTGATCCCGAGCTTGGCCCGCATGCCACGGCGGTTCAACTACTGCAGCGGGTCCAGTGGCCCAATGCCAGCGTCACGGTGTTGGTGGTTGGCCATCAACCGACGCTGGGGCTGGTGGCGGCGCAACTGCTGGGCCTCTCCGAGGCCGAATGCAGCATCAGCAAGGGCGCGGTCTGGTGGCTGCGCCACAAGCCGGGCGTTGCCGACGCCGATGCCGATGCCGTGATCGTGACCGTGCAAACACCTCAAATGCTGTAGCGGCTGTCGATTGGCGCGCCTGGTGCCGCGCTTGACACCTAGCCTCAGGGTTACTTGGACTTCGCCGGGCGGCCGGTCTTGATCGTCGGTACCGCCTTCAAGGCGGCAAGAAACGCCACATCCGACATCGCCGCCAATGCCTTGACACCGGCACGCAGCAATTCACTCTTCTTGGCCGGTTTGGTCAATTTGGCCGCGCGTTGCTTGAGGTCAACCAATACACTGTATTCGGCCTTGGGGATGGTGAAGCTGTCACGCACAAGTTTGGGCTTTTTGGCCTTGATTGGTTTGACCAGCTTGGGCTTGACCGGCACACTGGGGGCGGGTTTCGGTACCGTTTTGCTGGCCACGGGCACCGCTGGGGCGACTGGCTTGGGAGCCAGAGGCTTGGCGGCCGGGGTAGGCTTGGCAAGCGCTGTGACGGTCTTGCCGGGAGTGGGTGCCGTGGATGCGGGTGCCGGTGTGGGTTTCTTGGTGCTTGGTCGCATGGATGTTGTCCTTGGAAATAACGGTGTATATAGTTTACGCAACAAAGGGGTAACTGTCGATGTTTGAATCTGCAGAGATTGGGCATCACATCGGCCGCAACGCGTACAAGCGGCAGGAGCCGACGCTGCGCTCGGCACTGCTGGCGGCCCAGTATGCTTTGTTGGCCCAGGCCAAGACGCCGGTCATCATTCTGGTCAACGGCGTGGATGGCGCGGGCAAGGGCGAAACCGTCAATCTGCTCAATGAGTGGATGGACCCGCGGCACATTCGAACGGAGGCGTTTGGCGCTTTAGCCGACGCGGAGCGCTCGCGTCCGGAGATGTGGCGTTTCTGGCAGGTCCTGCCTCCCAAGGGCCACATTGGCATTCTGTTTGGGTCCTGGTACACCGACCCCATTCTGGCGCATGTGATGGGGCACCACAAGCGAGCCCAGTTCGGGCAGCGGCTGGAGCGAATCCGCCAATTCGAGCGCATGCTTGTCGCCGAGGGGGCCATCGTCATCAAGCTTTGGTTTCACCTGTCCAAGGATGCCAGCCGGGCCCGCCTGAAGACCCTGGCGGCGGACCCGAAGACCGCCTGGCGCGTCACGCAAGACGACTGGGCGCACCTCAAGCACTACGACGAGTTTGCCCGGATCTGCGAAAAAGCGTTACGAAAGACCAGCACCGGCGAAGCGCCCTGGCTGGTGATCGATGGCAGCGATGCGGCCTACCGCTCACTCACCGTCGGCCAGTACGTACTTGATGTCATCCAGGCGCGCCTGGACGGGCAGGTCCCGGCCGTGCCGATGTCCGCGCCAATGCCGGACCCACCGCTGGACGGCAAAGGGCTGCTGGATGCCTATGACTACACCCGTGCGCTCAAGCCGAAGGCGTACGACAAGCGCCTGGAGGCCTTGCAGGGCCGTCTCAATCTGCTGACCCGTCATGCCCGCATGACCACGCGGTCCCTGGTGATCGTGTTCGAGGGCATGGATGCGGCGGGCAAGGGCAGCACGATTCGGCGTTTGACCCAGGCATTGGACGCGCGGCACTACCGGGTGGTGCCGATCGCCGCGCCCAGCGACGAGGAGCGCGCCCAGCCTTATTTGTGGCGCTTCTGGCGTCATGTTCCCGCGCACGGCAAGACGGTGATGTTCGACCGTTCCTGGTACGGGCGCGTGCTGGTCGAGCGGGTTGAAAGCTATTGCGCGCAGTCCGACTGGATGCGTGCCTACGATGAAATAAACGACTTCGAGGACCAACTGGTGCAGGGTGGTGCCATTGTGGTGAAGTTCTGGCTGGCCGTCACGCCGCAAGAGCAGCTCAGGCGCTTCAAGGAGCGCCAGGGCACCGAGTACAAGAACTTCAAAATAACCGACGACGATTGGCGCAATCGCGAGAAGTGGCCGCTCTATCAGCGGGCCGTGCAGGACATGATTGACCGGACCTCGACCGATGTTGCGCCATGGCGCGTGGTGGCCAGTGACGACAAGCTGTTCGCGCGGGTCGAGGTCCTGACCCATGTCTGCGAACGCCTGGAGCGGGCCTTGGAAGTGCGGTCATGAGCGCAGCGCCGGACCGCTTCCCTAAGCAAGCTCGCACCGCCGTGCGCAACACGGAGGGTTTCCAGTGAGCACGGCACTGCTGGCGATGATCGGCCACCGCCTGGCCATGGTAGTGCTGGTCGCGGCCCTGTTGGGTGTGCTGCTGCGGGTGTTCAAGCCGGGTTTGCGGCGTGAGCTGCGGGTCACTTGGGTGCTGTTGATCGTGACCCTGATGGCCCAGGGAGCAGCGGTGCTGGCCCAGTGGCAAGGTAACCCGTCCCTGGCCGCCATCATGGAGGGCGGGGCGACCGTCATGGCCGTGTTGGCGCTGATCCAATTGGCGGTGCTGGTCTTCTTCCATGTGTTGTTGCCGGTTTTCGGCGTAACCGCGCCCCGTATTGCTCAGGACTTGACTGTCACCGGTTTGTCGATCGCCTGGGGGCTGGTCTGGCTGAGTCTGTCGGGCGTGGACCCGACGCAGCTGTTCACCACCTCGGCCATCATCACTGCGGTGCTGGCGTTTGCGATGCAGGACACCTTGGGCAACGTGCTCGGTGGCGTGGCGCTGCAGTTGGACAACTCACTCAAGGTCGGCGAGTGGGTTCGCATTGATGAATTGAGCGGCCGGGTCGTCGACGTGCGGTGGCGCTACACGGCTATCGAAACACGCAACCGCGAGACCATCGTGGTGCCCAACAGTTGGCTGATGAAGAATCGATTTGGGGTGCTTCGCCGGCGCCTCGACGAACCCTTGGTGTGGCGGCGTACCGTGAACTTCAACGTGGACTCCCAGGCCGCGCCGACCAACGTGATTCGTGCCTTGCAGCATTCCGTGGCCGATGCGCAGATTGAATTTGTCGCCACTGACCCGCCACCCAGCGCGGTTCTGGTCGACCTTGGCGCGGGCTATTTTCGCTATGCACTGCGCTATTGGCTGACGGACCCGCAGTTTGATGATCCGACCGATTCACTGGTCCGAATTCACGCATTGGCCGCCTTGACCCGAGCGGGCGTGAGCCTTGGCGTGCCGCAGGAAGAGCGCCTCATGGTGAAGGAGAACGACAACTGGCGCCAAGCCAACGAGAAGCGCGAGATGGAGCGTCGACTGCAGGCCGTGCAGCGTACTTCGCTGTTTGCCGAATTGCCGCCGGACGAGCAGTTGACCTTGGCCCAACATCTGGTGCACGCGCCCTTTGTGCGGGGCGACACCTTGACCCGCCAGGGTGCCGTGGCGCATTGGTTGTACCTGATTGTGCAGGGCGAGGCCGAAGTCATGGTCGACAACGGTGGTGCCAGAACCCGCATCACCACGCTTCACGATGGCGATTTTTTTGGCGAGATGGGCATGCTGACCGGCGAGCCCCGCAGCGCGACGGTGATCGCAAGCAGCGATGTCGACTGCTACCGTCTGGACAAGGTGGGGTTTGCCAAGGTGCTGTTGGCCAGACCAAGTATGGCCGAAGAGATTTCCGCCGTCTTGGCGCAACGCCGCCAGGAGCTCGATAGCCTGGTCAAGCAGGCTGCCCAAGTGTCGCCGCGCTCCCATGCGGACGAAGTGCTGGCTCGGATCAAGTCATTCTTTGGTGTCGGGTCTTGATGGTTAACGTTCATTCAGTTGCAGTGTCCAGGGGGTCTTGCTCCAGGCTTCGACCTCTTCGCGCAGCAGGTGGGCTGATTGCGGGAACGATTCGACCCAGCCAGGCCGGCAAGACAGCACAAAACAGTCGTGTTGATCCGGGCACACGGACAAGTCCAGGCCCTTGGTGTCGGGGTCGCGCCGGGCATGACACAGAATCACGGCCAGGCGCAAGGCGAGCAACTGCCTGACAAAACCAAGGTCGTCGAACTGAAGTTCCAGCTTTCGGAGTTTGCCGCGGTGGCCCAGCACCAATTGGCCCAGTCGGTGCATTTCGGTCAAGGCGAAGCCCATCGCGTCGGCGTGTTCCAGTATGTAGGCGCCGTGTTTGTGGTATTCGCTGTGTGAGATCCGCAAGCCGATTTCATGGAGTTGCGCGGCCCACTCAAGCTTGCGTTCGCTGCGCTCACTTTGCTCGACCCCATGAACTGGAAGCTGCGAAAACAGTTCGGTTGCGACCTTGCCGACGCGGGTGGCTTGCTGGGCGTCGACCGCGAACTTCGTGGCGAGGCGGTCAATTGAGGCCGAACGCAAATCAGTCTGATCCAGCGCGCGTTCCATCAAGTCATTGATCAGGCCATGGCGCAGGCCACCGGTGGCCTGTTCCATCTCGTCCAGGTCAAACAGATCGAACAATGCGCGCAGGATGCTCAAGCCACCGCCAATGATCGCGCGGCGGTCGTCACGCATGCCATCCATGCGCAGTCGGTCGGCACTCTGCGCCTTTAGGAGTCGGTCCATCAGCCAGTCCAGGCCCTCGCGGGTGATTCGACCGGCGGGCCAGCCCGCGGCGACCAGCACATCGACCACGGCGCCGACGGTGCCGGCCGAACCATAGGCGGTGGACCAAGCGTCCTGCGGATAAACGCTGAGAACCTCGTCCAGCACGGCTTGGGCGGCAATTTCAGCCGTCTCGAAGGCGCGCGCGGTGAACTTGCCGTCCGGGAAATAGCGGGTCGACCAGGCGATGCTGCCTACCCGGTAGGACTCCATCACCCTGGGTGTGAACCCCTGGCCCAGGATCAGTTCAGTCGAGCGTCCGCCAATGTCGATCACGAGGCGCTTTTCGTCCGATTGGGGCAAGGCGTGCGCCACGCCCTGGTAGATCAGTCGGGCCTCTTCGCGGCCTGAGATCACATCGATCGGAAATCCCAAAACCGCCGTGGCCGTGAGCAGGAACGCGTCGCGGTTGCGGGCTTCGCGCAATGTCTGGGTGGCCACCGCGCGCACTTCCTCGGGCTGAAAACCGGCGATTCGCTCACCGAACCGGGCCAGGCAGTCCCAGCCGCGTTGCATCGCCTCGGGTGTCAGGTTTCGGTCTGCGTCGAGGCCACCGCCCTGGCGCACGGTTTCCTTCAGGTATTCGGAGCGGACAAACTGGCCGTGGTCGTAACGACCAATCTCCAGTCGAAAGCTGTTCGATCCGAGATCGACAGCGGCAAGTCGGGTGCCGTTCTGCATGGTCAGTATGTGAGGTTGGAGGGCAAGCATAGCAGCGCCTCGCGTAAGGCGGCCAGCGACTGGCAGGCAAGGGGTTCAATTGTGACGGCGAGGGCCGACTGTCACATGGGATTCACACGGGGAAGTGATCATATTGTTTTTGCACGAGTGACCTTGCGGGACAGACCGGAGCGCAGCGACGCTCTGTCCTCAACTGATTGAGATAGTTCATGAAAACGTCGTTTGGTTTGGGCAAGTACCGCGATCTGCTGTTCGCGATCTTTCTGTTTGTCGTGTTGGACCTGGGAATTCTGGCCTTCAATTTCTTCGCCTCCATGGAGCTTGAGCGCGACGCCAGCCGCATCAATTCGGCGGGTGAGCTGCGCATGTTGACGCAGCAGATCACCAAGTCCCTATTGACATTGCAGGCCGAGCAAAGAGCGCAGATGCCCACGCAGACCAGCATGGCGCAGCTCAATCAGGGTCATGCCGGCTTTGTGCGGGCCTTGGGGGCGCTGAAGTTGTCCTTGGGTGAGGACATGGCTTATGCCGGTTCAGGTGCGCAACTGGAAGGTTTGCGCTCTGGCCTGTACAAGCTCGAGCGCGAGTGGATCCCGCTCGGACAGGTGATTGAGCCTGTCATTGCGGCCACGGAGCCCACCATGGAAGACGCGGACATGGCCGTTACCAAAGCGGTAGCGCGCAACATTCGGTTGATGGCGCTGTGTGACGATCTGGCCCGGGGCGTCGAGGCAGCGGCCAACTTCAAGACCGGTCGCATGCGCGACATTCAATTGGGCGCGATCATTCTGGCCTTGTTGAACTTTGTCTACATTGTGTTCAAGTTCCTGCGCAAGCTCCACGCCAGCGACGCCATCGCCGATGCGGCCCGGCGTGAGACCGACGATATTCTGCAAAGCGTGACCGAGGGTCTGATGCTGGTGCGTGCCGATGGAACAGTGGGCGGACAGCTCTCGGCCTCGGTGCGGCAGTTGTTCATGCGCGAGGTCAAACCCGGCATGGACTTCCATGGCCTGCTGCGTTCGATGCTCAGCGCCGAACGCGCCGAGGAGGCGCAGAGTTACCTCTCCTTGCTGCTCGATCCAAAAGTCAAACCGGCCTTGTTGCGCCAGCTCGATCCGCTAATCGAGGTGCAGATTCTGCCGCCAGCGGGATCGAACCAGGCGGGGCCATTCCTGACCTTTCAGATTACGCAGGTGCGCGAAGCAGGGGTGATCAAGGAGTTGCTGGTCACGATTTTCGATGTCAGCCAAAAGGTCCAACTGCAACGAGACTTGGTTGCAACGCAGGAGGCCGCGCGCAGTGATGTGGAGGACCTGATCAATGTGTTGGAGCGTGATCCCGCGCTGTTACAGGACTTTTTGATTGGCGCGCACGAGCGGCTGGCCGAGCTCAATCAGGGCCTGCGCGAGGTCGGGCACCTGCCCAGGGACTATCTGGCGCTGGTCAATGATGCGGCCAGGATAGTGCATGGCATCAAGGGCGAAGGCTCCGCATTGGCGTTGTCGGCTGTGGCGCGTCAGGCGCACCGCATGGAGGACGTGTTGGCGCCGCTGCAAAAGCGTACCGACCTGGTTGGCGAAGACCTGATCCCGGTGGTGTTTGAGTTGTCCCGCCTGCAGGAGCAGGTGCATCGGCTGCAACGGGTGTTTGGTCGCGTCGGTGGAGCGGTTATAGCAGGCTCGGTCGATGCGCCAAAACAGATTGACGCCATGATCGGCAATCTGCGCGACCTGTCTCAGCGGGTGGCGTTGGCGCACCGCAAGCAGGTGCGTCTGAGCAGCAAGGTGTCGGAGCCGTCGTTGCCGGCCCACGTCAGCCAGTTCCTGAGAGAGGCCTTGCCCCAATTGGTGCGCAATGCCGTGGTGCACGGCATCGAGTCCCCCGATGAGCGCCAGAAGTTGGGTAAGTCGCCGGTGGGTGAGTTGTCGCTCGATATCGACCGCGTTGACAGGCTGACCATTCAGGTCACGGTGAGTGACGACGGTCGCGGCATTGACGCGCCGCAGGTGCGCGAGCGTGCGACCCAGTTCAGGGCCGAGGCGGCGGCCATGTCGGACTCTCAGGTGTTGGGGCTGATTTTCGACCCACAGTATTCGTCCGCCACCGAGGTTACCGAGCACGCCGGGCGCGGTGTCGGCTTGGCCTTGGTGCGTCAATTGGCGCAGGCCGCTGGTGTCAAGTTGCGTGTGTTGACGCGAACCAATCGCTACACGCGCTTCGTGTTGCAGTTTTCGGTGGCGGCATGAGCGCAGCGCCGGGCCGCCCCCAAGCAAGCTCGCACCGCAGTGCGCAGCACGAAGGTACTTCAGTGAGTTCTCGGACCTTGATGATCGTGGACGATTCCGCGATCATGCGCAACCGCATCGCGCGCCTGTGCAGCAAACCGGGTCTGGAGCGAGTCACGGTGGTGGCCATGGCGGGCGATGGCGCCCAGGCCCTGGAGCGTGCCGCCCAGGCCAAGCCCGACCTGGTCACGATGGATCTGACCATGCCCGTCATGGATGGCCCGGCCTGCCTGCAGGCACTGCGGGGTGTGCTGCCCAACGCGCGTGTTCTGGTGGTGTCGGCCCTGAGCGACCGCGCCACCGCGCTTCAGGCATTGACCAAGGGGGCACATGGCTTCCTACTCAAACCGTTTTCCGATCAGCAATTGATTGCATCCCTGCAGGAATTGATGTCATGAGTACCACTACCTTGAAGCCGGCTGACATCAAGGTCTTTTCAGACGCCGCCATGGCTTTCTTCGGACATACGACCGACAAGCGCGCTGCGGTCAAGACTGCCTACCTGATGGACCGTCGCGACTCCGTGGTCTGGAGCGATTTTCAGGGTCTTATCGAACTGGGTGGCCAGTATCGTGGCAGTGTGGCCTTCTCCGCGCCGCGCGGCCTGCTGTCGCATGTCCTGTTGCTGATTGGCGAGGGCGACTATTCAGACGCCAGCCACCAGGACATCGTGGGAGAAATCGCCAACCAGATGTCAGGCTACGCCAGGCGCCACTTTGGTCAAAAGATGGACATCTCGCCGCCACGCGTGCTGACCAATCCTGCCGACCTGGCGCAGCCTGCACCCGATGCCGTGCCATTTGTCATCCCGCTGATGTGGGAGCGTTATGAGGCCCACCTGGTGGTGCGAATGACTTCCGTTTGATTTCACGCAGAAGGCGTGCCATTGTCACGCCATTGGCCCAGATCCGCAGGTGGGGTGTTCGGTCTGGAAACGGGATGCGTCAACTGACGCCAGTAGGCCTTGATCGATGCCACCAGAGTCTGGTCGTGTGGTGCGGCACGCGGCAGCGCACCCATCGGCAAGTTGATGAGTGAAAACGGAAAGGTGGGCGTAGGCACTTCTTTCATGGACATTCCTGCAAAATTTCATGGTGGGCTGGTTACAGCACGCATTGTTCTCAAGCACCGTGACAAGCTGGCGACGCTTGCGTGAAAGCTTGATGACATGCATGGTCACAACGCTGTCATGTGAGCCGGGTACACCTTGGGCATGGTTGAACAAACACTGCCTTACCCGGACAGCCCCGATCAGTCAGGCCAGCGTTCGCGCCGCCAGCAATTTGTGGCTCTGCTGCGCCTGGCGTGTGAACTGACGCGTGGCGCGCTGATCTTGTGGCTGTGGTTTCCACGTCTGCACCGCGATCAGCAGCTTCGTGAGATCAAGCATTGGGCACAAAGGATGCTGCGGATTCTGCGTGTTGACGTGTCGTGCGACGGTGTACCGATCGACGGCCGCGCGAGTCTGGTGGTCTCCAACCACGTCTCCTGGCTCGATGTGTTGGTGATCCAGTCCCTGATGCCCGGTCGCTTCATCGCCAAGACCGAGGTACTGGGTTGGCCGGTGATTGGCAAGCTGGCCCAGGCCAGTGGCACCATCTTCGTGGACCGGCAATCACTCAAATCCACCCGCGCCATGGTGGCGTGCAGCACCACGGCCTTGCGCCAAGGCTATTGCGTGGCGGGCTTTCCGGAAGGCACCAGCAGTGATGGCGCCGATGTGGCGGTCTTTCACGCCAACCTGTTTGACGCGGCGGTCAAAGCCGGCGTGGCCGTGCAGCCGCTGGTCTTGCGCTACCTCGACGGTGCCACTGGCTTGCGCCATGACGCCGCCGCCTTTACGGGGGATGACACCCTGGTGTCGTCGATGCAAAAGGTGGTGGCCAGCACGGCCATGGTCAGTCGGGTGCAATTTGGTTACCGTATAGATTCCGATGGCCAAACTCGCAAGTCGCTTGCGAGCCAGTCGCACCTGTCGATTCGAAACCGGCTCTTGCAACATGACCCAGGGAGGGCACCTTGATGCATACGCTCGACATCCCGGCGCCTGACTTGTTGGCGGCGCCAACATCCCGGTCGGTCAATCCCTTGCGGCGCGTGCTTCGGGAGTCCGCGCTTTATCCCGTGTTCCAGCCCATTGTCAATTTGGGCGACCAATCCGTGTACGCGCACGAAGCGCTGATTCGCGGCCCACAGGGCTCGGCGCTGCACACACCCGATGCCCTGTTGCGCGCCGCGGCGGTGGAGCAACTGAGCTACGAGTTTGAGGCTGCCTGTGTGGTCGCTTCGTTGCGGCATTGGGGCCAGACCAGCGTGCCCGGGCGTTTGTTCGTCAATCTCAGCGCCAGCGCATTGACACAGTTGATGGCGCGGCGCGGCCGCGATGCCATTCTGGATTTGATCGTCACCTTTGGCGTATTGCCGCGCATGCTGGTGGTGGAGATCACCGAGCACGAGCGGGTCGAAGACATGGACCACCTGGCCGAGGTGGTGCGCGAGGTGCACTCGGCCGGCGTGGCGCTGGCGCTGGATGATTTCGGCGATGGGCGTTCCAGCCTGCGTTTGTGGTCCCAACTCAAGCCCGAGTTTGTCAAGATTGACAAGTACTTCACCAAGAACATCAGCCAACACGGCGACAAGCTCAAGACGATTCAGGCCCTGCAGCAGATCGCCGAGGTTTTCGGCACCTCGCTGGTAGCCGAGGGCATCGAGACGGCGCAGGATCTGCGCGTGCTGCGCGATCTGGGCATCGGTTTCGGTCAAGGCTACTTCCTGGGTCGCCCCTGTGCCAGTGCGTCAGAGGTACTGGCGCCAGCGCCCAAGGCGGTGCTCAGTGAGCGACAGATTGTCGTGTTCCCGGAGTTGTCGCGCGCCAGTTCGGGGGGCCACTTGCGGGGCTTCTCGCTGGTGCAAGCGCCCACCGTGACGGCCAACACCACGAATAACGAGTTGGCGGCGGTTTTCATGGCCGCGCCCGAATTGCATGGCGTCGTCATGCTCGACGGCGAACGGCCGGTGGCGATCATTAACCGGGCGCGCTTCTTCAACGAATACACCAAGCTCTACTTCCGCGAGGTCTGGGGCCGGCGCTCCTGCGCCATGCACGCCAATCTGGAACCCAGGTTGATCGAACGCGACCACAGCGTGGACGAGCTGATCGGGATCCTCACTTCGCAGGACCAGCGTTACCTGACCGATGGCTTCATCGTGACCCAGAACGGCCGCTATGTTGGCCTGGGCACCGGTGACCAACTGGTGCGTTCGGTGACCGAGACCCGCATCGAGGCGGCGCGCCATGCCAACCCGCTGACCTTCCTGCCAGGCAATATCCCGATCAGTCAGCACATTGAACGCTTACTCAAGAAGCAGGCAAAGTTTGTGGCGTGTTACGCCGACCTGAACAACTTCAAACCCTTCAATGACTACTACGGCTACTGGCGCGGCGACGAGATGATCCGCTTGCTGGCGCGTATTGCCATGGAGCAGTGTGACGCTCAGCGCGACTTCCTGGGCCATGTCGGTGGTGATGACTTCTTCTTGTTGTTCCAGAGCGCCGATTGGCGCGATCGCGGCGAGCGCATCGTCGCGGAGTTCGATGCGCGGGCCTTGGCGCTGTTCGATGACGACGCACGCGCGGCCGGCGGCATCCACGCCGAAGACCGGCATGGCGTGGCCCGGTTCTTCCCGTGTACCACCTTGTCGATAGGCGCCGTGGCCATCGATGGCAGCCGGTTCTCCCGAGCCGAAGACGTGGCCAATCTGGCCGCGCAGGCCAAGCATGACGCCAAGCAAGCCTGTGCCGGCTTGCTGGAGCGTTCAGCGCCGGCCGGCAATCAGGACGAGGCGCGGCGCAACTGAAGCCGTGCACGCTGCAAGGCAATGAACTCCAGCACGCCCCAGGCCAGGCAGGCGCTCAGCAGGGCCATCATCCGAAAAAGCGCAGCGTGTCGTCGTGTCATGGGTGGTTCCGTGGATCCGTGGTGTGCACACCATAGGCCAGCCTCGTGACCAGCGCATGACAGTGCCAATTCGAGATGATCCCACCTGAACTGCCCGAGCAAGAGGCGCTGGCGCGCATCATCGAACTCGGGGCCGGGTGGTTGGATGTGCGCACGGTTTGCCAGGTCGCCTTGCCCAGTGGCGGCAGCTATCCGGTGCAGGCGATTACCCTGGGCAACCCGTCGCGCGAGGTGCCGGCGGTGGGCTACTTTGGCGGCGTTCATGGCCTGGAGCGCATTGGCGCGGCGGTGGTCATCGCTTATCTGCAAAGCCTGGTCATGCGCCTGCAGTGGGACAGCACCCTGCACCGGCAACTGGAGTCGCTGCGCATGGTCTTCATGCCGCTGGTCAACCCAGGCGGCATGGCCTTGGGCACCCGCGCCAATCCCAACGGGGTCGATTTGATGCGCAATGCGCCGGTGCAGGCGACCGAGAAGGTGCCGTTCCTGGTGGGCGGGCAGCGCTTCAGTGCCCGCTTTCCCTGGTACCGGGGCCAGACCGGTGCGCCGATGGAGCTGGAAAACCAGGCGGTCTGCGAGCTGGTCTCGGACGAGCTGCTGTCACGCGAGTTCAGCTTGTGTGTGGACTGCCACTCTGGTTTTGGCGCGAGCGACCGCATCTGGTTTCCCTACGCCCACACCCGTGCGCCGATCGCCCACCTGGCCGAAATGCGTGCGCTCAAACACATCTTCACCCAGTCTCACACCCACCACCAATACCTGTTTGAACCCCAAAGCGTGCAGTACCTGGCGCATGGCGACCTGTGGGACCACCTCTACCAACAGGCCAGCGCCCGCGCCTCGGGCGTGTTCCTGCCCTTGACGCTGGAGATGGGGTCCTGGTTGTGGGTGAAGAAGAACCCGCGCCAGTTGTTCTCGCGCTTTGGGCTCTTCAATCCACTGATCGAGCATCGAATGCAGCGCGTGCTGCGGCGCCATCAGTCCTTGCTGGACTTTCTGTCGCGCGCGGCCTGTGGCCATCGCCTGTGGCTGCCTGATGCGCAGGCCCGCGTGCGCCATCATGCGCAGGCGCTGCAAGACTGGTATTGACTGATCATGGCAAGCTGGATTCTTTTGCGGGGTTTGACGCGGGAGAGCGGGCACTGGGGCGCGTTTGTCGGGCAATTCCAGGCGGCACTGCCCGGCAGCGAGGTGCTGACACTCGACCTGCCGGGCAATGGCGCTTTGTTTACGCAGCGCAGCCCGACGCGTGTGCGAGACATGATGGAGCACTGTCGGGCGCAGTTGGTGTGCCGCCAACTGACGGCGCCTTACCATGTGCTGGCGATGTCCTTGGGTGCCATGGTGGCGGTGGCTTGGGCCGATGCCTACCCACGGGAGCTGGCCGCCCAGGTGCTTATCAACACCAGCATGCGGCCCTTCAGTCGGTTCCATGAACGCCTTCTTCCCGCCAACTATGGCACCCTGATCAGGCTGGCGGTGCTGGGCGGCACGCCCGAGGAGTGGGAGGGCGCGGTGTTACGCCTTACCGCCAACGATGCTCACCCCGACGTCACGGCGCACTGGTTGGCCCTTGGGCAAGCCCATCCTGTCTCACGCGCCAATGCGCTGCGCCAATTGCTGGCGGCCAGCCGCTTTCATGCGCCCGCACGCCAGCCGAACGTGCCTACGTTGGTGCTGGCCAGCACCAAGGATCGACTGGTCAGCGTCGAATGCTCGCGCGCGCTGGCTCGCCAATGGCAATGCCCGCTGCGCTTGCATCCCACCGCCGGGCACGACCTGCCGCTGGATGACGGGCCGTGGGTGGCGGCACAGGTCTGTGAGCTGCTGGTGCCCGAAAGATGCGACTGACGACTTCTTCTGCGTCAGCTTCATGCGTTCATTCAGCGCGGCCATGTCCCACAAGGCCGGCTGAACGCTTCGGTCGACTGGCGCTGGCCCGCGGGATCGGCGTCGTGGTTGGCGGCGTCACCCGCCACGGGTCAGGGCGCCGAGGCCGGCACGCTGTAGTCGGCCAGGTTCTTGCCGAACTTGATCAGCCACAGGCGGTTGGGGCGCTCGGCGTCGCTGCCCCGGCCAACCCGCGCGTTGACAACTTTGCCGCAGCCACTCAGGACGCCGTCGGTCGAGATGCATGACGTGATGTCGGCGTCAAGCACTTCCACGCCTGCGCCGTCGAACACGACTGTGCGCAGGCCAAAGTCGTTGTCGTTGGTCAATGCCAGAGTGCTTGCATCCACCAGCGCCAGGCCCTCGGCCTTTTCCGCCAGCCAGCCTGCGGCGTTGAGGTCCAGCAGGAGTGTTTTCCTGAGCGGTGTCACGCTGGTCAAATAGTTCGCCACCCCGTTGACGGCAACACCCGCCATGCTGCTCTTTTCCAGGTCGGACGTGGCCGGGTTGAAGGCCGGAGCGGCGATGTCGGTGGCGCCGCCAATTTCCACCAGCATCAAGCGGTTGAATACCTTGCCATCGGGTCCGGAACCCTGCTCGATGACGATGAACTTGCCCGCCCCCAGGGACACCATGTCGCCCAATTTGGCGTTGCCGGTGCGGTTGTCCTTGTAGTCGGCACAGGCAATGGGGTAGGCAAACATCCGGGACGCTTCGGTGCTGGGGTCAAACTCGACCCAACGGGTGAATCGCGCGTATCGCTCCACGCGCTTGTTGCTGCCCGCATCCACGCAGCTCGAGCCCACGGGCGCCACGTAGCTGGCGGTGGCGAAGGCGCCGCTGGCCGACAGGTCGGTGATGGGGCTTTGCAAGACGCCATGCAACTTGCCATTGGCGGTGTCCAACGCCAGACCTTCCATGCCCCGGTTGGCGCGACGTTTGGCCAGCACCGAGGGCAATACCGCAGTGACATCTGCCGGCGCAGTGGCCGACGAGCCCGGCGCAATCGCAGGGCCGTACTTCTTGAGCACTGTGCCGGTGGCGGCATCAATCTTGACGATGAAGGGGCCGTATTCGTCCGAGATCCACAAGGCGTTGCGGGCAGCGTCCACCACGATGGCCTCGGGATCAAGTCCGTCGGCATTGAAGGTGGCCTTGCTGCTGGCGTCGTAGCGCAGACTGTCATTCAGCGGTACCTCGCCGGAGGCGCCCAGCTTGTTCAACCCGGCTGGCAAGCCGTTGCCTTTGGTCGTGGCACCGACCCGAATGGGCAGGCTGGTTTTGAGGACGGCACCATCCTTGCCAACCGTGATCACGCCGAACGCCGGTGCGAAGCTGGGGGCCGGGAAGAGCTTGGCGTCACACGTGTTGTCCGAGCGGGTGACGCACAGTGTTGCGCCGCTGTTGGGTACCTTCGGTCCGTCACCGTTGGGGCCGCGATCAGTCAGGCCATAGAACTCCAGCGTGCCGTCGGTTTGTCTGCCCTTGAACGCCAAGCCCGAACCGTAGGCGGGCAGGAAGCCCTGCGGGAACGCGTCCTTGATCGCTTGCACCGATCCCTCGTAGGGGATGTGAAGGGCGCTGGGCGCCTGCACCGTGTAGCGGGTGACGCTGGCGCTGACGGTGCCCAGGCGGTTGATTTGTGTCACCGCTTCCACGAACGGTGTGCCGACCGTGCTGGCCAGTGTGTTTTCGAAGTGCTCCCGCGCCAAGGCGCGCGCGCCAGCATCGGCCACTCGCGTGTTGTAAGGGGCGGGCAAGCTCGTCAGCGTGGCGTTGAGTGCGCTGTTGAAAGTTGCCGCGTTGGCGCCGAAATCCAGGCTCCGGCCTGTCAACGCGGTCTTCAGCGGCGTCGTGAGTTGGATGCCGTTGGCCGGGTCGCGATCTTCATCGAGCAACTGCAAGGTCAGCAAGCGGTTGGCAACCGGGTCCGCTTGCACATTGCTGCCGCCCGCCAGGGTCAGCGGCGTTATGGTGTTAGCGCAAGGTGCGCTGCCCAGCGCCAGACCGCCCACGCTGAAGGACACCGTCTCGGTGCCGCTGCAGGTGAATTCACCCTTCGCGTTGGTGCTGGCTTTGGGTGCGGTGCCGGCGGCGTATTCGATGCCATGGACGGCAGAGTCCAGGAACTGTCCGATAACCGGTGCCGGTGAGTCATTGCCACCGCAAGCCGACAGCAAGGCACCGGCCGCCATGGCGGCCAGCAATGAGGATAGACGCAAGTTGAGCATGGGTACTTTCACGGAAGAAGGGGAATGGGCGCTGGCAACAGCGCGTTGGCAGCGCCTGCTATGCGACAGCGACCCATGAGTAGACCGCGGTCACGTGACATCGCCGTGACAGGCCGCTCGTTGGTCCTCGCTGTGTGGTGTCCATGCTTCACGCCGCAGATGTCATGCAATTGCCACGGAACTTAAACGCTGCTGTCACCTGGCGCTTTCAGACTTCGCTTCATCTGAGGCTTTGCGGGACAGACCGCAGCGACGCGTAGCGCGCCAGCTCTGTCCTCAACTGAATAGGAGAAATCATGCGAGAACTTCCTGGCTTGGCTCATACCGCTTTGGCGCCCGGTTTGCAGGTGTCGCCCAGTGCGACACCGCTGCCGCCGATTGCGCCATCACCCCTGCCGTCGGCCGGCATCGAGGTGCGCTGGGCCGAACATCAGGATCAGGTGCGCGAGGCGCAGCGCCTGCGCTACCAAGTGTTTGTGGGTGAAATGGGCGCACGCTTGCCCAACACGGTGGCCGGCCACGACATTGATCTGTTTGATGATTTCTGCGAGCACTTGTTGGTGCGTGATGTCGCCAGCGGCGAGGTGATTGGTACCTACCGCGTGTTGACCCCGGCCCAGGCCAAACGTGTGGGCAGCACCTACAGCGACACCGAGTTCGACCTGACCCGCTTGCGCGCCCTGCGTGAACGCATGGTGGAGTTGGGTCGCAGTTGTGTGCACCCGCAGCACCGCCATGGCGGCGTGATCATGGCGCTGTGGACCGCGCTGGGCGGCTTCATGCAGCGCAACCGGCTCGACATCATGGTGGGTTGCGCCAGCATCCCGATGTGGCACAACGGCGTGGTCAGCGGCGACGTGGCGGCCAGCATCTGGCAGCAGTTGAAGCAAACGCATCTGGCGCCGATCGAGCTGCAGGTGCGCCCGCGTTTGCCACTGCCGGTGGAACAGATGGATGGCAGCTTGCAGGTAGAGCCCCCGGCGCTGATCAAGGGCTACTTGCGGCTGGGCGCCAAAATTCTCGGCGCGCCGGCATGGGACCCGGACTTCAACAGCGCTGATCTGCCGATGTTGATGCGCATCGAGGACTTGCCCTCGCGCTACCGCAAGCACTTTCTGGGCGCCTGATGCGTGCCGCGTTCGACCCCGCTGGTATCTGGTTCGGGCCGCGCGACAACGACGCCGAGCGCAACGGCGAACACGATGGCGCGCACGACGACGAACACGGGCGTCACCACTGCCGCGCGGTGTTCATCTCGGACCTGCACCTGGGCACGCCCGGTTGTCAGGCCAGCGCGCTGCTGGCCTTCCTCAGGGCTTACCCCAGCGACACGCTTTACCTGGTGGGCGACATCGTCGACGGCTGGCAGTTGCGCCGCAAATGGTACTGGCCTCAGTCGCACAACGACGTGGTTCAAAAGCTGCTGCGCCGTGCCCGCAAGGGTGGCCGCGTGATTTTTGTGCCGGGCAATCACGACGAGTTCGCGCGCACCTTTGTGGGCCACCACTTTGGCGGCATCGAGGTGATGGAGCAAGCGGTGCACGTCATGGTGGATGGACGCCAACTCTGGGTCACACATGGCGACTACTTTGACGGGGTGATCCAGTGCGCCAAGTGGCTGGCCTACCTGGGCGACAACCTGTACGAATTCACGCTCAAGCTCAACCGGCATCTCAACAGCGCGCGTGCCCGCCTGGGGCTGCCCTACTGGTCCTTGTCGGCTTACCTGAAACACAAAGTCAAGAAGGCGCTCAACTACGTGACCGATTTCGAACAAGCGGTGGCGGCCGAGGCGCGCCGGCGCGGCCATGACGGCGTGGTGTGTGGCCATATCCACCGGGCCGAAATGCGGAATATCGATGGCATCCTGTACTGCAATGACGGCGATTGGGTGGAGAGCCGCACCGCCCTGGTTGAGCACTTTGACGGGCGGCTGGAGCTGGTGCATTGGCAGGCCGAGGACCATCGGCCCACTTCGACTCGGCCGGCCATGATTCAGATCGGACAAACCGCATGAAATTGGCACTGATCACCGACGCGTGGTTTCCGCAAGTCAACGGCGTGGTCACCACCTTGGCCGAACTGGAGCGCTCGCTCACCGAATTGGGTCATCAGGTGGAGGTGATTCACCCAGCCCAGTTCAAGACCATGCCTTGCCCCGGCTATGCCGGAATCGACTTGGCGTTGCGCCCCAAGCGCGTGCTGCGCGCCAAGCTCGACGCCCTGCAGCCCGACGCCATTCACATCGCCACCGAAGGCCCGCTGGGCTGGGCCGCACGCAGCTATTGCCTGAAACACAAGCTGGCCTTCAGCACCGCGTTTCATACCAAGTTCCCGGAAATCCTGCACGCCGCGTGCAAGGTCCCGCTGTCATGGGGCTATGCCTGGTTCCGGCATTTCCACAAGCCGTCGTCGGCCGTGATGGTGCCCACCTTGGGTGTCCTGAACATGTTGCAGGCGCGCGGCTTTGGTCAGTTGCGTGGCTGGACGCATGGCGTGGACACCCAGCTCTTTCCCTTTCACGATACGCCCACGCCCTATCCCCCAGCCGGGGCGCTGGCGCGGCCGGTCTCGCTGTTCGTCGGCCGGGTGTCCTACGAGAAGAACATCGAGGCCTTCTTGAAGCTCGACGTGCCCGGCACCAAGGTGATATGCGGCGTGGGGCCGGTGGAGCAAAGTCTGCGCTCGCGGTATCCGGCGGCGCGTTGGCTGGGTATCTTGCCGCGTGACGAACTGGCCAAGGTCTACGCGGCGGCCGACGTGTTTGTGTTCCCCAGCCACGCCGACACCTTTGGCCTGGTAATGCTCGAAGCCATGGCCTGCGGCACGCCCGTGGCAGCCTATCCGGTTGATGGCCCACGCGAAGTGCTGGGCCAAGGCAACCCGGCCAACCTGGGCGGCGCCACCGGCGGCGCGATGCACGCCGACCTGACGCAGGCCTTCTATGCGGCGCTGGGCACCTCCCGCTGGGAAGCACGCAGCCGGGCCCTGGGCTTTGACTGGTGCGCGGCGACGCAGAGTTTTTTGAGCTTCCTGGTGCCGACACGACCGGGTAGCCGCGTCGGTAGTGTCGGTGGCGTGGTGGTGCGGTTGACTGCCGTTTGATTTCACGCTGAAGACGCGCGATTGTCATACCACTGACACACGCCTGCCGGACAGTACGTTTTTCCTCACCCTTTACGGAGATTTCCAATGAAACTGATCGTAGTTGCCGCTTTGTCCACGATGACCGTGTTGTCCGCCTGCGGCTCGAAGCCGACGGCTCCGGCTGGCATGAAAGCCGGTGTGTTTGTAAGTTACCAGTGTGAAGGCGGCAAACGCCTGCAAGCGCGTCTGGCCGACGACGGCAGCACCGTGCGTGTGCGCCACGAGGGTGGCTATGAGCTGGACCGCAAGGGGGATGGCGTCTTCGAGGGTGAAGGCTTCAAACTGGTCGCTGCGGCGGATGGCGCGCTCGAGCTGATGCATCACGGCAAACCGGTGGCGCGCAACTGCAAGTCAATCTGACAATTGTCACCAAGCTGTCACATTACCTTCATACGATGGCGACAGCGAGATTTCTAACCTTAGGAAAACCCATGATTAAGTTCTATACAAAGGTCCTGTTGGCCACCTCCGCGCTGGCGCTGTTTGGCGTGGCCGCGCAGGCTCAAGTGGTCAAGGTGGATGGCTCCAGCACGGTATATCCGGTGACTGAGGCGGTTGCCGAAGAATTCCAGAAGGCCAATAAAGGCTTGAAGGTCACCGTGGGTGTGTCCGGCACCGGTGGTGGTTTCAAGAAGTTTTGCCGTGGCGAAACCGATATTTCCAATGCTTCACGCCCCATTTCAACCTCAGAGATGGCGGATTGCAATAAGACCGGGGTCGAGTATTTCGAACTGCCGGTCGCCTTTGATGCGCTGACCGTGGTGATCAACCCCAAGAACACCTGGCTCAAGCAGGCCACCGTGGCCGAACTGAAAAAGATGTGGGAACCCGCGGCGCAGGGCAAAGTCATGCGCTGGAACCAGGTCAACCCGACATGGCCCGACCAGCCGATGAAGCTGTTCGGCGCCGGCGCTGATTCCGGTACCTTCGATTACTTCACTGAAGCCATCGTCGGAAAGTCCAAATCCAGTCGTGGCGATTTCACCGCTTCAGAAGACGACAATGTGCTGGTGCAGGGTGTTGCTGGTGATGTGAACGCGATTGGCTATTTTGGCTATGCGTACTACGCGGAAAACACCAACAAGCTCAAAGCCCTGCCCATCGTCGAGAAGGAGGGAAAAGCTGCGGTAGCGCCCAGCCCTGAGGCCGTGATCGCCGGTACCTACCAGCCGCTGGCCCGGCCGATCTTCATCTACATCAATGTCAAATCGCTGGCCAAGCCTGAAGTCAAGAAGTTTGTGGACTTTTACATGAGCCAGGGCGCCAAGATGGCCAAAGAGGTGAAGTATGTTCCTTTGCCGGCTGCCATCTACCTATCGAACATCAAGCATATTGCCGAGAACAAAAAGGGCACCATCTTCGGTGGCAAAAACGAAGTGGGCATCAGCATCGAAGAGCTGGTCAAGCGCGAAGCCAAGCTGTAAGTTGATTCATCCGAGTGCTTGAACATGATCTGCCTGCAACTTCTGGGGGAGTTGCAGGCAGGTTTTTTTGATCTGTCTTCTCTAACGAAACGAAACCTACAATGAGTGCATCCACTACTTCGGACCGCATTGTGATTGCTGAAAGATTGACGGGTGCCGCCCGCCTGGCTGAACTGGCGCAAATCAAGGCCACGCGCAAACGCACAGACCGGGTGATTGAGTTGGTGCTGCTGATGGCCGCCTGCGTCTCGGTGTTCACCACCCTGGCCATTGTCTACATCCTGCTCAAGGAATCCCTGGTTTTCTTCGGCAATGTTCCGCTTTGGACATTCCTGACCGATACGCAGTGGACGCCGCTGTTTGACGATGCGCACTTTGGCATCGTGGTGCTGCTGTCGGGCACGGTGTCGAGTTCGCTGGTGGCCTTGTCGATCGCGATACCACTGGGCACCATCATCGCCATCTACCTGTCCGAGTTTGCCGAATACCGCGTGCGGGAGGTGCTCAAGCCCGTGCTGGAGCTTTTGTCGGGCGTGCCAACCATCATCTACGGCTTCTTTGCCCTGTTGGTGATCACGCCGCTGATTCAAGAAATCTACCCCGGCTTGCCCACCTTCAACGTCCTGTCGGCCGGCATTGCGATGGGGATCATGATCATTCCTTATGTGTCGTCCTTATCGGAGGACGCGATGCGCGCCGTGCCCATGAGCCTGCGCGAGGGCTCTTACGCGATGGGCGCCACGCGCTTTCAGACCGCCACCCGAGTGGTGGTGCCGGCGGCCTTCTCCGGCATTGCGTCGGCCTACATCCTTGGTATATCGCGGGCGGTGGGCGAGACCATGATTCTTGCCGTGGCGGCCGGCATGCAGCCCAACCTGTCGCTCAATCCGCTGGAGCCCGCGGCCACCATCACGTCCTTTATCGTGCAGGTGGCGCTGGGTGATTTGCCGCACGGAAGCGTCGGCTACCAGACTATTTTCGCGGCGGGTTTGACGCTTCTGCTAATCACGCTGATGTTCAATCTTTTGGGCCACTGGCTGCGCCGCAAATACCGGGAGGCCTATTGATGAGTCGCAATGCAAAGGGCACGCAAGAGCTGCGTGCCATCATCAAATCTCACAAGCGCTGGGATGTCATCTTCGGCGTGGTGGGGCTGGGTGCAATCGCTCTGGCGATCCTGACGCTGGTCACCTTGTTCGCGCAAATGGCGATCGACGGCGCGCCGCGGATTTCATTCGAGTTCTTCACCAGCTTTCCATCGCGCAAGGCGGGGCAGGCAGGCATTTTGTCGGCCTGGGTCGGATCTTTTTTTGTGATGATCGTGACGGCCCTGTTTGCCATACCGGTAGGCATTGCCAGCGCCATCTACCTGGAAGAGTACGCCCGCAAAAACTGGTTCACCGATGTGATCGAGATCAACATCAGCAACCTGGCCGGCGTGCCTTCCATTGTCTATGGCCTGCTGGCGCTCGGGCTGTTTGTCTACACCTTCGGTTTTGGCCAGAGCATTTTGTCGGCTGGCTTGACGCTGGCGCTGCTGATTTTGCCGATTGTCATCGTGGCCACGCGCGAAGCGCTTAGAGCCATTCCCCAAATGATCCGCGAAGGTGCTTATGCCTGTGGCGCGACCAGGTGGCAATTGGTTGGCGACCATCTGGTGCCCTACGGCATGCCCGGCATCCTGACCGGGGTCATCATCGGGCTGTCGCGTGCCATCGGCGAGACCGCGCCCATCATCACGATTGGCGCCTTGACCTTTATTGCCTTCCTGCCGCCCGTGCCGTTTACCGGCGAGCCCGCCGCCGGCCTGTTTGACTGGTTGTTTTCACCATTCACGGTGATGCCGATCCAGATTTTCAACTGGACATCCCGGCCTGACCCGGCTTTCCATGCCAACGCCGCGGCGGCCAGTCTGGTGCTGGTGCTCCTGACCCTGGGCATGAACGGTCTGGCCATCTGGCTGCGCTACCGTCTTCGCAAAAATCTCCAGTGGTAATCCTTCTCCGAGACCAACACACCATGCCATCGACCATTACGCTTCCCGACAGCCCGCCAGCGCTCAAGGCTCAGTCGAAAAATCTCGATTTTTATTATGGAGAGTTCAAGGCGCTGAAAGGCGTCACCCTGCCGATTTACGAGAACAAGGTCACGGCCCTGATCGGGCCCAGCGGCTGCGGCAAGTCAACTTACTTGCGATGCTTTAACCGCATGCATGACCTTTACCCCGGTCACCGCTACGACGGAAAAATAGAACTCTACCCCGATGATGTGGATATTCTCAACCATGCGGTGGATCCGATCGAGGTGCGCATGCGCATCTCCATGGTGTTCCAAAAACCGAATCCGTTTCCAAAATCTATTTTTGAGAACGTCGCTTACGGCCTTCGGGTGCGCGGTGAGAAATCCGCAAGTTATCTGGAAGACAAGGTAGAAGTCGCGCTCAGGTCGGCCGCCATCTGGGACGAGGTCAAAGACCGCATGGGCGAGTTGGCCACCAACCTGTCCGGCGGTCAGCAGCAGCGTGTGTGCATCGCGCGGTCCCTGGCGACCGATCCCGAAATCATCCTGTTTGACGAGCCGACCTCCTCGCTCGATCCAATCGCCACCGGCAGCATTGAGGAACTGATCGGCGAGATTAAGCACAAGGTCACGATACTGATCGTGACGCACAACATGCAGCAGGCCGCGCGGGTGTCGGATTATGTTGCCTACATGTACCTCGGCGAGATGGTCGAGTACGGTGCCACCAGCGACATTTTCATGAAGCCCAAGCGCCAGGAGACGGAAGACTACATTACAGGAAGGTTCGGTTAATCATGAATGACAAACATCTGTCGAGCCAGTTTGACAGCGAGTTGAGCGCCGTGTCTTCTCGTGTCATGGAGATGGGCGGTTTGGTCGAATCCCAGACTCGCACTGCCGTCTACGCGCTAGCGCAGTTCAGTGTCGAGTCGGCCGATCAGGTGCTCGAACTGGAGACCCGGGTCAACGCCATGGAGGTGGACATCGACCGCGAGTTGTCCTCCATCATTGCGCGGCGCCAACCCACGGCACGGGACCTGCGCTTGCTGATTGCGATCTCCAAGACCATCGCTAACCTGGAGCGCGCCGGTGACGAGGCCGAGAAGATCGCGCGCATGGTCAAGTCGATCATCAGCAGCGGCGCGGCCCGGGCGCTGCCGGCCTCCGAGCTGCGGGTGGCCTCCGATCTGGCCTCCGGCCTGCTGCGCAAGGCGCTCGACGCCTTCGCCCGGCTCGATGTCAACATGGCAGTGTCCATCCTCAAAGAGGACGATGCCATTGACCGCGAGTTTGATGGTTTCGTGCGTAAGCTCATCACTTACATGATGGAAGATCCCCGCACGATTTCGCCCAGTCTGGACCTGCTGTTTCTGGCCAAGGCGATCGAGCGCATCGGCGATCACGCCAAGAACATTGCCGAATTCATCATTTACGTGGTCAAGGGCGCGGATGTCCGTCACACCTCAATGGACGCCATCGAGTCGGTTGTCCGGTAGTCAAGCGGATCTCATGATGAAGCGATTGCCTCGAGTACTGGTGGTTGAAGACGAGCCCGCGATCGCCGAGCTGGTGGTGGTCAATCTGCGCCACAACGGCTTTGCGCCGGTGTGGGCGGCGGATGGCGAGGCGGCCCAGCGCGAGTTGGACGCGGTATTGCCGGATGTGATTCTGCTGGACTGGATGCTGCCGTCCGAGAGCGGTGTGGCCCTGGCGCGAAAGTGGCGCGCCCAAAGCAGGACCAAGGCGGTGCCGATCCTGATGCTCACCGCGCGCGGCGACGAGCCCGACAAGATCGCCGGCCTGGACGCCGGTGCCGACGACTACATCACCAAACCCTTCTCGACACAGGAGTTGATGGCGCGTATCCGGGCCGTGTTGCGCCGGCGCTCGCCCGAGCAGGTGCTCGGCAGCGTGAGCATCGCCGAGCTGGTGCTCGATGCGCAGACCCATCGTGTCTCCTACCAGGATCAGGCGCTCAAGCTCGGTCCGACCGAATTCAAGTTGCTGTATTACCTGATGACCCACGCCGAACGCGTGCATAGCCGTGCGCAGCTCCTGGACAAAGTCTGGGGCGATCACGTCTTCATCGAGGAGCGCACGGTGGACGTGCACGTCAAGCGCCTGCGCGAGGCGCTGGGCGCCGCGGGTTCGCTGGTGGAGACCGTGCGCGGCGCGGGCTATCGCTTGACCGCCCGCCCGCAGCCTGCATTGGTGGCCGCCAAGGCGTGATCCATGGTTTGGCGGGTCTTCCGGTTCTTCCTGTTTCAGCTTGGTGGTGGTTTGATTGGCTACTGGTCGTTGGCGCTGGCCAATCCGTTGCACGGCTTGATCATTGGCTTGCTGGTGGCCAGTGCCTTGTGGGTGGCGATTGACCTGCGTCGCGTGGCCCAACTGCTGACGTGGCTCAAGGAGGCGGACCAGTCCAGACCGTTGCGATTGCATGGCCTGTGGGCGGAGGTGGCGGCACGGGCATCGCGCTTGTTGCGCCAGCAGGAGAGCCGGGCGCTGAACAGCGAGCGGCGCTTGCAGGAGTTTCTGTCCGCCATCCAGGCCTCGCCTAACGGTGTGGTGCTGCTCGATGCCTTGGGGCGTATTGAGTGGTGCAACGAAACGGCGGCGGATCATTTTGGTTTCGACCCCAAGCGAGACATGCAACAACAAATCGGCAATCTGGTGCGCGAGCCGGTTTTCCTGGCCTACCAGGCGGCGGGTGACTTCACGCACGACGTGCAGATGCCGGGGCCACGCAGCACAGCAAGCAGGCCGGTGCGGCTGGCGGTGCACTTGCATGACTACGGCGAGGGGCGTCGCCTGTTGTTGTCCCGCGATGTCACTGCGCTGGAGCAGGCCGAGGCGATGCGACGCGATTTTGTGGCTAACGTGTCGCACGAGATTCGAACGCCCTTGACGGTGCTGTCAGGCTTCATCGAGACACTGCAGACCCTGCCGCTGGCAGCCGCCGAGCGCGAGTGTTATCTGGCCTTGATGGCCCAGCAAGCGCAGCGCATGCAGACCCTGGTGAATGACTTGTTGACACTGTCAAGGCTAGAGGGCAGCCCGCCACCGCGCGCCGATGAATGGGTCTCGCTGCAGCGGCTGTTGGCGCAGTGTGAGCAGGAAGGCCGGGCCTTGTCCACCACCGTCGCGGCACCTGGGCACGCGTGGTGCGTGGTCAACACCGGTCCCGCCGAGTTGGCGGGTTCCTACTCGGAGTTGCTCAGTGCCGCCGGCAATCTGATCAGCAACGCGGTGCGCTACACACCCGCGTCTGGCCTGATTGAAGTGGCATGGCGCACACTGCCCGATGGTCAGGCTGAGCTTTCCGTCAAGGATGCCGGTCCGGGCATTGCCCCGGAACACCTACCGCGCTTGACCGAACGTTTCTACCGGGTCGACCGCAGTCGCTCACGCGATACCGGCGGCACCGGGCTCGGCCTGGCCATTGTCAAACATGTGGCGCAGCGCCATGGCGCGGAGTTGCGCATCGACAGTGTGCCGGGGCAGGGATCGCGCTTCGCGATCGTATTCCCCGCCAGTCGTATCCGGGCCGAATCCGATGCGCTTGCCCTCCGTCCGACAGAGGCGCGTTGGGCCTGACCCTGCGGTCCCGCGTCGGGACTGTGGTCAGGGCGCGGCGCGTGTCGTGCGTCGGTAGATCGCGATGTTTTCGCTGCGGTCGGTCGGACGCTTGATGGTGCGGTGAAGCGTCCACTGTGTCGCATCGACGGTGTGCTCCTTGCTCGCGATGGCCTCGCCATTGGCCAGCAGTACCGGGCACCCCGCATCGGCAGAGGCCGTTCGTAACGCCAATTGGCTGTGAAACTGCAGCGCGGCAATCTGGCCCCGAGTCAAGCCCAGCACTTCAACGCATTCAGGGGTTTGCACGGATTGGGCGATTAGCCGAACTAACGGTGCGTAGCTGCGCGCATAGTCCAGCAAGGGCAACCACAGCGTCATCGCCAGTACCAAGCACCACACCGCGCCACCGGCGGGCAAGACCAGGCTCTTCCAAATGGCAGCAGGGTGACGACCGACGCGCCATCTAACCAGCCAGGCCCATGCCAGCGTGGCCAACACCGCCAGCGCGAAGGGCAGGGGCGAGAAGCTGTGTTCGAAGCCTGGTGCCAGCCGCGCCACGTTGGCGGCGGGCTGACTGGGAACCCCGGTTTGCAGGGCAATCCAGATCACCCAGACGATGATGCCGCAACCTGAAAAGAACAGTAGCGTGAACCAGTCAATGGCCGCGCTGACGCTGCGCTGAAGGGTCGGCAGCGCGAAAGCCGCCAGCGCTGCTAGGGCCGGCAAGGCCAGCAGCAGCGAGCGGTCGGCACTGCCGGTGGTGAGGGTGCAGCCAACGGCGACCAGCACGTACCAAAGGGGCAGCAGCAGATGGCGGCTTGCTTGGGCCCCCACAATCTGGTGGCGCCATCGCCACAAGGTCCACAGGGCCAGTGGCCACGCCGGCCAGGTGAACCAAAGCAACAGTCGGGACAGATTGCGCCACTCGGCAAGCGAGCTTGTCGGCAATTCGACGCGCCAGCGCCACAGGTCAAGCAGGGTGGCGATCACGGCTACCAGTAGCACGGCCACACCCAGACGCCACACGATGGCGCTGGGCACGCGCACCGGCTCGTCGGCGCCCGAAGGGTCCAACAGCAGTGCTAGCAGGCCTCCCAGGCCCAGCAGCACCGCCACGGTCGGGGCGCCGGACAAGGCCAGACCGAGCATGGCAAGGAAGCTGACCAGCACGGGAGCCCCACGGGCTTGTGACAAGCTGGCGCCGGCATAGAAGGCCAGCGCCGTGAAACAAAGCTGGGCCACTGCGGGTGTGGTCTCATGCGACAACTGGGCCAAGCCGAGGCATGCCAGCAGCGCCAACAAGGCGCCGTCGGCCATGGCGCGCGCATAGTCAGCCGGTTGGGCCTCGCCGCCAAAGGCGAACGCCACCGGTTGGGCCCGTGGGCTGCGCGCCAGCAGGTAGGTGCCATACCAGGTGGCGGCCAGCGTCAGGGCCAGCAAGATGGCAAAGGGAAATCGGGCAGCCAGATCGGCGGGGAAGAAGGATGGGGCGATCTTGATGGCCCATGCACCGAGCCAATAGGGCAGTTGCGCCTCGACCTCCGGCGCCAAGCCCAGCAAGCGGGGGGTCATCCAGTTGGCGCCATCGCGCAGCAGTTCCAGCATGTAGCCCAGGGCCGTGATGTCGGCGCTTTTCCAGGGGTTACGGCCAATGAACCCGGGCAGGACATAGGCGACGCACAGCAGCAGCAGGGCGGCTCGCGGCAAGCGACGCACGGCGCCTTGGGCGACGATGGCAGGGATGGGGTGGTTCACGACGCGATTCGGCCCGGTTTGTGGGCAGGGAGAATCTTAATCGGTGGGGCAAGAAAAAAGGCAGCGCGGTGACCCGGGCTGCCTCTTGCAACAAAGACCGACCAGACTACTTGGCGGCGGTCTTGCCGAAGCGGTTGCGGAAACGTTCCACGCGGCCACCCATGTTGTCGACCGACTTTTGCGTGCCGGTGTAGAAAGGGTGCGATTCGCTGGTAGTGTCGAGCTTGAATAGGGGCAGCTTGCGACCGTCTTCCATGTCGATCATTTCCTTGCTGTTGGCGCAGGAACGGGTCACGAACTTGAAACCGTTGGACATGTCCTGGAAACAGATTTCGCGGTAATTGGGGTGAATGCCTTGTTTCATGATTCTTCCTTCTGTATCAGTTACGGCAGCCGCGCCAGACTGTCTGGCGTACTTGCCGCGAAAAGCTTTAGATTATAGCAATTTCCCGACGGGCCGCCCCTAGGGAAGTTAGCCCCTCTGGGGCAGAGAGCTACACGAAGTGAGCGAACGTGGGGTGTCCGTTCATCCCCCTCGACGCATCATGTCGAAGAACTCGCTGTTGGTCTTGGTGGCCTTCATCTGTTTGAGCACCATCTCCATGGCTTCTACTTCGTCCATGTTGTACAGGAACTGGCGCAGGATGCGGGTCTTTTGCAGGATTTCCGGCTGCAGCAGCAACTCTTCGCGGCGCGTGCCGCTGCGGTTGAGCTGGATGGAAGGGAACACGCGTTTTTCGTACAGGCGGCGGTCGAGGTGAATTTCGCTGTTGCCGGTGCCCTTGAATTCTTCAAAGATCACTTCGTCCATGCGGCTTCCAGTGTCTACCAGTGCCGTGGCGATGATGGTCAGCGAGCCGCCTTCTTCGACGTTGCGCGCCGCGCCCAAAAAGCGCTTGGGCCGTTGCAGGGCGTTGGAATCCACGCCGCCGGTCAAGACCTTGCCGGAGGACGGAACCACGTTGTTGTAGGCGCGGGCCAAGCGGGTGATGGAGTCCAGCAGGATCACCACGTCTTTTTTCAGTTCAACAAGTCGCTTGGCGCGCTCGATCACCATTTCGGCCACGTGCACATGACGCGCGGCGGGCTCGTCGAAGGTGGAGGCAATCACTTCGCCCTTGACGGTGCGCTGCATCTCGGTCACTTCTTCCGGGCGCTCGTCAATCAGCAGCACCATCAGGTAGCTCTCGGGGTAGTTGGCCGAAATCGCGTGGGCGATGTGCTGCATCATCACCGTCTTGCCGCTCTTGGGCTGCGCCACGATCAGGGCGCGCTGGCCCTTGCCGATGGGCGCAATGATGTCGATGACACGCCCGGTGATGTTTTCTTCGGCCTTGGTGTCCTGTTCCAGCTTCATCTGCACCTTGGGGAACAGCGGTGTCAGGTTCTCGAACATCACCTTGTGTTTGTTCTCTTCCGGGCCGCCGCCGTTGACCTTGTCGAGCTTGTTGAGCGCAAAGTAGCGCTCACCATCCTTGGGTGTGCGCACTTCGCCTTCGATCATGTCCCCGGTGTGCAAATTGAAGCGGCGCACCTGGCTCGGGCTGATGTAGATGTCGTCGGTGCTGGCCGTGTAGCTGGTGTCGGGGCTGCGCAGGAAGCCAAAACCATCGGGCAGGATTTCCAGCACGCCGTCGGCAATGATCTGCTCGCCGGTTCGGGCGCGCTTCTTGATGATGGCGAACATCAACTCCTGCTTGCGCATGCGGCCGGTGTTTTCGATCTCAAGTTCTTCGGCTTGCTTGAGGACTTCCGACACGTGCAGTGCCTTGAGTTCGTTTAAGTGCATGGATTTGCCCCAATGGGGAGTTGACCGAAATACAGGGGATGGGTGGGTGGAGGCAAGACGGTCGCCTGTGCCTCGATACGTTGACCCGGGAACTCGAACCCGCTTTGGATGGTGCGGGTGATTGGTCCGGATTATGACAGGAAATCCGGGACCGAAAACATGCCGGGCGTGGCCCGGCACGGCTGGCTGATCAAGCCAGTTGCTGATCGATGAACGCCGTCAGTTGGGCCTTGCTCATGGAGCCGACCTTGGTGGCGGCGAGTTGACCGTCCTTGAACACCATCAAGGTCGGGATACCGCGGATGCCGAACTTGGCGGGAATCTCGCGGTTTTCGTCGACGTTCATCTTGGCGATTTGCAGCTTGCCTTCGTAGGTGGTGGAGATCTCGTCCAGAATCGGGGCGATCTGCTTGCACGGACCGCACCACTCGGCCCAGTAATCCACCAGCACCGGCAGCGTGGACTTCAAAACGTCGGCTTCGAACGAGCCGTCGGTGACTTGTTTGATCAGGGCGTTGGCCATGGTGGAATCCTTTTTTTGTGAAGCGGTACGGTTAAAGTGGGGAAATTGTGACAGAAACCAAGTCCTCCACGCCGCGCCGATGACGCTATGACTGAAATAGGCAAAAATCATCAGAACGCGAGTGCCACGCCTGGGGCGCAGCACGCTATTTGTGCGCGCTGGCTGGATCCGCATTCAGGCTTGATCGCCTTCATTGCCCGGGAAATGCAGCGCTGCCATGCGCATGCTGCCCGAACCGTGGTGCTGCTGCCGTTCGCGCAACTGATGCCGGTGGCCCATCGCATGTGGGCGCAGGCGTACCCGGATGGCTTTGCGCCGCGCTTCGAGACTACGCGCAACTGGAGCCAATCGCTGGGGAGCTTCGGCGCGGGCGCGGCTGACATCGCCTTCGACATGGCGAGCGACGCGCTGACGGCCCGTGCCTTGCTGGAGGGCGCCGGCCTGGCCGTCCATCGAGAGCATTTGAGCGCGTCGCTGCTGGAAGCGGCGTACCAACTCGCCGCCCTGGCCGCAGCGGTGGCACCGCCGCAGCGCGCGGCCTGGGCGCGACACCTGCGTCCGGCCCTTGAGGCCGGTCTCGATTCGCCGCTGCTGGCGCAGGAAGCGGCCGTGGTGGGCGTGGCGCTGGCCTGGGCCGCCAGCTCGGGTTACCTGACCGATGTGCTGTTCACGCCGTTGGCCGCCCAGCAGGTCGACTGTCTGGTGTGCTTGCAGGGGTTCGAGCCGGAGCCCATGTCCCGCGTGATGGCGACGCTGTTCGCGGGGCGGTTTGCGGCCACGCCAATTCATGAGGAAGCGGCGCCGGGCGGCATCACCTTGCTGGCCGCCACCGACATGGAAGACGAAGCGCAGCAAGCCGCCAGTTGTGTCATCGCGCACGTGCAGGCCGGGCGTTGGCCGGTGGCCCTGGTGGCGGTGGACCGGGCCTTGACGCGCCGGGTACGCGCCATGCTGGAAGGTGGTGGCCTGCGTCTGCGTGACGAGAACGGCTGGAAGCTGTCCACCACACGCGCCGGCGCTACCCTGCTGGCCGCGCTGCGCGCATGCGCCTGGAACGCCAGCACCGACGCCGTGCTGGACTGGCTCAAGAACGGCGTGGCAGCCGATGCACAGGCCTTGCGGCAACTCGAACACGGCTTGCGCCGGACCGCGGTACGTGATTGGCGGGCCTGGCAGGGCAGCGAGGAGCAGGCGGCGGTGCTGGCCTTGACCAAGCAGGTCAATGCTTGGCGCCAGTCCCTGCAACGCGCGCGGCCACTGGGATTGTGGCTGCTGGGTTTGCAGCAGTTGCTACAGGCCAGCGGTCAGTGGACCGCGCTGCAGCTTGACCGCGCCGGTGCCGACGTAATGGCGGCCCTGCACCTGCACAGCGGCACGGCGTTGTTGGGGGGCGAGCCGGCGGCGCAGTTTTTGTGGACTGCGCGGGCCTTGAGCCTGGCCGAGTTCACGTCCTGGGTGCGCCAGGTGCTGGAGGCCGCAAGCTGTTCGCCGCAGTACCCGCTGCAGGAGCAGGTGGTGATCGTGCCGATGAATCAATTGTTGGGGCGTGTCTTTGCCGCGCTGGTGGTTCCGGGTTGTGATGAGCAGCGACTGAACCCGGCCGCCGAGCCGCCTGGACGCTGGACGCAGGCGCAACGCCTGGCCCTGGACCTGCCCACGCGCGACAGCTTGCTGGCCGCCGCCGGGGCGGCTTGGCGACACGCCCTGCAGTCCCCGCTGTGCGACGTGTTGTGGCGCCAAAGCGATGATTCCGGAGAAACCCTGCTGCCCAGCACACTAGTGCAGTCACTGCAACTCGCGCGGGGCGCCGCCACGGCCGCGCCTGACCCGCGCGGGCGGCGGCGCATCCAGCCTGTCGCGCAACACCCGCCCCAAGCACTGGGTGATCGCTTGCCAATCTCCACCTTGTCGGCCAGCGCCTATGACGATTTGCGAACCTGCCCCTACAAGTTTTTTGCCTTGCGCCAGTTGGGCCTGCGTGAAGCGGACGAGCTCGATACCGACGTCGACAAGCGCGATTTTGGCAACTGGTTGCATGAGGTGCTGCGGCAGTTCCATGAGGCACTGTTGGCCCAACCCGAGCCCACACCGGGTGGGCGGGCCGCGCGGCTGGATGCCGCCGCGCAGGCAGTCAGTGACGCCATGGGGCTGGCGCCGGATGAGTTCCTGCCCTTTGCCGCCGCGTGGCCGGCGGTGCGTGACGGCTACCTGGCCTGGTTGCACAGGCACGAGCAGCAAGGCGCCCGGTTCGAGCGTGCCGAGATTTGGCGTGAGCAGGGCATCGGGCCGGTCAAGCTGGTCGGCCGGATTGACCGGATCGACCGTCAGTCCGACGGCTTGACACTGGTGCTGGATTACAAGACTGAAGACCTGAGCAAGACCCGTCAGCGTGTGGCCAATCCGGTTGAAGACACCCAGATGGCCTTTTACGCGGCCCTGTTGCCGGACGACGAACTGGCCGGCGCCTACGTCACCCTGGGTGAGAAGCAGGGCACGGTCACTGTGGCACAGGCCGACATCGTGGCGGTGCGTGATGCGCTGATTGAAGCCGTCCTGCACGACACGGCACAAATTGCCCAAGGCGCGGCGCTGCCGGCGCTGGGCGAGGTGCCGGCGTGTGACTATTGCGCCGCACGCGGCCTGTGCCGCAGAGATTCTTGGGCGGAGGCCAGCCATGCCTAGCTCCCGGGCGGCTTACGAACTCAACGGTCAGGCCGTCAGCCGGGAAGGCTTCTACGCCATCGCCTGCGACCCACGGCGCAGTGTGGCGGTGGAAGCCTGTGCTGGCGCCGGCAAGACCTGGATGCTGGTGTCGCGCATCGTGCGCGCCTTGCTCGAAGGCAGTGCGCCACAGGACATACTGGCCATCACCTTTACCAAGAAGGCCGCTGGCGAGATGCGCCAGCGTTTGCACGAATGGCTGGTGGCTTTCGCCAGTGCCACGCCGGAGCAGCTCGACGCCGAGCTGATTGCAAGGGGAATCGACCCGCAGGCCGCACCAGCACAGCGTCAGACGCTACAAGAACTGTATCAACGTGGGCTTGAGACGGGCCGCCCGGTGCAGATCCGGACCTTTCATGGCTGGTTCGCCGCCTTGTTGCGCACGGCGCCCCTGTCGGTGTTGCAGGAACTGGGTTTGCCCAGCCCCTATGAGCTGCTGGAAGACGACACGGCGGCGGTGGCACAGGTGTGGCGCCGCTTCAACCAGGCGGTGCTGGCCGATCCGCAGGCGCTGCAGGACTATCAGGCCTTGGTGCGTGAGCACGGCCGCTTTCAGCTCGCACGTGGCCTGCACGCCGCGCTGGACAAGCGGGTGGAGTTTGAGCTGGCGGACGCCGCCCACGTGGTCGATGCCTCGGTGCAGCGTTTCGACGCCCAATTTCCCGCCTGTGCCGGATTGCCCGAGCCCTCGGCCCTGTTGTGGCGCTCGCCCGAACGCGCGGTCTTGCAGGAGGCGGCGCGCGTGCTCGGCGCTGCCAGCCAGCCGTCGTTCAGTGCCAAGGGCCAGGAGCTGGAGCGCGCGCTGGTCGATAGCCATGCCGCCGGCGTGCTGGCAGCCTTGCTGACGCAGGATGGCACGGCGCGCAAGTTTGGCGACAAGGTGGTGGGTATTGAGCGAGTGCGCCAAGCCCAGGAGTTGGCGCTGTTGGTGCAGGCGGCGGTGGCGCAGCACCAGGCCTGGTTGCACCAGCAAGGCATGGCCCGGCTGACGCGCCGTCTGATTGCCGAATTCGCCGCGCTCAAGCGCGAGCGCGGCTGGATCGACATGAACGACATCGAGCGCGCGGCACGGCATTTGTTGGCGGACAGCGTGCTGTCGGGCTGGGTGCAGGAGCGGCTCGATGCCCGTGTGGCGCACCTGTTGATTGACGAGTTCCAGGACACCAGCCCCTTGCAGTGGCAGGCTCTGAGCGCCTGGCTCAGTGGCTACGCGGGTGCCGGACGCTCACCCAGCGTGTTCATCGTGGGTGACCCCAAACAGAGCATCTACCGTTTTCGCCGGGCTGAGCCGCAGGTGTTTCGGGCTGCGCAAGGCTTTGTGGTGCAGGCTCTGGACGGTGTCCTGCTCAGTTGCGACCACACCCGGCGCAATGCGACGGCCGTGGTGGCGCTGGTCAACCGGGTCATGGATCAGGCCCAGCAGGACGGCCAGTACGCTGGGTTTCGGCCGCACACCACCGAGTCGGTGGAATCTGGCGCCGTGTTGGCCCTGCCCAGAATTGAGCGCGATGCCAATCCGTCCAACGGCGGCGCTGCGACGCAGAGCCTTTGGCGCGACAGCCTGACGCAGCCGCGCGTGGTGCCCGAAGAGACCCTCAAGACGCTGGAGTGTCGTCAGGCCGCACTGTGGATCGCGCAGCAGTTGGCTCCGGGCCAGACCAACTCGTTCTCGCCGCCCTTGCAGCCGGGGCACATCATGGTGTTGTCGCGCAAGCGCGAGCGCCTGGGGCTGATGCAGGACGCGCTGCGCGCACTGCACATCCCGACGCAGCAGCCTGAAAAGACCGACCTGGCTCAGGCCCCGGAGGTGCAGGATATTGTCGCCTTGCTCGATGTGCTGCTGTCGCCGGACCATGATCTGTCGCTGGCGCGCGCGCTCAAATCCCCCCTGTTTGGCATCACGGACGACGAGCTGGTGGAGATCGCCCTGGTCGCGCGCCAGCGCCGCGCGGATGACTTGCCAGCGTGCGCCTGGTTCGAGCTGTTGCGCTCGGCACCCGATCTGCCAGTGGCGCTGCGCGCGGCGGGGCTTGTGTTGGCGCGCTGGCAGGCCTGGGCTGCGGCTCTGCCGCCGCACGATCTGCTGCACGCGATCTATGACGACGGCGACGTGCTGGCGCGCTTTGGCGCCGCCGCCCCGCAGGCGCTGCGTGATGGTGTAGTGGCCAATTTACGCGCCTTGTTGTCGGCGGCGCTGCAGATCGACGGAGGCCGGTTTGTCACGCCTTACGCCTTTGTGCGCGCGCTCAAGGCCGGTGGCGTCAAGGCTGCGGCGCGCGCCGACGCCAACGCCGTGCGTCTGCTCACCATCCATGGCGCCAAGGGCCTGGAGGCGCCGGTGGTAGTGCTGCTCGATACCGACAGCGAGGCCCCGCGCGGCGAAACCATGGGCGTGCAAGTGGACTGGCCGGGCGAGGCCCAGGCACCCACGCGCTTTGTGTTCCTGGCGAGTCAGAGTCGCCCGCCCGCTTGCATGGTCGAAGCCCTTGCCAGCGAGCGAGCGGCGCAACAGCGCGAGGAGCTCAATGCCCTGTACGTGGCCATGACGCGCTCGCGCAGGCAGTTGGTGGTGTCGTGTGTGCAGCCGCACCGTGCGCAGTCCAGCAGTTGGTGGGCACGCTTGCAGGGTGATGGTTTGCCGCTGGCTGCTGTGGGCAATGCCCTGGGCGCGCTCGTTCCAGTTCCTTCAGACCCCGGGTTTTCATTGCCAGTGTTGCCTATGGAGCTTGCCAGCATTGAGTTAAGTGCTATCCAATCAGGAGCGACAGCGGGACCGATGACGGACTCGCTGTCATCACGCATTGGCCAAGCGATGCACCGGCTGCTGGAGCGTTATGGCCGTCGATTGCTGTCGATCGAAACCGTCCCCGCGCTGGAGGTGGCACGCGAGTTTGCCCTGGAGTCGGCGCAGGCTGAACAAGCGTTGGGGATGGCTAGGCGCATTGTGCAAGGCGAGGGGGCCTGGGCCTGGGACGACCTTCGCTTGAGCTGGCAGGGCAATGAGGTGGCGCTGATGGATGGCGGTGAGCTGCTGCGCCTGGATCGCCTGGTGCAAGTGAAAGCTAGTACGCAATGGTGGGTGCTGGACTACAAGTCCGCCGGGCAGCCCGAGTTGGATCCGCAACTGGTGGCTCAACTGCAGCGTTACCGCGCTGCCGTGCAACGCGCCCAAACCGACCAGATCGTGCGGGCCGCCTTTCTCACCGCCGACGGCAAGATGCTTGAAATCGCCGGGCCTGCCGCGGCCGAAACGGTCAGCTTCGCGGCAGCCAGTCATGCCACACTAGCAACAACCGGGACACCTCAATGAGCGAAAAGACCACCACTGCGGATGCCTACATTTCACCGGCCCAGTTGTGCGTCGGGCTGCATGTGCAACTGGACTTGCCATGGACCGAGCACCCGTTCACCTTTTCCAGTTTCAAGATCAAGAGCCTGGAGCAGATCGTCACCTTGCAGGCGCTGGGGCTGACGCGTATTCGTTTCAACAAGGCCAAGAGTGACGGCGAACCGCTGGCGGCGCCCAAGGGCATACCGGCGGAGCCGACGGCGCCCGAGTCGCACGAAAACGACCCGCTCTATCAGGCCAAGCGGGCCAGGGTCGAGCGCCTGCTGGCGCAGCAGGCCCGCGTGGCCAAGTGCGAGCGCGAGTTCCTGACGTCGGCCAAGGCCGTCAAGTCGATCAACCAGAATCTGTTTGCCAGACCTGCCGACGCGCGCCAGGAGGCCGAAAACCTGGTCGACGGCATCGCCGATTCCATGCTGACGGAGTCGGACATCGCCATCAACCTGATGAAAGACAAGGCCGGCGGTGAAGACGTGTACTTTCATTCGCTCAACGTCACCCTGCTGTCGATGATGCTGGCCAAGGAGCTGAAGGCGCCGCGCGAGGCGATCCGCCTGATTGGCATGGGGGCGATGTTTCACGACGTCGGCAAGCTCGACATCCCGGACCGCATCGTGCGCAAGACCGAGCCGCTGACCAAGCCCGAGTGGTCGCTGTTGCACCAGCATTGCGCCTATGGCGTGGAGACCGGCCGCAAGCTGGGGCTGCCAAACGAGGCGCTGACCGTGATCGCGCAGCATCACGAATATGCGGACGGCACCGGGTACCCCAAGGGGCTCAAGGGTGCCGACATCTTCTTGCTGGCGCGCGTCGTGGCGATTGTCAATACCTACGACAACCTGTGTAACCCGATGAAGGCGTCAACGGCCCTAACGCCTCACCAGGCGCTGTCGTTGATGTACGCCCAGCAACGTGGCAAGTTCGACACGGTGCCTTTGACCACCTTCGTGCGTTGCATGGGCATTTACCCGCCGGGCACGGTGGTGGTGTTATCCAATGAGTCCGTCGGCATGGTGGTATCGGTCAACAGCGCGATCCCGTTGAAGCCAACCGTGCTGATCTACGATCCAACGGTTCCACGCGAGCGGGCGATTCTGGTTGAGTTGGAGAGTGAGCCGGAGGTCTCCATCAGTCGCGCACTCAAGCCTGACCAGTTGCCCAAACCGATTTACGATTACCTCGCACCGCGCCGTCGCCTGACCTACTACTTCGATTCCGAGGCAGGCGCGCCGGCGTCGTAACGACGCCGCATCGGCGACCCACCCGCCTGACCAGCAGGTCGGGCCGCTCTCATTGCCACAAGGAAGTCATGCCAGTTGCCACGCCAACCCAATCCGTCATCATCGTCGGCGCCGGCCCGTCGGGCCTGATGGCGGCCGAGCACCTGAGCGCCGCCGGCGTGGCGGTGGACCTGTTCGACGCCATGCCCAGCGTAGGGCGCAAGTTCTTGCTGGCCGGCAAGGGCGGGCTCAATCTGACGCATGCCGAGCCGGTCGACCGGTTTGTCACGCGTTACGGCGCACGCCAGGCGCTGCTGACTGAGCCGTTGCAGGATTTTGGCCCGCAGCAGGTGCGTGAGTGGGCCAAATCGCTGGGTGTGGACACCTTTGTTGGCACGTCCGGACACGTCTTTCCCACCGATATGAAGGCGGCGCCGTTGTTGCGTGCCTGGCTGACGCGCCTGCGCCATCCCCAGAGCGGGCCGGGCGTGCGCTTTCACATGCGCCACCGCTGGAACGGCGGCTTGGAGCGCGGCGCCGATGGCGTGTTCAGTTTGAGTTTCGACACCGCGCAGGGCACGGTGCGGCACCAGGCCCCGGCAGTGGTGCTGGCGCTGGGCGGCGGCAGTTGGGCGCGGCTTGGTTCGGACGGCGCCTGGGTGCCCTGGCTGCGCTCGCGCGACATCGAAGTGGCGCCACTGCGGCCGGCCAATTGCGGCTTTGATGTCGCCTCGCCGCGTGCCCAGGCGCCTTGCAGCCGGTCCGAGGCCGAGCCGACGGTGAGCACATCCAGTGGTTGGAGCGCGCACTTCACCAGCCGCCATGCCGGCGAGCCGTTCAAGTCGGTGGCGATTTCGGTTGCAACGCCTGATGGGGTGTCTTGGCGTCGCTTGGGGGAGTTTGTCGCCACCGCCACCGGGCTGGAGGGCAGCTTGATTTACGCCGCGTCGAGCCTGCTGCGCAACGAAATCGCGGCCAGGGGCTCGGCCACCTTCTGGCTCGATTTGCTGCCCGACCTGAGCGCGCAGCGCGTACTCGCTGAAGTCAGTCATCCACGCGGCTCACGCTCGCTCTCCAGCCACCTCAAGAGCCGCCTGCACCTGCAAGGCATCAAGGCGGCGATCCTGTTTGAAATCCTCGCCAAGGACGACCTGGCAAAGCCCCAGGCGCTGGCCGGCGCCATCAAGGCGCTGCCGATACGCTTGGTGGCCGCGCGACCGATTGACGAGGCCATCAGCAGCGCTGGCGGCGTGCGTTTCGAGGGCCTCGATCACGCGCTGATGGTGACGGCGCAACCGGGCCTGTTTTGCGTCGGAGAAATGCTGGACTGGGAGGCCCCCACCGGCGGCTATCTGCTCACTGCGTGTTTGGCGACCGGCGTGCGCGCCGCGCAGGGTGTGCGGCGCTATCTGTCCTGATGCGCTCGGGCTCAGAACTTCGCGGCCACCGTCTGCGCAAGCTTGATCTGATCGGGCCTTGCCTTGGGTAGTGTCACCTGAATCGTCGCGTTGGCCTTGCGCACAGTGAGAGTCCCATTGATGTCGGTCCACACCGCCTCGTCGCCCAATCCCGCTCCGACGATGTCGCTGTAGGCGCCCTTTGGCAACTTGCCCTTCCAGGGCGCGGTGTCGCCCGTGGTCGAAAGATTGTCGCGGTAGAGATCCATCTGCTCGACGGCTTTGCGGATGCTTGGCTCAATCTCAATGCTGAAGGCAATTGCCGGCGTGGCCCGGCCGGCAGCGAAGGAGCAGACAACGAGTGTCTTGCTGATGCGTTCAATATGCCGTGCCACCTGGGGCGCGGGCACGCCAAGGAACGCCGCGGCATCCTGGACCGTGAAGCCCACGCACTTCTCAAGGTCCGCCTTGGCGACGATGCCCTTTGAATCCGCGGCCCCCGCCAGGGTTGTGGTCAGGGTCAGGGCCGCCACCATCAGGCCAATGTCTTGCTTTGTGATTCGCATCGTCCCCTCCTGCTCCGGCGCGTCTTGGCCGGACGGTGCAAGGTTTATCACTGACTGCGAGAAGCGTCAAGCGAAAGTGAAAAGCGAGCACTGCCTGCCACGGTGGTAGTGGGAATGAGCATGACTGTGCAATCCAAGAAGTTTGATTTTCTTGGTAAACAGGCCCCGCGCATCACGCGCAAGGGACTACTTGGTTGACGAATTCGCCATTTCTTGCGCAAGACTCTGGCGTTCACCCCTTTGCGGGACGCCCCTGAACAGGGTAAACGGGTAGCGCCGACCATTGAGCAAACTGCTCAGAGGCGTCGAACGCACCAGGAAGTGGTAGGTCAACAACGAGACGGCGGTGGTGGCGATGATGTTCAGCGGCATCTTGATCAAGGCCGGCAGGGTCGCACCATACAGCAGTGCCCCAAAGCCGATGGTGGCCGGCATGTGAATCAGGTAAACCCAATATGAGCTTTGCGCCAGGTAGCTCAAGCCCGGGTGGGGTCGGCTGACATAGCGCAGGAACAGCCCGATCAGCGCAAAGCTCCACAGCCAGGTGCAGGCGTTGTAGGCCAACGCAAACCAGAACGTGAAGTGGGAAATCGCCACCCCATGGTCGCGGTGCAGACCCACCAGGGTGAGCGCCACGGCGAAGCACAGCAAGCCCGCGCCGACGTAGGCCGACCAGCGCCGCTGGTACCGCGCCAGCAAGCGATCGCGCTGCCCATACAGGGCCAGCCCGAATAGGTAGAACCAGCCGTTGTGCAGCCACTCGGCCAGCGGCGGCAGGAAAGCACCGCTGGCGCTGACAAATCCATCTTTGTAGCCGGCCCCCAGCAGTGCCAAGGGCGCGGCCAGCACGACGAAGCCCCAGGCGCTGCCGGCCAGTCGCCCGAACGCGGCCGCCAGCCGTGCCCGCAGCGCTGACGGCGTGGCTCGCGCCAGCGGGGCCAGCGCCGCCGTGAACAGGCTGAACCACATCAGCATCCACAAAAACCATAGGTGCAGGGTGTTCCACATTGGCGCGTCCTCGCGCGGGGGGATCAGGCTCGGCTCAATGCCCCACGTGCCGCGCACCATGCGGTGCACGAACAGCAAGGCCAACAGACCGCAAACCCCATAGATCACCGGCCACAGCAGCACAAACGGCAGCCCCAGGCGCATCAGCCGGTTCTTCAACATGCCCTGCACACCGCGTCGTTGGACCAGCATGGTCACGAAGAAGCCCGCCAGAATGAAGAACACCGGCATGCGAAAGCTGTGGATCAGCACCACCAAAATGTCGGCCACTTCGCTGCGCTGGTGGTCGTGCCACGGCAAAGGCGAGGGCGCCACCATGTAGATCACCGCCACATGCAGCACCACGCCCAGCCACATCATCACGGCACGCAGGTTGTCCAGTGCGTACAGGCGGTCGAAAGAGGGTGGGTGCTGCGTCATCGTGTCGGGTCCTGGAGTGGCCAAGCCCGACTGTAGCGCCTCATGCCCCTGTCACCGCTGCGCGCAAGCCAGCGATGTGGATTGCCGCGCGGCGCCCGCCACGGCGCAAAGCGGTTGCGACGACGGACGGCGCCGCCACCGATGGGAGGCAGACGCAGCAAGGCCGGGCGTGCGCGGTGGCCCTGGCGGCGCCCTATTCCGAGCGCAACGCCTGTACCGGGTCGAGCCGCGCGGCACGCCGGGCCGGCAGTACGCCGGCCAACAGGCCAATGGCCACGGCCAGGCCTTCCGCCAGAACCACGAAAGTCATGGGCGTGTGCACCGGCAAGGCCGGCACCGCCAGGTGGATGAACTGCGCCAGGCCAATACCCAGCACCAGGCCAATCACGCCGCCCAGGGCCGACAGCGCCACCGCCTCGCCCAGAAACAGGCCCAGGATGGTGCGCCGCGGTGCCCCCAGCGCCACCAGCAGGCCAATTTCGCTGGTGCGTTCGCTCACCGCAATGGTCATGATGGTGACGATACCCACGCCGCCGACCAGCAAGGAGATGCTGCCCAACGCGCCGACCGCCATGGTCAGGATGTCCAGGATGTTGGACAGGGTGCGCAGCATGTCCTCTTGCGTGACGATGGTGAAGTCCTCGCGGCCGTGGCGTGCGCTCAGGGCGCTTTTGATACTCGCCACCACCGTCGCGGCCGGCACGCCTTGCGCATAGGCGATGTCGATCTTCATCATGCCGTCGCGGTTGTACAGCTCCAGCGCGCGCGCCGTGGGGATGTAGGCGGCATCGTCCAGATCAATGCCCAGGAATTGCCCTTTGGCCTCCAGGACGCCGATCACCCGGAACTGCAGATTGCCGACACGCACCCGCGCGCCCAGCGGGTTGGCGCCGCCAAACAACTCCGATTTGAGCTTGGCGCCCAGCACCACAAAGGCGCGGGCGTTTTCCAGGTTTTCATCTGGCAGAAACTGGCCGGTCTTGACCGACATGCTGTAGACCTTGAGCATGTCCGCGCCCACGCCGTTGACGGTGGTGCGCCGCAGCCGGCCGTTGCCACCCACTTCGGTATTGCCCCAGACCATCGCGGTCATGCCGGTCACGTGGGGCAGGCGTGCCAGCGCACGCGCGTCGTCCAGACTCAAGGGGCGCACCGATGTTGGAATGCCGGTCGGTGCCGGGCCCGATGTCTTGACCTTGCCGGGAGAGACGCTGGCAATGTTGGTGCCGAACTGGGTGAATTCCGCCAGCACAAAGCGGTGGATGCCCTCGCCAATCGAGGTCAGCAGGATCACCGCCGCAATGCCCACCGCAATGCCCAGCAGCGTCAGGAAACTGCGCAGGCGCTGCGCGGTGATGGCACGCAGGGCAAGTTGGGCGGCGTCGCGCAGCAGCATGGTGGGGCACTCGGGCTACTTGTGGATTTAGAGATTTGGAGATCGCAAGACTGCATTAACTCGTCATTGCGAGCGTAGCGTGGCAATCCATGTTTGTGTTCGGCCAAGGTGGATTGCCGCGCTGCGCTCGCAATGACGAAACTCGCATAAGTGGTACTTTTGCATTTTCCGCGTCCCTTAGTGCTTAGACAGCGCCTGCACCGGGTCGAGCCGGGCCGCGCGGCGTGCCGGCAACACGCCAAACAGAATGCCGGTGACCAGGGCCGTGGTCAGGCCGGCCAGCACCGCCCAGTCCGGCGGGAAGGCGGGAAACACCGGGTACAGATAACGAATCACCGCCGCGCCCAGGTGGCCCAACAAGAAACCGACCAGCGCGCCGGTCAGGGACAGCATCGCCGCTTCGGTCAGGAACACCTGGCGAATCGTGCCGCCGGTGGCGCCCAGTGCCTTGAGCAGGCCGATCTCGGCGGTGCGCTGCGTGACCGATACCAGCATCACGTTCATCACCAGAATGCCCGCCACCGCCAGGCTGATGGCGGCGATGCCGGCCACACCCAGTGTCAGCGCGCCCAGCAGTCGGTCAAAGGTGGCCAGTACCGCGTCCTGCGTGATCACGGTCACGTCCTCTTCCCCCTCGTGGCGCAGCTTGATGATGTTGGTCACCTGTTGTTTGGCCGCTTCGATGGCGTCACGGCCATGGGCCTCGATCAGGATGCGAAACAGGGTGTTGCTGTTGAACATGGCTTGCGCCAGCGACACCGGCACAAACACCAGTTCGTCGGTGTTCATGCCGAGGCCCTGGCCGCTGGCGGCCAGCACGCCGACAATGCGAAAGCGCCGGTCGCCAATGCGCACCAATTGGCCCAGGCTGGGGGCGCTGCCAAACAGCTCGTCGCGTACCTTGGCACCGATCACTGCTTCCGGCGCCCCCCGGCGCCAGTCGCCACGGGCCAGAAAGCGACCTTGGGCCAGCCCCAGACTGCGTAGCTCGACATACTGCGCGGTGGTGCCAGCCACCAGCACTTCGCGCAGTTTGCCGCCGACACTGATCTCGGACGTGCCCACCACCAGTGGCGCCACGCGCACCACGGCGCTGGCACGCTGCAGCGCCAGCGCATCGTCAATCGTCAGGTCGCGCGGCGTGTTGGTGATGGCCGCGCCCGGGTTGAAACCACCGGTCTGTGAACGGCCGGGCAACACGATCACGAGGTTGCTGCCCAGCGCGGCAAACTCGCTCATCACATATCGCCGCGCGCCGTCGCCCAAGGCGGTCAGCACCACCACGGCGGCTACCCCGATTGCCATCGCCAGCACCAGCAGCGAGGCCCGCAAGGGGTTGCCGGTGGCGGCGTCGCGGGCAAAGCGGATCAGGTCGGTGCTGCGCATGAAGGGTTGGATCGGGTTCTTTCGGTGAACTGTACACCCCGAAAACGTGCCTGGCCGCGCCAGGCGCCGCCCCCAGTGCACCAGCCGTTCTTGCTGATGCGGTCGCAACCACTCGTCTCACACGAAAGCAGATGTTGCGTCGGGGGGCGCTACGCTATGCCACTGAGTGGCATCATCATTCGATGAAACGCGCAGCCAGAACCGGTCGACAACTCGACGAGGCGATTCAAGATGGTTCGCTACTGGAGATTTGCCATGACGACAGCTAAGGCCAAGAGTCGAATTTTTGAAGCGGTGCATGAGACCGCCAGTGACTTCCATCGTCTGGGGTTCATTGACAAACGCAATATGCACAAGATCGACGCGCTTTGCCTGGAACCGGTGCCCGATTACGACAGCGAAAAGCCTGCTGGCGGCGCGTCAGCCGGGCACTGCGGGGGCCTCATACTCGCTGCGCTCGCCAAATCGGCTCCCACAGCGCCCGACTGCCGCACCGCCAGCGAGATTGGCGTGGTGGGTGTGGTGGGTGTGGTGGGTGTGGCGGCTTGAGAAGACAGTTGACCCAGCACGCGTTTGCGGTGGGCGTCGATTTGTTTGGCCAAATTGCTCATGTTCTCGCGCAAAGTGGCCGGTTGTGTTGCTTGGGCAGATGGATTGCCGCGCTTCGCTCGCAATGACGGGATGGGTGGCAGCGTCACCATCGCCATTGCAGACGCCTTCACCCACTGTCATCGCAATGCGCACCCCCGCGCCATTGGCACTGTCCACCCACGGATGGTCTGGATTGGCACGCGTCAAACCAACTTTGCCCGCAGTGGGGTGCGGTTTGCCGGCCAACCCGTTGGCGCGAGGTTTGTCACGCAGGCGGTGGCAGCGCGTGTCGGGGAAGGATGTGCACCTCGATCACAATGCGCATGGCGTGGTGACCGTGTCGTG
>JAUXWC010000223.1 GCA_030685025.1 Rhodoferax sp.
GTTGCGATTTTTGCGCGATGTCAGCAAGACCAAGGGCGGCGGCTTGCAAGCAGCCATTGCGGAACGGGGTGGCATTTCGAAGGTGCGCTGTCTTCACGCCCGACGTGATCCCGAAGTGGAAATTGACATTGAACTCAGCCACGAGTTAGACCAGCCGCCTGCGTGGCGATACGTGTTGGCCTTTAAGCCGGAGGGCAAGGGGGCTCAACGTTTGCTGGTTTCTCGCGAGCAGGTTTGGAAAGACGGCAAGCTGTTGTTGAATCGCCCTCTCCCGGCTGACGACGCGGATGTTTTGCTCCGAACCCAAACGCATCTGGAGCAAATTCAGACCAACATCAAGTTCCGTGAGGTAGCGGATTTTTTGAGCGACATCACTTACCTGCACCTGGTGCCCCAGTTACTACGGTTCGGAGAAAAGATTGGCGGACATCGGCTCACGGATGATCCTTTTGGACAGGGATTCTTGGAGCGCTTGTCCAAGACACAGGAAAAGACCAGAAACTCACGCCTGGCCAAGATTTCAAAAGCCCTGTCGTTGGCGGTGCCACAGTTTCAAGACTTGCGTTTTAACAAAGACGCGATGGGTCACCCGCATTTGGAGGCGCGGTATGCACACCATCGCCCCAACGCGGGGTGGCAGTCTGAGGAGCATTTTTCTGACGGGACACTACGCTTGTTTGGGCTGTTGTGGACGCTGTTGGAAGGCAGCTCCATGTTGTTACTGGAAGAGCCAGAGATTTCGCTCAACGATGCTATCGTGAAAGAGATTCCTTTGATCGTGGACCGCTTGCAGCGTGACCGCAAAACAAAACGGCAAGTGGTTTTGACGACGCATAGCGATGCCCTGCTGAGCAATCCGGGCATTGATGAACGGGGTGTCGTCATTCTGGAGACCGGCAAGCAGGGCACCACGGGGCGCCCCTTGGATGACAGCGAAAGACAGGCGCTTGGTGCCGGGCTCAGCGTTGCGGAAGTGGTGTTGCCCAAGACCCGACCCGAGAAGGTGTCGCAGTTGGGCCTGTGGCAATGACGCCGATTGTCTTGCCGGTCGCTCCCGATGAATTGGCGGACCCCAAGCAGGCGTTGTTGCGGCTTACGAAGGGCGCTTCGAGAGAGGTCAGAGAGGACTTGCTGAAGACCATAGACGGCAATTTGTCTCCCGGATTGGGTTACAACGCTCGCCTGACGGACTGGATTGACTCTGCCTGGAGTCCGCACCGCGCCGCGCAGCGTTCCCCGAGTCTGGCGCGGGCGCGATTGCGCTTGAATGAGGTCGTCGGAGCGTTCGATTTGCCTGCGGCGGATTAGCAATGGTCTTGGTACCCCTCGCCGAGCAATCCCGCATCGTCACCCGCGTAGCGCTGTGATCGGATCAAGAGATGAATCTTCACAAAGACGATAGCGACGTGAGCCTGACGCTGCCTGAGACGGTGGGCGTAAAACACATCGTCCCGCTGATGGCAGCACTGAATCTGGTTCGCATATCTCAGGGGAATGTCGAACTGGACTGCTCCAAGGTCCGGTTTGTGGACCCCTTGGGTATCACGGCACTGGCAGCTGCGGTCCAGGAGGCCCTGGGCCAAGGGCGGCGGGTTGCCATGCCTTGGTTGGCGCCAGCGACCACTGGTTACCTGGAGCGGATGAATTTCTTTGTGGATATGGACATCGATGCGGTCGACGTACCCAAGAACCGCCTACGCACGGATCAGCGTGGCAATTTGTTGGAGATTACGCATATCGTGGATTCCGCGAAGTCGGAGGCCGTGGCGGACCAACTCGCCGCAGCCGTCGTGACCATGATCATTGGACGTGGTCAAAAGTCGGTTAACTTCCAAGTGCCCGACACCGAGTACGACCAGTACTACCGTCCATTGCGCTACGCGCTGTCAGAGTTGATTGAGAACGCACTGACGCACGCCCGACGGGAAGGCGCAATTGACTCGTCGGTATGGGTGGCTGCGCAGTATTACAAAGATGCGCAGACCGGTGGGCGGGTCCAGGTGGCTGTTGTTGACAATGGTTGCGGCTTTTTGGCTACGCTGAAAAATCATCCAGAGCTACATGAAAAGACCCACGGCGCTGCTATTCGAACTGCGTTGAAGCCCAAGGTGAGTTGCAACCGCGACATGGGGCCGTTCGGCGAAAGCGTCAACGAGGGGGTTGGCTTGACAACCACGGTGCTGATCTCCAAGGCTACCGGTGGCGACGTTCACATCATCAGCGGAGACGCCATGCTTTTGGAGGGTGGGGTGGCCGCAGCAAAACGCCGAGATCAGGTGCGGGCTTTGCAAGGCCAATGGGACGGTGTCGCCATTTCAGCGACTTTCATCTGTCAAAAACTACCGTTGGTCCACATTGAGGATCTGCTCCCGCCAGTGAAGGCTGCAAAACAGTCAAGAACCCCTCTTGTATTGCGATTCGACGACTGATAGTATGATTTCTGGCAGATGTACACAGCCCCTCGATAGTGCTTTTCAACTTGAGGACACTCGCATGACCACGCAGATCGCACTTCAGCAGCACGCTATAGGCCGCATGATTGGCATGAGGTCGTCCGCGGTTCCAATTCGCAAGACCATTGAGCTTGCCCTTCAAAATGAGCGCGAAGTCATCGTCAACTTTTCGGGCGTGGAAGTGACGCAGTCTTTTGTGGATGAACTCTTGGGGGCTCTGATTTTGAGAGAGGGTCCGGAAATCATGCAGCGCCTGATTTTGAAGGGATGCTCAGAGCAGACGCGTGGGATCGTCAAGTTTGTGGCCGCTGACCGTGCCGAGCAATTCATGCTGGCTACACACTGAGCCAGTCGCTTTCAAAAAGAACCTCGCCTGGCTTGAGACGGGGGTTTTTTTCGACCAAGAGATATGGCCTTACCAGGGTGACCACTTCGGTTGGCCAATGCCGGTGGCCGACTTGGAGCAGCGCCTGTCACGGCGCTGAACGCTACAGCGACAGCATGTGGCCGACGCGCGCGTCGCCCTTGCCTGACAACACCAGCAGGTAGGCCGCTTGCACCGCATCCGGGCCAACATGCTGTTGCACCGTCAGCCACGGTTGCGTCGGGTTGGACACGGCGGCGATGAAGCCGTGCCAGGATTGCAGCAGCCGCTGGCCCAAGCCTTGTGATCCCCATTCGCCGCTGCCCAGGTCCGGACACGTGGGTACCACCGATGGAGCTGCTGAACTTGAGGTTGCTGCAATGCTGGTGCAGGGCTTTGCGAAACGCCGCGTTGCCGGGCGAGGTCAGTCCCACCACTTCGATGTAGGCGCGCTGCGCCATCTGGAAAGCCGTGCCATAGGCGGTTTTGCTCGATGCACTGGACAGCAACCGGTAGCAGGCGCGCATGTGACAAGCGCTTGGCTATGATGGCGCAGACCACTGGCCCTCATGCAAACCCCGACTACTCCGCTCCCGCAAGAGATCGAACTCAAGCTGGCTCTGCCTGCCGCCGACCCGGCAGCACTGCTGCGGCAACTGTTGCGCGTGCCCGCGCTGGCGCGGCGCAAGGCGACCACGCTGCATTTGCACAATGTCTATTACGACACGCCGGCACAAACATTGCGCGGCCTGCGTGTTGCCTTGCGTGTGCGCCGGGTCGGCAGCGCGGCCAAGCCGCAATGGCTGCAGACGCTCAAGATCGGTGGCGCGGGTGACTCGGCCCTGAGCCAGCGTGGTGAATGGGAGGTCGCCGTTGCGGGGCCGGCCTTGTCGGCGCAGGCGCTGCGTGACACACCTTGGGCCGACATCGACCCGGATGGCGCCTTGTTGGCCGCGCTGGTGCCATGTTTCGAGACCACCTTCGAGCGCACCCGCTGGGTGGTGCGCAAGCGCGACGGTAGCCAGATCGAGGTGGCGCTGGACCGGGGTTACATCCGTGCCGGCGGGCATCGGCTGCGCATTTGCGAGCTGGAACTGGAATTGCTGGCGGGGGCGCCCAACGCCTTGTTTGCAGTGGCAAGCGAGATCGCCCAGAGCGTGGCGGTGTTGCCCTTGAGCGCCAGCAAGTCAGAGCGGGCCTACGCCTTGGCCCAGCATCGCGCTCCGGTGCCCCGGCGCGCCCGGCCACCGGGGTTGACGCCTGAACTTGGTCCAGCGCAAGCGGCGCAGCGCGTCTTGCGCGAGGCCTTCGACCAGTTCTTGGCGAATCTGCACGCCCTGGCCGATTCGGATGACCCCGAAATCGTGCACCAGGCCCGCGTTGGCTGGCGTCGCTTCAGGAGTTTGCAGCGGCTGTTCAAGCCGGTGCTGACTGGCAACGATGTGCCTGACTGCGTGGCTTTGCGGCCGATGCTGAATGCGCTGGGAGCGCTGCGCGATCTGGACGTGGCCCGGACCGATACGCTGGTGTCGTTCGCCGAGGCGTTTGCCGCTGGCGACGCCGGGCGAGTGCAGGGGTGGCAGGCGATGCTGATCGCCATGGCCGATGCGGCGCAACAGCAACGAAGCCAGGCGCGGCTCGCCACGGCACAGCCGGTCGTGGGAACCTGCCTGCTGGCGATCACGCAGTGGCTGGAGACGCTCCACCAGCCCGGGGCGGCGGCCAGTTCCGGCGACCCCAAGCTGCGCCGCTGGGCCAGGCGTCGCCTCAAGCGTCTGCATCAACGCTTGCGAGCTGCCGTGCGTGAGCAGATGGACGACGCAGCGGCGCAACACCGGGTTCGGATCCTGGCCAAGCGCCTGCGTTACGGCATCGAGGCCTTGGAGGCGCTGTGGCGCAAGCCGGGCACCCGGGGCTGGTACCAGCAGGCCATGACGCTGCAAAGCGAGCTTGGCGCCGCGCGTGACCTGGTGCGCGCCATCGAACTGATCGACGCGTTGGGGGTCGACCCGACGGTAGCGGCCTTTCTGCGCGGCGTGGCAAGCGCTCGCCGCACCACGGCGGTCACAAGCGGGTAGGGCGCACGCTTCCTATAATCGCCTCCACCTCACGCGCCCAGAAGGCCCACGCGAGCAGGCCGGACCCGGTCCGATCAACCCCACCCACCCCCGATTTCAGGATTGCCATGAAGTTTCAAACCACCTTGCTGGCTGCTTGCGCAGCGCTCGTTCTCCCGCACGCCATGGCCGCGCAGCGCGGCGCCATCGCGCAACCCAGCGCCGCCGAGATCCCGAAGTTGTGCAAGCAGAGCATTGCCCAGGCCAAGACCAGGATCGAGGGCCTCAAGGCCTTGCCCTTGGACAAGGTAACTGCCAAGAGCGTGCTGGGCGCGTGGAACCAACTTGACATTGGCCTGCAGGACATAGGAGGGCCGATAGGCCTGCTGTCCGAGACCAGCCCCGACCCCGAAGTGCGCAAGGCGGCCGAGGCGTGTGACCTGCTGCTGTCGGCGCTGCCCAACGAGTACTTGCAAAGTGATGCCCTGTTTCAGCGGGTCAAGGCGCTGCGCACCACCGATCCAATTGACACGATGGCGCGCCAGAGCATCCTGGACGACTTCGAGGAGCGCGGTGTCAGCTTGAGCGCCGACAAACGCGACCGTGCCAAGGTGATCTTCGAGCGCCTGGACAAACTCTCGCAAGACTTCTCGCGCAACGTGCGCGACGTCACCACCAAGCTGGCTTTCGCCGAGACCGCGCTGACCGGTGTGCCGCCGGCCGCGTTGGTCAATCGCGCCAAGGACGCACAGGGCAACTTCCTGTTCGGGCTGGACTACCCGGAATACGACGCGATCATGAACAACGTGCAGGTCGAGGCCACGCGCAAGGCGTTCTGGACCGCGTTCCAGCAGCGTGGTGGCCAGGCCAACCTGGACCTGCTCAAGGAAGCGGTGCAGTTGCGCCTGGAGCTGGCGCGGTTGATGGGTGACAGCAGTTACGCGGACTGGTCGCTCAAGCGCAAGATGGCGGGCAAGTCGGTGGCGGTCAACCGTTTCCTGGAAGACGTGCAGGGCCGGGTCGAAGCACTGGAGCGCAAGGAGCTTGACGAACTGCGCGCCGAGAAGGCTGCTGTCACCGGCGAGAAAGACGCCGTGCTCAAGCGATGGGACCTTGCGTTGTTCCAGCAAGGCCTCAAGAAGGCGCGCTACAGCGTCGATCAACGCGAGGTGCGAGCCCAGTTTCCAATCGACCCCACGATTGACTGGATGCTGAGGGTCACCAGTACCTTGTACGGTGTGCAGTTCCGCGCCAACAAGAGCCTGCCGGTGTGGCAACCCGAAGTGCGTGGCTACGACGTGTTCGACAGCGCCAGTGGCAAGTATCTATCGAGTTTCTACCTGGACCTGTTTCCCCGCGATGGCAAGTACAAACACGCTGCCGCGTTTGGCGTGCGTGGCGTCTCACTGGCGGCCCAGCGCACACCGATTTCGGTGCTGGTGACCAACTTCAACCGCGAGGGCTTCGACCAGAACGAGCTGGAAACCCTGTTTCATGAGTTTGGGCACATCCTGCATGGCGTGTTGTCACGCACCCGTTATGTGCTCAATGCCGGCACCGGCGTCAAACGCGACTTCGTTGAAGCGCCATCGCAGATGTTCGAGGAGTGGTCACGCCGCCCCGAGACCTTGGCCTACTTCGCCAAAGTCTGCCCCACCTGCAAGCCGATTGATCCGAAGCTGATCGAACGCATGAACGCCTCGCGCGCCTTTGGCAAGGGTATTCAATACGCCCGCCAGCGGCTTTACTCGGCCTGGGACATGGCCCTGCATACGCCCACCACGGTTGACCCAATGCAGACATGGATCGAGCTGGAGGGCAAGACGCCGCTGGGTCATGAAGTCGGCACGCTCGTGCCCGCCGGTTTTGGTCACGTCATGGGCGGTTACCAGGCTGGTTATTACGGCTATATGTGGTCCGAGGTGCTGGCGCTGGACATGCGTTCGGCCTTTGGCGCCAATGCCATGGACACCAAGGTCGGCACCCGCTACCGCAAGCTGATTCTGGAGAGTGGCGGGCAACGCCACCCCACCGAACTGGTGGAAGCCTTCCTGCAACGCAAACCCTCGCCCGACGCGTTCTTCCGGGAGATCACCGGCCAGACCAATGCGCCGCGCGCGGCCGCTGCGCTGACCAGGCAATAGGCGCATAGTCGATCGTCATGTCCCCTGTGCCCGAGCCGTCCATGGCCGGCTGCCTCAGCCCTTGGGAGCAGTTCTGGGTGGGTTCCACGACCACCGAGCTGGTGTCAGCTTGGGTTCGCGCTTGGCGTATCGTCGGCGATCGGCTATAAGGATCGAAACGTTGGTGGCGCGTGGACGGAGACTGTAGGCATGGACCTTTCCGGAATTTCCCTCAGTGACGCTGACGGTCAGGTGTTTCTGGCCGTCGCGGTCGTCGCGCAGCGTGCGCCCGTCGACAGCGCCACATTGATGGCGTGGCTGGCCGAGAAAGGCTACGGAGACTGCCTGATCCACACCGAGGCCATCGAGCAGGCCGCCATCGGCTGCAACAACCAGCACAAACCCTTCATGTTGCTGGTGGCACAGCGCCGGGATGCGGCGATACACGTGCAGGTGACGCCGGACGACATGACCGCGACGCTGAGCATCGCGCCGCCACGCGGCGGCAAGGCGGCCACGCCGGAGGCGGTCATGCAGGCGCTGGCGGCTGCCGGCGTGGTGAAGGGGGTCGATCAGGCGGCCGTTGCCTGGGCCTGCCAACAGGACGCGTGCAGCGACATTGCCGTCGCCAGCGGCCAGCCACCCAAGGATGGGCACGATGCCGTGTTCGAGGAACTCATTCCGGCCATGGGGGACCGGGCCCCCCAGGTCGACGAAAACGGTCTGATTGACTACCGTGAGCATGGCAGCATTGCGATCGTGCGCTCGGGCGAGCCGCTGATGCGTCGCCAACCGGCCACCCCTGGGGTGGATGGCCATACGGTGCGGGGCAAGGTGCTGAGCGCGCGCCCGGGGACCGACCAACCCTTTGCAGCGGCACTCGCGGGCGCCGAGGTGGCCCAGGGCGACGCCAACCTGCTGCAGGCCAGCCTGACCGGGCAACCCGTGCGGGTGCAGCATGGCGTGATGGTGGAGCCGATTTTGCGGATCCCCGAAGTCAACATGAGCACCGGCAACATCCACTACGACGGCGTCGTGCATGTCGATGGCGAGGTTGGTCATGGCATGAAGGTGCAGGCCAGCGGGGACATCGTGGTGGGTGGCATGGTCGACGGTGGTGTGCTGGAAGCCGGCGGCAACATCACGGTGGCGGGTGGTGTGGTCGGACGCGCCACGCTGCGCGCCGGTGGGTCAGTGACCGCGCGTTTTGCCGAGGCCGTGCAGATTCACGCCGGCACGCTGATCGTGATCCACGACATGGCATTGGAGTGTGAACTGCAATCGCTCAACCAGATCATCGTCGGCGACGGCTCGCCGCAACGCGGCCGCCTGATTGGTGGCGTCACCACGGCCATGATGCAGATCACGACGCCGCAACTGGGCTCGCCCACCAGCGGTGTGACCCGGGTAGTGCTGGGATGCAACCCCGAGCTTGATGCCAGGCGCCACGCGCTGCAGGAACGAATCGAGAAAGAAGACGCCGCACACTCCAGCCTGCACAAGCTGGTGACCCACCTCACGACGTTTGGCGATCCAAAGGGCTTGCTGGAGCGCGCCAAGATGTCGCGTCAACATGCCGCGACGGTGTACGCCCAGTCCTTGGTCGAACGCGATGAGCTGGATCGACAGATCGCCTTGGGACGCACCGCTACCCTACAGGTCGGTGTGGGTGTGGCTGGCGCGGTTGACCTGTGCTTTGGCCGACTGGCCGCGCCGCTGCGCCGGGACTACCGCGGGGGTGTCTTTCGGGTGGACTCGGAAGGGCAGATCGTTTTCATTGACTCCAGCGGCTACGCCGTGCCGGTGCCGTAAGGGCGGCGTTTTCAGTGATCGGCTATTGCAGCATGAAAGTCTGGTACTCAAGCGCTTCAAGTTTTCGGCTCAGTATCCAGCTGCCAAGCAGGACCGTGACCAGCATGGCCAAGGCAAATCCATAGCCAAACCAGGTCGCGCCGAGTTCAAGCGATATCGCCGTAAACACGATATTGGTCAGCGGCAATGTGGCGGTCAGCACGACCACGGCGCGGCGTTGGTCCAGGTAAAAAAGCACATTCAGGATGCCCAGCAGAACCACCTGCAGAGCCGCCCCGACGACGACGACGTACAGCAAGGGCAGGTAGAGCGTCGAGATGCCGAGCGACTCCAGCAAGACGTCACCCAGCGCAAACGTGACTAGCACCGCGATCGCCTGGATTTTGGCGATGTCGAACAGGCCTCGTTGCACGTGGTAAACCATGTGGTTTCGCATGCGCTCGATATAGTCCAAGGTTGCGCCTTCGCGCACGGCATCGTAGAACTTGACGTAATAGTCGACAAAATCGGTCTCAAGGCGAACCAGAAAAATGGCCATGCCCGGTATGACCGACAGATAGGAAAGAAAAATCGGAAAGTCGTAAATTACCGAGGCGTGCAGCGGGCCAATGACCTGCTGACCGGTGCTGGGGTAGTACCAGAACATCAGCTTGTCAACCCAGGCCCCCAGGTTAAAAAAGAAGCCTGCCAGCATCAGGCTGGGGTACATGGCGCCGGGCTTCCAGATGTCAAAAGCAATGAATCTGCTGGAGTAGTAGTTGCGGAATACCAGCCAGATCATGCCCATTAGCAAGAGATAGTGGCCCAGCACAAACCCCAGAAGTAGCCCTTCCATACCCAGCAGTCGCCGAAATAGCATGGCCAGGCCCAGTGTGGCGCCGTAGCCCAGAAAGAAGATAAACACAATCGCGCGGTAGTGTTTCATGCCCGTCAGGAACACCGTGGCGATCCAGATGGCCGACATCACGGCCAGACCCATGACAAAGAGAAGCCGGTACAAGACGGTTTGCTCCGGGAACAAGAAAGCAACGAACGGCAGCGCAAACAGGATGCTCAGGCTGAGGGCGGCAAGAATCAGTCCGTTGAAGTTGGGCAGGATGGCTGCTTCGTCCTTGGCAAAGGTACGGTCGGCCACAAATCGCGTGAACGATAACTGAACGAACCCGGTCACGATCAATGACATGAGGAACAGGTAAGTCACTGTCACCTGAAACTGGGCAATGGCGACCTTGGGAAAGACCACGCCGATGCTGAGCAGACCGATCAGCAAAATGCCAATGATCGACAGCACCCACGGGCCCGAGCTGATGATGCCGGCAAAGGCGTAGGCCTGAACCAGGCCTGCGTAGGTCTGCTTCTTGAGTAATTTGCGTAACTCGAAGCCTATGCCTGCCACTGGAAATTCTTGTCGTAAAGCGCGCGGTAGCGGTCAAACATCATGCGCTGGGAGTAATATTTTTCAACCCGCTGGACTGCGGCTTCACTTGCGCGGTGCCACTCTGGGGCGTTGGTCAGCAACTCGAGCGCGGCCTGCGCCAGGGCCTCTGGGTCGGCGATCCGCACGACACGCCCGGATGCGCCCATCGCTTCATCCTCACCCGGCAATCCAAAGACCAGTTGGCGGCACGAGCCGACATCCGTGGAGAGTGTCGGAATGCCCGCCGCATACCCCTCCAGGATTACCAGTGGAAGTGCCTCGCTGATGGAGCTCAGTACCACAAGGCCTACCTTGGGGAGCAGCTCGGTTAGCTTTTGAAAGCCCAGAAACTTCACTTTGTCGGCCAGCCCGAGTTGCGCTGCCAGCTCGCGGCACTCTCTGGCGTACCCTGGCGATTCATCTTCCGGACCGGCGATCCATGCCTCGGCGTCTGGCAGGCGATTGGCCACCGTGCGCATGGCCCGGATGAAGGTCTTGATGTCCTTGATTGGCACGACGCGTCCGATCAGGCACAACACGGGTGGTGGCGTTGCCGCCCGCTGCGAGCGCAGGGGGGCAAAACGTTCAATATCAATGCCGTTGGGGATGTTGGAAGTTCGCTCAGGTGGCGCACCGTCATGCAACTGGCGCTGGCGGTTGGCTTCATACAAGGCAACGATGTCGTCGGCCGCCTGGTAAGTCACATAGCCCAGGTGCTCAAAAAACCGGATCCACAACTGGCGAAAGTAGCTCACTCGGGACGGGTCGTGCTCAAACACGCTTCGATTGTCCTTGAGCCACTGCGCTTGGTAGAGATCAATCTTGCGTTCCTTGACGTAAATGCCATGCTCGCTGAGTATGAAAGGTTTTTTGTTGCGATGCTTGAGCAACACGGCCAGGATGCCGGCATAGCCAGTTGACACCGCGTGGTAGATCTGGGCCGGGGGGCAGCGCAGCGCCACCTCGCGCAGACGCCAAAATGGGGTGTGGATATTGCGGATCGTCCAGAAATAGTCAACAAATGAGGGGTCGGTGCTGCGCCGACGGTAACTCCTCTTGATGAAGTCCCACGCTTCCTTGCTGTAGAGAAACACCTCATGGGTGATCTGGCCATCGGGACCTGCCTCATCCATCAAGTTGGAAAAGAGATGGGCGCAATCTGGATGCTTGAGATCGGTCTCAAACAAGCCGTGCATACGTTTGACCTCGGCCATGGTGCCAGGCGGCGCCTTGACGGGCATGACGGGTGGATTGCCATGATTCTCGAAAAGATAGGTGGTCTCCAGATGCACCAGATTGTCCGGCAAGCTGTAGCGCATGTCGCCATAGTCCTCTGGCCGACTGCCCAGGAAGATCGCGCCGAAGCGGATTTCGGGAAACCCGCGGATGATCTGGTTAACCCAGCTCGACACCCCGCCTGCCACGAAAGGGAAAGTTCCTTCGAGCAACAGCAGAACATCCACGCTGTCGGCGCGGGGGAAACCCTGCTTAGATGTGGGGGAGGAAGCGGCGGTCACTGAAATTGCTTACGTTGTCAGACCCGATCCAGAAGTCTGCAATGGCACGGGTCCGGGAGGCGGCATTGAGGGCAACGAGTTGCTGCATGAATGGCTTCACCAGAGCAAGTTCGCGGCGCTTGAAGGCCATTTCTGCCAAGTAGGGTAAGGCTGATATTTTGGGCTGACCCAAAGCCACGGCGAGTTCAATAGCGGCTTGTGCGTCTTCAATCTCCCCCTGGGCCAACAAGATGCGACCTTTGAGAAACACCAGGCCCGAGTTTGGCGGCACTCCCACTGCGAAGGCTTCTTCCAGATACTGGCGAGCCTGGCCCAGGATGTGATTGCGCAACTCGCCTTGCGCCAGCGAGGCGTAAATCAGTTCCCAATGCAGTTCAGCCAGATGCCGTAAACATGCATAGCGCTGCTCAGGCGTCAACTCCCGCAATAGAGCTTCGCGTTCTCGCTGGATATGCACGGATATTTTTTTCTCTTCTGCATCGAGCATGCCGAAAGCTACCAGTCGAACGTCGTCGGTGCTGTCGCCCAGAAGGGTTTCAAGAATGGGATTGGAGACGCGATTGGGCACCGCCTGCAACGTCAACAAGGACTGCATGCGAATTTCCGCCGGCACGTTGCCGCCCAGGCGGGAGCGAATGGCCCCTTGACCACTTCGGTTGATGTCTTTGCCCTGAACGTCGTACTCGGGTAACTCCACCGAAATAGGTACCGCCATAAGTGACTTTTTTGCGGCCTGACGCAGGGCGATGCGCGTCATGAACAGCATGCCGATGGCACCAACAACCGGTGTAATGAACGCAAAATTGAATAGCAATAACCACACCATCGCACGCGGCTTCTTGAAGTGGGCCGGCATCCACACATAGCAACTGCTGGCCACGATGGCGCAGGCTGCTCCATGCGCTACCAGCACACCCAGAAAAGCCGCGAAGCTGCCCGACAGAATGAGAGGGCTGAGGAATATGCCAAGGTCAGCCAGGACCGCACCCCAGGCCCAATAAATCGAGTTCATGGGGCGCTCATCCCTTGATCAATTCCGTCAGCGCATCCAGCGGATCTTCCCGTGCAAAGTCAATGGCCCGCAAATAGATGTGAAGCGATTCAAAATTACCTCCAAAACGTCCGATAAGCCAGCTTTCTATCCGTTGTAAATAACCCTCCTTGGCAGACGGTGAGGCAAATGGCATCAGCACGGCAATCACCGGCATGCCATTGACATGGGTTTGCCAATAGAGGTCGAGTCCACGCTTGACGCGCAAGTACTCGGCCCGAATCTCCTCGCGCTGTGAACCGCCAAAAGTCATTACCACAATGTGACTGGCAATTCCTACTTTTTTCTGCATCAAAATCATACGGACAAGTTCTTCGGCGAACAGTGCCGGCAGGGTCGGCAATCGTTGCTGAATTTGACGCACTTCAGGGGCATGGCGAATGTTATCTGCGTAGTAGGCCAAAATGACCGACATCATTTGCAAATTCTCTACATTGAGGGAGAAAAATGGCATTCGGGTGACTGCCAGTACGCCAATCAAGGTGTTGTTCCCGGCTACCAAGGGAGCCACAACCAACTGCCTGGTTTGACGCTCCAGACTCAAATCCCTGCTGGCAATATGGGCCAGACTATTTGACTCCAGCGCCAGGCGCAGCAACTCGTCATCAGGGGCCAGGGTCTCTGGCTCGCCCAACACAGCGACCTGTTCACCCAACACAAAGCTCAAGCCCTGGGGCTCCAGCGTGTAAAGCACGGCTGACTCAATGTTGACGTACTGAGACAAGAGCTCCAGCAACCCCATGGCGCCGGGCATGACCACAAGGTTTTCGCTGCGCTCAATTGTGATTGAACGCAGGCGGGCCAGGGCATCGCGCAAGGAGCCTGGGCGAGCCAGCATTTCCTGTTCCAAGCGGTCGTGTGACAAATTGAGCAGCAGATGTCGTTTGGTTAACCGGGACAAGCGCTCCGTCACATACAGATAGGTTTCCTCCATGCGCAAATTCCGGTCGCGCCAAACATCGCTGAATTCACCACACACGAGAACCAGCAAACCGCCGCCGAAGAAGTACTCGGGAGAAAACTGGTCCGCAACCAAGCCCAGGTGATTGGCCAACAACCAGTTTCCCAAAACAGGAAGACTGCCCAGCAGGCCCGGCAATACGCCATAGCGCAGCGCGATCAGTACTGGCGCAAACCACAACCAGGGAAACAAGCCATCTGCCACCATGGGATCGTTCGGTCTGGCCAACCATGCCAGCCCAATGGCCGCCAGCGGAATAATGGCGACCTCCAGCCACTGTGTGCGAGCGGCAGCCTGTTCAGGTGCAATTGCCTCGGGCGCGAAGAGTCGCTTAAAGAACCTTGTCAAGGTAAAACGCGGCATGTGCCCTTACTTCATGCTGACTTTGTCAGAAACCAGGTGCAGACTGGCCAGCAAATCTGTGAGCAAGGTCTGGGCCACCGCCGATAGCGCGTGTCGGCTCCAGCCGCTTTTCGCGCCGGAGGCACTCCACACGACACGGTCATTGGTCAGGTCAATCACCTTCAAGGTGACGCCCACGACCGGCTCGCCATCAATGCCCACTTTGTAGCGCCACTCCTCCACGCTGCCAGTTACCGCGAAGCGCACACCCTGCTCGCGTGCCCACTTTTGCGCCTCCGTACTCACCTTGCGTTCGGTAGGTTCAAACAGGCTGTCCCGCGACAACATGGCGGGGTAATGCAACAGGGTGTTGATGCCGCGGTGGCGCAGTTGATGCTCCAGCATGGCCTCGGCCGACAGCGCGGCCTGGGGGGTGTCCGTATTGTTGGCTATCGGCAATAGCGCCCACTTCGCATCGGCATTGAGCGCGTCGTGGTTGGCCGTGGACTGGATCGTGGCGGAGCAAGCCGTCATCACGAGTACGCTCAAGCCGAGCCATATGAATTGAATTCTTTTCATGCGTGAGAATTCCTAAAAGTAGTGCCGGTAACGAATCGCCAATGCGCGTTTGATGGGCGTGCCAGGAACCTGCTCCTCGCTACCCTGCCACTGCACGGAGAGATGGTCTTCACCCGTCAGAGAGCCCGCGATGCCCAAAATGCCGGAGTGGCTCGTGTTACCGGCGGAATTATGGCTGAGGCAAAGATTCAGGAAAGGACGCCAAGCTCGACTGTAAACAGTCTGCAGGTCTTGCCCTGCCAAGTCTTCTCCCATGCCGATACAAGCACCCCAGGTCGCCCCGCGTTCGGGGATGAAGTAGGCGACAGGATCGAGTGTTCGCTCGGCAATGGATGTCTGCACTTTCGCGGGCAACATCGTCCAGGAACGGTCTGGACTGCCATCGCCAAGAAAACGCTGCAAGGTGGAGAAGGCACGAACCCGCCAGTCCGGGTACTCTGTTCGGATGCGATAGCCCGCTTCCAGATCCAGAATGTGGCCGCGGCCCAGATAGTGACCATCTTGCCTATAGTACCGCGTCGTTCGGGGAGCGATGCGCAGGTACTCTCGTTTGCCCAGGGCGTAGTTGACGCTGGCGTGCAGACTGTGTTCATAGCCATAAACCTGCATGGGTTGGCTCACGGCCGAGTCAGCGCGGTAGGCCAGCCCGGCCTCCAGGTTGACGCGCCCGCCCCACTGCAGTGTTTGGCCCATGCGCAGGCCGGTGTAGCGGTGCCATTCATGGCGTCGGTTCAGCGACAGTTGGCTATCGCCACGCTGACCTGACCAACGGGCCTCCAGGCTGTTGAGCCGATCAGAGCCGGGGAGCGCGGGTGCGAGTGTGGGATCGTCGCCGGATTGCCCCATACGTGACCAACCGAGGATGACGTGGAGCTTGGGGTCAGCTACCCAGCGCGCTTCCCATTGAACGCCCTGGTTTGCAAGTGAACCCTGCCTTTCATGGGTAGCTCGAAGTTGAACGTAATTTGCGTGAAGAGGCGCGTGCTGGCGGAATCGGTCATACAGGGGTTCATCGCCCTCTTGCTGGGTCATGCCCTTGAACGCAATGTCCAACGCCTGCCGCACATGACCGAGCGTATAGGCTGTGTCATAACGGTTGTAAATGGGCAAGCCCTCGCTGTTGTGGGCCAGCAAGCGCTTCAGGCTCTGGGTTTCAGCCAACTGCAAGGCCACCTGCGAATCACCCCACAAAGGGGGTGCTTTCTGGCTTTGGCGCGCGTAGCGCAACCACATCCAGGCCCGGGCATTTGCGAATTGCTCCTTGACTATGGCCCAGCCCAGCACCAGAGCGATGACTTGCCCGTCGTCAGCTTGGCCGGGGGGTGCGCTTCTCATTTGGCTGGCCAGATGACGCACCACTTGCATAGCCGGATCGCCAGGTCGATCCAGGATCGCCAGCCGGGCCATGGCCAGCAACTCGGGGTTCTTGCCCAGGTTCCGCAGGTTGACTGGTTGCGGGTATTTCTGCTTCAGGATCAGCCAGGCATGGCGCCTGACTCTCGCCGCCATGCCTGCACGTTGACTGCGCTCCAGCGCCTCGGCGTAATTGAGCAGGATCAGCGGATCATCCGGATTGCGCCGAATCTCCCGTGTGTACCAGATCACGGCTTCGCGATGGCGGTCCAGTACCTGATTGGCAGCCGCATAGGCAAGCCAGTACGCCGGATGGGTTTGGACCCGCGGCGAAAATTGCTTCAATGCAATTTTCAAATCGTCAGTACGGGCCTCATCGATGAGAAACCAGAGTGAAGCCAGGATGACATCCGAATCGTCCGGGCTCATTTGGCCTGCCTGACGCAAATCGGCCCACGCGAGATCCGGCATTTTTTGGCGCTGGTAGAACTGCGCCCGGATCTGCAAAAAACGCACTACTTGTTCAGCCTTGGTCAGCGCGGCTGGCCCCAGCGATTTGAAAACGCGGGCCTGCGCTTGAAAATCGCCAATTTCCGCGTAAATCTCCAAACCCGAAACCAGTTGTTCCAGGGCATCAAAACGACGATAAGCCTCCAGTGCCAGTTCCGCCGCTTGCGCGGGATGCTTTTGGCGAACCAGAAACACAAGGCGCGACCAGTCTGCTGGGGTGGCTTGCGGTGTCTGTGCATAGCGGTGATAAGCACCCTGCGCGGCGTCGTAGTCACGCAGTTTCCAGGCAAGCTCGCTCAACAAACGCCAAAACTCCGCAGTGTCTGCCTCGACACGGCCTTCATGGGTTTGCATCAGAGCGAGTGCCTCACGCATGTGATCTCTGCGAATCAGACTGACCACCGCACGCAAAATGACGTCCATTGAAAACGGCTCAAGTTGGCTGCGTTGTATGTACAAGGTCTCGGCACGCTCGTCTTCGCCTGCATTCCCAGCCAGCCGCGCGGCATACTCCAGGAGCAAGGGATTTTTTTTCTGCCCAAATTGAGCTTCAAAAAAGCGGGAGCCCCTGGCAGGCTCCACCGCACTTTCATGGAGCTCAAAAATGGCTTCCCATTGCGCATCCGTCAACGTGGTCTGTTTCGCCCGCACCACCCACGCCTGCAGGGCAATCGCGGGGTCCTCCAGCAATGCGGCCAGACGAATCACGCCGGACACGGTATCCACAGCGCGGTCCCCCTGCTGAAACAACGCGCGCCACTGCTCCGCTGCCACGAGGGGGCGTTGTGTCCATTCGGCAACATGCGCCAGCTTTCGCCGCCAGGTGCTGTCATTGGCCACCTGCTGCACTGCCTGGCGGGCCACCAGAAACGCACGCTCCAAATCACCGCTGCCTAGAAAAATATCGTAGGCCAGCGCAAAGTCTTCCTGGTGGAAGGGGCGCATCAAATCCTGGCGCGCCGGGGCGTCAGGTATTTTGCGTGGGACTGGCGGTGATGTTGGTACCACCGGGGGTAGCGCAGTGAGCAGCGTGGATGTGGGTGCAGGTTCGGGACGCGCGGCAGTTACAGCGCCCAAAGCCGTGTCCTCGCGCCAGTTGCGCTGGACAAATGGCAATTCGATGTAGCGCGGATAGAGCGTCTGCAGGGCCTGCGCATCCTTGCCGCTCGCAATCCGCAGAGAGTAGTAGTCGGCGCCCGTTGCGGGCCACTGGGTTGCCTGCAACGGCGAAAATCCAGTGCAGACCATGCCGGCCAGAAGCAGCTTGATTCTCATGGCGCGATGGGTGTCCTATCAACCTGAAAAACGAGCGGCCGGGCATAGCGCGCAGCCTGGGCAGGCTCCCCTGCGGCCTGGGCTGCGCGGGCCAGGTAACGCATGGTCGCTGAATCGCCTTCCAGATTACCAAGGTGCAAATCAGCCGAGCGCATGGCCTCTTTGAACTTGCTTGCGGCCATGAGCGTACCGACACCCTTCTGGAATAGACGTCGCGCTTCGTCTTCATGGCTGGCCTGATTTCTTGCCTTGAAAAAATACTCTGCTGCCAGCCCATACTCGCCTTGGCCAAGTGCCTCTTGGCCATATTGCTCCAGTGCCTTGGCGGCAAGCCCGGCTTCGATGCCCTCGATAAACGCAATACCCAGTCGCGGCAAATCCGCCCCAAACGCGGCGGCGGCAAAAAGTCGGCTGAGATGCTCCGGATTCTTCTCTTTGATTGCTCTTTGCAAAAGAGCGGTCATTTGCGCTCTCAAACGTGTCCGCTCCTTGTCATCGGGATTGGCCGCCAGGGCCTTTTGGTAGGCCTTCGCCAGCATGCTCCATGCCGCGGTTCGTTGACGTGAGTCGTGCACGTCGACCAGGGGCAAAAGCCTCAATTCCATCGTCTTGATATCGAGCTCGTTTTCTTGCGCCTTGGTGAGCAAAATGGCGGCATCTGCGTTGCCGGTCTCCGCCCGGTACAGGTTTTGAATGTAAGACAGCGTCAGTTCATCCAACGTTTCCTGCCCATAGAGCTTTTCCACCAAGGTTTTGCGCGGAAAGATCAAGACCAGCAATGCCAAGACCAGCAGCGCGACCAATGCCAACTGCCAATTGGAAACAAGCACCAAACGGGGAATATCCCCGTCAATGCCGGCATATCGCTTCGAGCGGTCGGGCAGCATGGGCCTTGGTTTCGTAGTAAGTTAAATTGCCGATTCGTTGCGTCGGTACAAGATCCTGGCCTGCGATGCGCACGCGACAGGCCTGTGCATTGGCCAGTGTGAATTTGAGCGCGACATTTCCTTCCAGATGCCAGCGCAAGCCGCCCGCCGTTAGTCCGAAGCTTACGACCCTGGCATTGGCCGACACCAGGCGCAACGCCGCTGACTCGACTGGGCGCACCAACAGCTCCGCGGCATCGCTGCCCAGGTGAATGTAGCTATCAGTCGGCCCGGCACGGTAACCGGCAATGGCGCTGCTTTTTTCCAGGTCAGGAAAACCCATGGCAACCGGCATTCTCAAAGTGCGCAAGTGCGAAGCACCGCGCAGCCGCCAACCCGTTGCTGCTCGCGCGACCGCCATGCGCTGAAAATCAAGCACCTGGCGCGCGTAGTCGGACACAAACACAGGTGTGGTGTCCTGCGCCATGGCGTAGGCAAACACCTTGTCCAGCGATTTCATGCCCGCGAGCTTGGTGGTGAGGTAGGTGTGGAAATAAATGTTGATTGGTTTGAGTCGTCGCGGCTTTTCGGTGAATTCAAAGGTCTCGATCACGCGCTCAAATCCGTAAAACGGACCCTGCCAATTATTGGTGTAAACGTTTTCATTCTGATTGGGGGCGAACACCTGAAAGCCTCCCTCACGCTGCAAACCAAGGCCTTCAACCTGGGCGACCGAAGGAGTCGAACGAGTACTCACCGTGTCACCCCCATTCATATTAAATACTCCGATCTTGCGGGTCAACGCCAGCGCATCGCTACCGGGAATACAATCGCCCGTCCAGAAGAACATGTCCACCTTTTTATCCGGGGGGGCAAGACGGTCTTCGATGTAGCGAATGGAGCCCTCGATTTCCCGCTGAAGATTGAATTGGTAGCCTGGCAGACGCAGGTTGTAGCCGGCGTTCGCTTCGCTGGCACTGGCCTTGCGCCAGATAAAGGGATGCGAATAACTGTGGGAAGCTATTGCTACGTTTGGCGCACGGAAGATATCTCTAGCAACCTTCTCAGCCATACTGGACAAGCCCGGATACAAGCCCTGAGGGGAGAGCTCCGCTTCAATCACCGAGATGGTCATGGGGACGGCGTATTTGCTGACAACCCGGTCGCGCACCACTTCACCTGCCATGGGGTTGCCCGACAGCTCTGATCGACTGATGAAGCCATCACCATCCATGTGGACCATGAACATTCGTCGCCCCGTTGCAGTGGTTACGTCCGGCACGGGCATATCGGGCAACTGCAAAGCCTGCCGCAGGAATCCAAAGGGATCAATCACCCAACGATTTCCAGCGTTGCCAGGTAACGCGACAACTCCGTAAGGTGCCAGTACATACCCACCCCAAGGTGTCACTGCCGCAGCGACTTGAAGATCGTCCCCCCGTTTAAGGGTCAGCAGCGGACGACCGATTGACAGGGATAATGAAAAGAAATCATCAAGCTCTGGCCGCGGGGGCCGCTCGAATCCCATGAGCGCATCTTGCTGCGTGACTTCAACTGGGGCCTTCTTCGTCGGTAAATACTTGAGTCTCAACCCGAGAGAATGCCCCAGAGCGCTATCGAGCAACAAATTGGGAGGCGTGATCAGCGCAAAAGGTATTCTTTCTTGCGTTTGTCTTTCGAGCCAGGTTAGCAGTTTCTGGCGTTCGTCGGAACCAGTCTCTTTTGTAAGCCAGACCACGACTCCGGCATAGCGCCCCGCCAGGGCTTGCCCGGGCAAGCGGTGGGGGTCTACATACTCTGGTACATAGCCCAAATAGTTGAGTGGCATGGCGGCCAAGCGGACGGGACCTAACGTTCGCAACTCGTATTCATCTTTCACCGGACTGTGCACCACCAGCACCTTGCGGGGCATGACTTCAATGGCCCCTACGCCCAAGGTAGCGAGATCTGGTGTGGCCACCCAGGGCGTGAAGCCCAACGCAGTGATGCGCCGCGCGGTCTGACGGGCGAGTTCCCGCTGGGACGAGGGTACGTAGTCGATCACAATCACCGGTAGCTGGAACTCTTCTTTAACGCGCTGCAATTGTCCCAGCAGCCATAAACGGTCTGCCTCGGGAACAATCTTGTAGCTTGCCTTGCCTGCGTCATAACCCTGAAAGAGTGACTCTGCCACCACGGCTTCGACCTGTGCATGGGTGCGCGGCAATATTTCAAACCCCCGGTTGAAGATCAGTTTGGCTTGCGGATAGCGCTGCTTGAGGGCGTTCACGACCGCCACCATGCCAGCCTCCTGGATCGCTCTTTCTTCAGGCGTCTTGGCAAACAGGTGGTAGGAATCCAGCGTGTCCAGAAAGAAAGTGCGGTATCCCCTGTTCCACAGGGGGGTGATGAGGGTTTCCGTAAAAAATCGGGGCCACTCAGGTTGGGATTGATCAAGAAGACGGCTGCCCCAATCCTTGTTTTCTCCGCGCAGCCATGCCTTTGGAATGCTGCTGGCATACGGGCGTGAAGGCTGCACCTCGCCCAAGGCCACATAGGCGGCCAGGCGCGTGTGCGTGAGCACAGCCAATTTCGGATCAGGCACATGGTCGGGCTCGACCACCACGATGTCAAAGGCCTGCAATTCGTCCCACGGAGGATTGGCCCCGTAATAGAAGGCCAATGCCGGACTGACTGCGGTCGGACCGGCTGGTGCTGCCAAGGCTGAAGCGCCAAGCAGACTGACCGCCAACGACATCAACAAGACAAACATAAAACTCAAATCTTTCAAAAGTAAGCATTGCGTGGCAACAAACCAAACAGCTTGTTCTGCTGCGTCAGCCGCTGGGTCCGGAACGACTCGATTGGGTGATGGCCGATCATGGTCGGCTTGAGTTTTGGCGCCGTTTGGCGGCGCCACCTGCGAGGTTAATGCGTGTATCGGTGAGCAAGATTGTGTTGTTACTCATTCTCAAAAGCGCACGAAGTCATTGAGGCCGCGCAAGGAGGTCAGGTGGCGCCTCGGTTGAGACGTTCCAGACTGGCGCCCGTGCGGCCCCCGTGGCCAAGTGGACGGCGCCCGGATTATAGGTGGCGGCAGTCAAATCCGCAGCCGCGCCCGCCATCGGCCCGGTGCCCAGTGCTGAACTAGACTGTAGGGCTCCATCGAGCGCAAGGAAGTTTGAATGATCAGCAACGCCACCCCGGTACGCCATGCTTAGGAAGCTGCGCTCGCGTGAAGCTGCGATGCCCTTCATTATGTTGACGGTGTTGATCGACATGATCGCCATCGGCTTGATCATTCCCGTTTTGCCGGCCCTGGTCGGCAGCTTCTCCAACTCCCAGGCGGACCAGGCGTACTGGTACGGCGTGGTGGCGTTTTCGTTTGGCATCGCCAACTTCGTGGCGTCGCCGGTATTGGGGGCGCTGTCGGACCACTATGGCCGCCGGCCCGCGCTGCTGCTCGGTTTCATGGGGCTCGGCGTCAGCTTCTTTGGGACTGCCCTGGCTACCGCCCTGTGGGTGCTGGTAGCGGTGCGGGTGGTGGCCGGCGCGATGCAGGCCAACGCCGCGATCGCCAACGCCTATGTGGCGGACATCACGGCGCCCGAGCAGCGCGCCAAGCGCTTTGGCTTGCTCGGTGCCATGATGGGCTTGGGCTTCATCATCGGCCCGGTGATGGGGGGCCTGCTAGGCGCTATCAATCTGCAACTGCCGTTCTTCGCGGCGGGCACGCTGGCCATGGCCAATTTGTTGTACGGCTACTTTGTGTTGCCGGAGTCGCTGGGCGCGGCGCAGCGCAAGCCCTTTGCCTGGCGTGCGGCCAATCCGGTCACCTCACTGCGCGCGCTGGCGCAGTTGAAGGGCGTGGGGCCACTGGTGGGGGTGGTGGCCTTCAGCGGGCTGGCGCAGTTCGTCCTGTACACCAGTTGGGTGCTGTACACCACCTTCAAGTTTGGCTGGGGCCCGATGGAGAACGGCTGGTCGCTGGCGGCGGTGGGCATCGTGTCGGTCACCGTTCAGGGCTTTTTGCTGGGGCGCCTGCTCAAGTTCTTCTCCGCGCAGCGGCTGGCGGTCATCGGTCTGATTTCGTCCGCGATCTCCTACGGTTTATGGGGTGCCGCCACGCAGGGTTGGATGATGTTTGCCGTCATCGCGTGCAATGTTTTCGGGGTCACGGTCACGGCGTCGGTGCAGAGTCTGATCTCGTCCGCGGCAGACAGCCGCAGCCAGGGCCAGACCATGGGCGCGGTGAGCTCGCTCAACAGTCTGATGGCAGTCGTGGCTCCGATGCTGGCGGCGCCCTTGCTGGCGCTGGTGTCGCACTACCCGCAGGGGGATTGGCGCATTGGCGCGCCGTTCTACTTCTGTTCGGTGTTGCAGCTTGCATCCTTATGCCTGGCGGTGGTCCATTTTCGACGGCATCGCCGGCGGGCGCTCGCGCCTCTCAACCCACTCTAGACCGCCAATGCCCCATCCCGACAACACGGAACAACGGTTGATTGACCTGGAGGTCAAGGCCAGCTTCACCGAAGACCTGGTCGATCAACTAGAGCGGATCATCGTGCGCCAGCAGCAACAGATTGACGCATTGATTCGCCAAGTGGCCGAGCTGTGCCAACCGCAGCGCAACAGCGAGGGTGTCGGGCGCGACGCGCGCGACGACTTGCCACCGCACTACTGAAGCCTTGCGGGACAGACCACTCGCGTAGCGACGTGCTCTGACCCCAACTGACTAGGCTCGGCGCTCTAGCAAGACACCGCGCCACAGCGGTTCGATCCAGGTCTTTTCGAGTTGACCCAGGCGTTCCGACAAGAGTAGGCACTCGCGCTGGAGCTGACTGAGACGCTGCTGCAACTCCTTGTCGGCCAGTTCCAGTTCGAACCGCTCGGCCCCGCTGAGTTCCCCGGCTTGCACACCCCAGAAGCCCATGGCGTTCCAGGCCACATGCAGACGGTTCAGGCGGGCCAGCGCCGTCTCGACGATCTCCAGAATCGGCCCACCCCGACCTTGCGCCTTCAGCGTAGTCAGCAGGTGCTGGCCCTGTTCGATGCGCTGATCGATATGAACCAGGGGGACGCCTTCCATGTCCTGTCGTGCAAGCAGATCGTCGGGCACGGTCTCGTTGACGGATCGCACCCCACCCCCACGGACAAGCCCCGCCGGGCTTGAGACCGATCGGAGTGTCAGCCGCGGCGCCAGACACTGGCCAGCCAGGGTTGCTGGTCGACGGG